>JBBQXV010000214.1:0-16076 GCA_038209335.1 Polyangiales bacterium | reverse complement strand
ACGTGTTCGTGCCGGCGACGGGATCGACGGTGCAGTTGGCCGAAGCGCTGCGCGCGGCCGGGTTGTCGACCGACGTCGGAGCGAAGTCGCCCGAGAGCTGCCACTGCCAGTCCTGAAAGAACTCGCCGCCGATCTCGAAGCGGGCGCGGCGCAACGTGAGCGTCGACTTGAGCGTCGTGTCGGGCCCAGCCGATCCGAGCCCCGGCGCGAGCCACGTGAGCGCATCGACGTGAACGCGGCCTTGAACGTAGAGGCGAAAGACGTCGTCGCGATCTCGGATGTAGAAGAGTCCCTCGTGCCATCCCGCGAGCGGGTGCTCCGGGGGCGAGATCGCGGCGGGCGCAGGCTCGTACGGCGGCAGCGTCGAAGGAGGAGGATCGTCGGCCCGCGCGACATGGGGGAGCGCGAGGCTCGCAAGCGCGAGCGCGGGCACGAGGAGTCTCACAGGGAGGAAGATGTTCGTGCGCACCGTGTCTGTCAATAAAGATTAAGGTCCGTTATAAAGGACATTCCACAGAACCCGCCTCTATTGTAGCTAGCTACGTTCGACAGAACGACGGTCCGTGGCCTCCTACGAGACCGACGGGCGCTCTTGCGACGGGCCCCGACAGCGCGCGACGCGCGTCAGTCCGTGCTAAGCCTGCGCGCGTGAACGCACGCCCCGACGCCGCTCGTGAGCACATCGTTCGCCTCGCGCGCCAGCGTGGGCCGATCGGCATGGGCATGAACGAGCTCATCGCCGCGGGTGCGACCGAGGCGCCGTGCACCGCATGGGATCTCGCGCGCGCGATCGACTACCAGCAGGACGCAGCGCCTCTCGAGATGTGGCTCCGCGGCGTCCTCACGGGCGACGCGCCGCCCGCCGACATCCAGACGCTGTGGTTCGATCTCCACGAAGAGCTCGGCGCCGCGCGCGCGTTCGCGTTCACGTTCCTCGGCACGACCGAGCAAGGGCCGCCGGATCCCGCGCAGGGCATCCTCTTCTGGTCGCCCGAGCACAGCCGCGCTCCGTCGCGCGTCCTCGAGCTCCTCGGCGCGACGCTGGTCGTCGACGACGACGCGACACGCTTCGCGCGCTACGTCCTGCCGCTTGGGTACGCGGTGCTCACGCTGACGCAACTCTTCGCGCGCCTCGGTCCGACGCTGGCGCTCGGCGAGCGCGAGCATCGCTTCCTCGCGGTCGGATACGACTCCGAAGACTACCTTTTGCTCGAGCCGTTCTGACGCCCGTCACCGGCGTCGCAGTGGGGGGACGATGCACCACCCTGATGCCTCGCGGACCGCAGCGAAGCGCACGATCCCGCAGAAATGCGCGCGCGGACACGCGCGTGTAACACCGGTGACACGGCCTGATTCGTGCTCCTATTTCGCAGCATGAAGACGCGCGCGTTCCTCCTGTCCGCCGGTGTCGTGATCGCGCTCGCGACGGCCGCGGCCTCTGCTCCGGCGGACGGCAAAGGCAAAGCCTTCGGCGCGCCCTGCGCGAGCGACTCCGACTGCGCGAGCGGCGCGTGCAACGTTGGAAAGAAACGCGCGTTCTGCTCGATTCGGTGCGCCGCCGACAGCGGGTGCCCCACGCCGCCGACGGCGGGCGCGTGCAACGAGCGCGGGTTCTGCAAGAAGAAGTAACAGCTACCGCGAACGCCCTCCGCGACCGAGCCGCGCGTCGAACGACCACGCGCCCGCGCCGGCAACGAAGAGGAAGAGCAGCCCCGCGATCATGAGAAAATCGGTGCGACCTTCGTGCGCCGTTTTCCAAAATCCGTCGGCGCGGAGCATCGGTACTTTCGTGGTGGCCACCGCGACCGCCATCACGATCGCGAGCGGGACCGCGGCGAGCCGCAGCGCGAGGCCGATGACGACGAGCGCGCCACAGACCATCTCGACGGTGCCGACGAACGGCGCGAGCAGCTCGGGGGACGGCAGGCCGATCTTCGCGAAGCGTCCGGCGCCGACGGTCGCGGGGTAGAGAAACTTTTGGATGCCTTCGGACAGGAACACGAGGCCGACGGCGCATCGGACGATCGCGGTCGCGCGTGGCGCGTCGGTGGCGAGGAGGCGACGGAGGTTCATCGGCGGCGAACGATAGCCGACGCGATCGAAGTGCGCGTCATCGCCGAGCGCGACGCCGACGCCACATCGCAACGACGACGAAGATCGTCGAAACCGCGAGCGCGGCGCCGATCCAACGCGCACGTCGCCGCCACCAAGGCTCGGCTGCGCGCGCTTGGTCCGCGAGAGCGCGCGCCTCCTCCGCCAGCACGCGCTCCGCGAAGGAGGGCGCGACATAGTCGTGGAGATCGACGCCACGCAGGTCGGGCGCCGCGCGACTCGCCGGAAAAAAAACGAGCGCCGGATCGATTCCGTCGATCGAGACGCGCGGCGTGAGCGGCACCGCGGGCGCGTAGATCGCGACGATGGTCTCGACCTTCGTGCGATCGAGCGCGGGCAGCGCGCGCATCACGGCGTCGGTCGCCGCGCGCACGTCGGCGTGCACGAGCTTCTGCGCGCGGTAGATCGCGCGCGTCATGGCGGCGACGAAATCGGGGCGCCGGCGCGCGACCTCGGGGCTTACGGCCAGCGCGTGGATCTGCCGCGACGCGAGCTTCGCGACCTCGCCCGCCGACTGGTTCACCAGCATCACCGCGTCTTGCTCGACGAGCGCTGTCTCGAGGTACGGCGTGTGGCAATAGAGGACGTCGACCTTCTTCGCGGCGAACGCTTCGTTCTGATCGTGTCCGCGCAAGATGACGATCTCGACGTCGCGATCGGCGTCCATTCCTACCGACGCGAAGAGCGCGCGCAGGCGCGGCGGCGGCCCGGGAGCGACGCCGACGCGAAGCCCGCGCAGCCCGGCGAGCCGCTCCGCGAGAGGCATGCTCGCCGAGAGCTTGCGCTCCTCCATCACCGAGCGCCGCACGACGACGTTGATCGGATCGTTTTGCAGGAGGTTCGCGACGAGCAGGATCGGAAACTTCTCGGCGATGAGCTGGATGTAAAGCGGTGGCGGAAGCACGAACACGTCGGCGCTCTTCTCGTGCACGAGCTGCATCGTCGCCGGTGGAGCCGCCGGAAACTTCAGCTCGATGTCGATGGCCTCGTCGCGAAAGTAGCCGGCGCCGATCGCCGTCCAAAACGCGAGGTATTGCAGGTTGTCGCCGTCGGGGAGGACGACGCGAACCTTCTCGAGGTCGACCGCGCGCGCGTCACGCGCAACCGTCGCGAGGATCGCGACCAACGCGAGGGCGACGACGGTCCGTAGATTCACACGGCGATGCTGAGCTCGCTCACGAGAGGAAGTCCAGCCTTTGCCCAGCCCCGCGTCCCGCCGCTGAGGTTGTAGACCTTCGTCAAACCAAGCGACGTGGCGACGCGCGCCGCCGTTTGGCTACGCATTCCTGCGGCACAAACGAAGAGCACGCCGTCCCGCGGGAGCGCCGCGGCAGGGTTCGCCCGGAGCTGCTCGAGCGGCACGAGGCGAGCGCCTTCGATGTGTCCGCTGGACCATTCGCTGGGATCGCGAACATCGATTACCTCGATTTCACCGAGGGAAAGTAGCTCATGGGCCTTCGCGGGAGCGACCGTTTGAACCATACGTCCAATATAACGGACACTCCGAAAGACGCAAGGGGGGCCGCGTCGAGGTCAGCCGCGCGGGGGGCGCCCCGCTTGGAGCCGGAGGAGCGCTGCGACGAGCGCGTCGATGTCCTCGCGCGTGTTGTACGGCGCGAGCGACGCGCGGACGGTGCTCTCTAGGCCGAAGCGACGCAGGATCGGCTGCGCGCAGTGATGGCCGGAGCGCACGGCGATCCCCTCCTGATCGAGCAATCCACCGACGTCCTCGGTGCGAACGCCGTCGAGCACAAAGGAGATGACGCCCGCCTTTTCTTCGGCTGTTCCGATGATGTCGAGTCCGGGGACGCGCGCGAGCTCGGCCTCCGCGTAGAGGCGGAGCTCGTGCTCGTAGCGGTGAATGTTCTCGAGTCCGAGCGCGGTCACGTAGTCGAGCGCGGCGCCGAGGCCGACGGCGTCGGCGATGTTTCCGGTGCCCGCCTCGAAGCGCCACGGGGCCGACTGGTAGATCGTCTTCTCGAACGTGACGTCGGCGATCATGTTCCCGCCGCCTTGCCACGGCGGCATCGCTTCGAGCACGTCTGCTTTACCGAACAACACACCGATGCCGGTGGGAGCGAAGACCTTGTGGCCGGAGAACGAATAGAAATCGCAGTCGAGTGCCTGCACGTCGACCGCCATGTGCGAGACCGCCTGCGCGCCGTCGAGGTGGACACGCGCGCCGTGGCGCCTGGCCATTTCGATCATCTCGCGCGCCGGCGTGACCGTGCCGAGAGCGTTCGACACTTGCGTGAACGAGACGAGGCGCGTCTTCGGACCGAGGAGCTTCTCGTACTCTTCGAGGATCACCTGGCCGCGCGAGTCGACCGGCGCGACCTTGAGGCACGCGCCTTTGTCGGAGCAGAGCTGCTGCCAAGGGACGATGTTCGCGTGGTGCTCGAGCCACGTGATGACGATCTCGTCGCCGCGCTGGACGTTGCGGCGTCCCCAGCTCTGCGCGACCAAGTTGATCGCCTCGGTGGCGCCGCGCACGAAGACGATCTCCTTGGACGAGGGCGCGTTGATGAAGCGGCGGACCTTGTCGCGCGCGCCTTCGTAGGCGTCGGTCGCGCGCGCGGCGAGCGTGTGCGCGGCGCGGTGGATGTTCGAGTTCTCGTGCTCGTAGAAGTAAGAGACCCGCTCGATGACGGCGCGGGGTTTCTGCGTCGTGGCGGCGTTGTCGAGCCAGACGAGCGGGCGGCCGTGGACGCGTTCTTGGAGGATGGGGAAATCGCGTTTGATGGCGTTCGGCTCGAACGCGCCGCCGGGTGCGCGGACGTCGGGGACGATTTCGGGGTGGAAGTCGTAGGGGGCGATTTCGGGCGTGGGCGTCGCGGAGGTGGGCGCGGACGTGCGCGCCGGCGTGACCGTGGGCGGCGTGGGCGTCGGCGTGACCGTGGGCGCGGGCGCGGACGGCATTCCGGCGAGCTCGAGGAAGTACGGCGTCTGCGCCGACGCGTCCGGCATGCCCGCCCCCGCGAGCGCGACCGGCGTCGAGAAGCCGAGCTGCTCCGACATCTGCGTCGGGATCGCGCGCAGATCGCTCTCGCGCGGCGGCGGCGTCGCGGCGAGCGGCGGCGTGTGCATCATCCCCGGGATCGGCGGAGCGCCGAGCGCGGACGACGCCCCTCCACCGCCCATGTTCGCCGCGCTCGGCCCGACGCGCGGCGGTGCGACCGCGCCCGGGCTCGTGAAGAACGTGTTCGCGAGGCGCTCGATCTCTTTCGTCAGCGACGCCGCGAAATCCGTCTCGCCTGCGCCCGGTGAAGCGCTGTCCGTTGGAGCGAACGACGATGGATCACTTGTACTCATGGTACTTGCCGACATCGACCTTCTCGAGGACGCCGAGCGCGTCGTCCGCGAGGATCGCCGCAGAGCAGTAGAGCGACACGAGGTACGCCGCCGCGCCGCGCTGGTTGATCCCCATGAGTCGAACCGAGAGGCTCGGGCCCGCTTCGCCAGGGATGCCCGGCTGGAAGAGCCCGACCACGCCGCGCTTCTTCTCTCCGGTGCGGAGGAGAAGGATGTTCGTCGTCCCGTTCTCGACCTTGAGCTTGTCCGACGGAAGGATCGGGAGCCCGCGCCACGTGAGGAACGGCGAGCCGAAGAGTGTGACGGTGGGCGGCGGCACACCGCGGCGCGTGCACTCGCGTCCGAAGGCCGCGATCGCGCTCGGGTGCGCGACGAAGAACGCCGGCTCCTTCCAGACCTTCGCGATCAGCGCGTCGAGATCGTCTGGCGTCGGCGCTCCGGTGCGCGTCGCGATCCGCATCGACGGCGGCGCGCTCGCGAGAAATCCGTAGTTCGGGTTGTTGACGAGCTCGCTCTCCTGCCGCTCCTTCATCATGTCGATGAGGACGGCGAGCTGCTCGCGCACCTGATCCATCGGGCTGCGATAGAGGTCGGAGATCCGGGTCTGCACTTCGAGTGTCGTCGTGACCGTGCTGAGCGTGTACTCGCGCGGCTGCTCTTCGTAGTCGACGAACGCGGACGGGAGCTCGGAGCCATCGCTCGGGCTGCACTCGATCCCGATCCCGGCCTCGCCCCCTTCTTTCACTTTGTTCACGCGGTACGTGCCGGCCTCGACCGGCACCCACGGAAGCAAGCTGACGAGCCACCGCGGCGTCGAGCCCGCCCACTGCGGCGGCGTCTTCGTGGTGTTGGCAAGCTGGCGCGCGGCTTCAGCGCCGAGCGTGGGGTGAGCAGTGTCCGTCATCGTCGTTGGCTCCTGGTGAGGTCGCGGCGACGAAGGTACCGCGTGCGAGCGTCGCGGAGCGTTACTTTCGCGTCGCTATGTTCGCGGTAGTTTCGCGTTTTGATCGGAGCGATTCAGAAGACGACGCAATGCCCGAGGAGGCAGCTCCCGCACCCTTCGGCGGTGCAGCGTGCCATTCCCGAAGCGTCCTCCGAGCACGTCGTCTCCGCGCATCGGCGACTTCCGTGTCCTGCGCCCGCGCCTCCGCCGCCCGCGCCGCTTCCGCCGACCGAGCCGCCGCCGCTCCCGCCGTCTTTCGTGACGAGCCTGCCGCAGTGATCGGGGCGCCCTTCGCAGAGCGACGCGCATCGCGACTCGATCAGGCATTCGCGCACGCCGGGCCGCGCGAGCGTCGCCGCCGTCAGCATCCCCTTCGCGCCGCTGCTGCACTCCGCGTACGGCCGACACCCGCAGCTCTCGTAGCGTTTGCAGAGCTCGTCGTTCGGATCCGGTCCGGCGCTCGCGCTCGGTGTGGCGCTCGCCGTCGTGGTCGTCGTATCGCGCGAGCACTTGCAACCGGGCGCGAGGACGACCGCTGCGCCGAAGACGACGACGACCGCGCGCGCGGCCCACGCGGATCGCGTCACGAGGTCGACGACTCCGGCACGTCGTCACGCAGCTTGTACCCGAAGCCGTGCACCGTCTCGATCGCGTCGGCGTACGGACGAATCCGATCGCGCAGACGTCGAACGTGCGTGTCGACGGTTCGGGTGCTCCCTTCTCCAGTCACGGACCACACCTCCTCGAGCAACTGTACACGCGACAGGACGTGACCGGGTTGCTTCATGAAGACGTGGAGCAGCTTGAGCTCGGCGCGCTTGGCGCGGGCTCAGTTGACGATGAGGATCGGCATGTAGCTCGTGGTGTTGTTGAGCGACGAGAGCACCGTGACGAAGTTCAACTTCGGGTAGTTCGTCGTCCCGTTGACCGAGCCGGGCGCCAACAGCGCTTGGCCCGCCGTGTTCACCGTCACCGTGACGTACGCGATCTCGCCGTTCACGCCGCTCGTCTTGTCGATGCTGACGGTGAGATGGTTCGTCGGAGGGCGCGGCAGACCGAGCGACGAGTAGAACACTTCGGCGACGCGGATCGACCAAGGCCCGCTGGCTGCGTCGCTGTAGAGGCCGACCGGAAACGTCTTCGTCTCGCCGACTTTGATCCGGAAGCCCTTCGTCCTGACGATTCCTCGTCCCGCGGGGCTCAGATCCGCGGTCACGTCTTCGAGCGCCGTCGGCGTGACGTTGAAGTACACGCCGGCGCGCGCGGGGGCGCACGGCGCGTGACCCCCTGCGGACCCCGCGTTCGACCATTGCCGTTGGACCAAGAAGCCGAGCGCCGGATCCTTGAAGAACGAGTCGTTGTAGAACTCGCACGCGTCGCCGTTCTCGGGCTGGTAATCGTTGAAGAGAAACCACGAGACGTGGTTCGTATCGAAGCCGGTGTACGTCGAGAGCCCGCGCGGATGCGGATCGGTCACCGCCTCGCCGAGCTCGTGCGACGCCGACGAGGTCGCGGTGTCGAGGAGGTTGCTGTGGAAGTTGCATCGCGGGAGGATCGCGTACGCGACCTCGATACCGTTGACGTTGAGGCTCGAGTGGTAGCCGCCGACGCCGCGCGAGCAGATCTCCTGCCCCTGGCGGGTGAGCGTCGTGCCCGGGTGGACGTAGAGGACGTAGATCGTCTGCGTCGTCGCTGCCGGCCATCCCGAGCTCGCGCTGCCCGCGTGGTTGCCAATGAAGTCTTCGACGGTCGTCTCGTCGAACGTCGTCGGCAGCGGCGATGCCGCGGTCACCGGGACGCGCACGTGCTTCGTCGGACCGCTCGTGGCGGCGTTGACGCCGTACTCCTTGGTCACCGCCGTCCAATATGCGGAGCCGCCGATCGTGTCGCCGAACGTTTCGAGCTGCGTTTGCAGCGGATCGGTGTCCCAGGTGATCGTGACGATGACGGGGTTCGTTAGAACGGGCCCGCCGTTGTTCTGGAGGATCGGCATGTCCGGTTTGAACGCCGGGTACGTCGTGCTCGGCTTGCCGTGATCGAGCGGCGGCGGAGCGTCCACCTCGGCATCGTCGCCCGTCGCCGCGTCATCTCCTCCAGCGTCGTCACCCGTTCCTGCGTCGGGCGTCGGCGTCGCTGCGTTGGTCGTCGACGATCCGCAGGCGGAGAAGCCGAGCGCGACGGCGAGGAGGACGAGCGAAGGAAAGAGAAGCGACTTCATCGGCGGGCTCCTTACGGTGGACTCGACAGAATAGCACCTCCTTGCTAGCAGCTCGACGACCCGACGCCGGATGTCGTCGCGAATCTCTCGCACCCCCGATCGCGAGCGGCGCGGGATGGGCAAGCGCGTTCAGGTGTTCCGCAGCTCGGGTCGACGAGAGCGCGACCCCGCGCTGCGAGCTAACATTCGGTCATGCCCGATGATCCCGACGACGACGCGCGACCCGCGCTCGACCGGCGAATCTTTCTGCAGCTCGCGGCGGGCACGGCGGCGCTGGGCGCGCTCCCCCTTGCCGGGTGCAAGAAGAACGAGACGAACGTCGCGCCGACCGACGCTCCGAGCGCGATCGCGACGACGAGCGCTGCGGCGAACCCCGGCGTCGTACGCATCGTGAGCGTTCCGACCGCCGTCGAGGGGAACCTCCTTCCGACGTTGATCGCCGACTTCGAGCGCGACGCGAAGCTCCGCGTCGAGCTCACCGCGACCGACGACGTGTACGGACTCGCGCGCGCCGGCAAGGCCGATCTCGCCGTGTCCCACTACGGGCACAAGCACGCCGAGGCGTTCGTCATGGAAGGCTTCGGCGAGTGGCCGCGAACGATCTTCAGCAACCAGATGGCGCTCGTCGGCCCGCCGGCCGATCCCGCGAAGATCCGTGGCCTCCTCGACGCAGGCGAAGCGTTTCGGCGAATCGCCGCGACCAAGAGCCCCTTCGTCCTCAACGGCATCGACGGCGTCCGCTACCTCGTCGAGATTCTCTGGAACGCGGCCGGTCGACCCGATCGCGCCGGTTGGTTCTTCGACGAAGGGAAGCGCAAGGAAGCGGCGCTCACCGAAGCGTCGGAGCGCGGCGCGTATGCGTTCTGGGGGCTCACGCCGTTCTTGCGCATGGATCACACGTCGCATCTGAAGCTCGAGCCGCTCGTGCTCGGCGATCCACTTCTTCAGCGGATGCTCGTGTCGATCGTCATCAAGGGGAGCAAGGTGTCGGGGGTGAACGTCGACGGCGCGAACGCGCTCCAAGCGCATCTCTTGTCGCCGGTGACGCAAGCGCGCATCCGCGAGGTGCGGTACCCCGGCGCGCAATCGGTGGCTTGGGTCCCCGGCGGACGTCACAACCGAACGGCGATACTGCCGAAGGGGTGAACGTGGCCGCGATCGTCGGTTTCATGCGGCCGGCGTCGGAGGCGAAGGCGTGAGGTTCCTGACGCTCTACCTCTTGTTCCTCAAGGCGACCGCGACGACGTTCGCCGGGCTCGCGTCGTTGCCGGTCGTTCGCGACCATCGCGCTCCATGACCGCGCGCAGCAGCGACGGTTGCAACAGTATCGTTACACGGCGCGTTTCCCTTTGAACGCGCGGATCGCACACCGCAAAGTGATGCGATGCGACCGTGAGGGGCACGTCGTCGCGACGGAGGAGGAGCAACATGCGAGCGTTGTCGAATCGCGTCGTGGTCGTGCGGACGTGCAGCGTTGCGGCGATGCTAGGGTTGATCGGGTGCAGCAGCGACTCGACGTCTGGAGGCGGCACGGACGCTTCGACGCAGGTCGATTCGGCGGGCGGCGGCGACTCGAGCACCAGTGATTCAGCTGGCGGAGGCGATTCGAGCGCGAGCGATTCGAGCGCGAGCGACTCGAGCTCCGGCGACGGCGGCAGCGGCGCGTTCGGCGCATCGTGTACGGTCGACGGCGACTGCGCGTCGAAGATGTGCCGCCAGTTCCGCGGGATGACGGTGATGTTCTGCACGAAGCCGTGCACAACCGCGACCGCCGCGATGGATTGCCCGATGCCACCCTCGGCCGGAACGTGCACGAACAACGGCTACTGCAAGTTCAACTGACCACAGCGTCGCTGGATCGCCCGCGGTTCCATGCAGGCATCGGCGATCCAGGCGACGCGGCGAAGTGGCTGGATGCGCCGCGAAGTTTGCGCGCGTGTGACCGGATCCCGCTCTATGTAACCTGCATGTGACATTCGGCGCGCGCACGCGGCTTGCTGTGCAGCCGAGTATGAAGACGACGCGCTACTTCGTGTTCCCCGCCATCGCTCTCGCCGTGCTCGGATGCAGCGCCGCTGCGGATCCCGGCAATACCGGCTCGCAGCAGCACGGTGACGTCGACGGCTCACCAGGCGACGACGGCGGCTCGCAAGCGCAAGGCGACTCCGGCACAGTGCTCCCTGGCGTCGACTCCGGAATGAACGCCGCCGACTCGTCGTCTGGGCACGACGGCAGCGGCATGGGCCCCGGTGATGGCGGCGGTCCGCATGACGGCGGCACGCTCCCGCCCGACGGCGGCGTCGGCGGCTTCGGCGCGACGTGCACTCCGCAGAACAACCAGTGCCCGACGGCGTACCCGGTTTGCTTCGCGTTCAACGGGCGCGGTGATCACTGCACGAAGCAGTGCGCGAGCGCCGCGGACTGCCCCGGCGGCGCGGGCGGGCTCGGATGCAGCGGCATGGGTGTGTGCAAAGTGCAGTGATCGCGATCGCTCTTGTCGGCGATCTGTAACGAAAGTGTGAGGACCGCCGCCGGAGCGCGCGCGCATGCTCGCTATGTGCGCGGAGTTGTGCGCGCAAACGCATCAGGAGGCCGACGATGAGGAAGTGGAGTTGTTGGACCAAATGGAGCCTCGCCGTCGCATGCGGGTCGGCCGCTGCGCTCGGCACCGAAGGCGCCGCGCTCGCCGGCAACTGCAGCTTGCTCACTGGCGGCGCGCCGAACCCGATCATCGTCGAGTCGGGCGACACGCAGGAGCCGCTCATCAAGTCGATCGGATCGAAGCTCGTCAGCTCGACGGCGATGCCGATGCGGATCCTCTACAAGCTGACTGGCTCATGCACGCTCATCAACGACATGTACACGGGCGTGAAGATCACGACCTCGCTCAGCTACATCCCGACGCCGACCGAAGACCCGACCTGGGACAGGACGAAGCCGACGCCGACGTGCACGAACGACATCACCGGTGGCGCCGCGATCGACGTCGCGATCTCCGCGGTGTTCGTGTCGAGCTGCACGATGACGGCGCCGCCCGCGGGCATCGGGCTCATCACCGGGCCGATCCAGGGCTATTCGTTCGTCGTCCCGAAGGCGAGCACGCAGAAAGCGATCATCGCGGAGGAGGCGTACTTCACGTTCGGCTTCGGCAACAGCGACATGCTCGGCTCGTGGGACAACGAGACGTTCATGTTCATTCGGCCGATCACGAAGAGCACGCTCGTGTCGCTCGCCGCGAACATCGGTGTTCCGCCGGCGAAGTGGAAGGGCGTGTCGCAGCCCGCGTCGTCGGACGTCGTGGCAGCGCTCACCGGCTCGGCGAACCCCGAGAAGTCGATCGGGATCCTCGGCACGGAGATCTACGACAAGAACCGCGCGACGCTGACGCTCCTCGCGTACCAGGCGTACAAGCAGAAGCACGCGTACTGGCCTGACTCGTCGCCGACGACGTTCGACAAGCAGCCGCTGCGCGACGGGCACTACTTGCCGTGGTCGCCGACGGTGTATCTCGCTGCCGTCGACAACATGGGCGTGCCGACGAACGCGAACGTGAAGTACCTCACCGATCTGATCCTCGGGAAGCCGACGACACCGGCGTTCGAGTCCGACGGGCTCGACTCCGTCGTCGCCGTGGGCCTCACGCCCGATTGCGCGATGAAGGTGACGCGCAGCTTCGACGCGGGCGATCTCTCGCTCTACTCGCCGGCGCAACCGTGCGGTTGCTACTTCGAGTCGACGGTACCGATGGGCGTCGCGCCCGCGTCGTGCATGACGTGCCTCGACGACACCACGTGCGGCGCCGGCAAGTGCCGCCACGGCTATTGCGAGGCGAAGTGATGAAAACCTTCCGTCTCCTCACCGCGCTCGCGTTCGCCACGTGCCTCGGCACCGCCGCGATCGCCGCCGGTTGCGACAGCAGCAGCGACACGCCGCACGATCCGGCCAAAGACTCCGGCCCCGCCGACACGAGCACGTCCTCCGACGGCAACACCTCCACGGATGGCAACATGAACGGCGACGGCGGCGACAGCGCCGCTCGCGATTGCTTCACGAACCCGCAGAACCATTTCGAGATCATCAACGCGTGCACCGACGCGCAGGCGTTCGACAAGAAGCCGAGCTTGCCGCTCCTCCTCCCGGACGGCGCGCTTCCGCCATTGCCCTGATCGATGCGCCTACGCTCGCTCGCCTTCGCCGCTGCGCTCGCCTTTGCGGCGACATGGACCGCGCGCGCGGAAGCGCAGGAGAAGCCGGCGGCGCCGACTCCCGTCTTGTCCGGCTTCGTCCAAACCGATTGGGTCATCAACCGTCAGTCTTCGCAGAACGAAATCGGCCCGACCGGCGCGCCGCTCAACGAGAACCGCTTCACGCTCCGACGCGCGCACCTCCGCGCCGACGCGGAGCAAGGGATGATCCTCGGCTCGCTCGAGATCGACGCGAACACGATCAACGGACCGCAGCTCCGTCCGATCGACGCCGAGGCATCCATCCGCTGGCCGCCGCGCACGCCGGGAGAGAGCCCTTGGGCGATGGCGACGATCGGTCTCTTCAAGACGCCGTTCGGTTTCGAGGTCCTCGAGGCCGACAACCGCCGACCGTTCCTCGAGCGCAGCACCGTCATCCGCGCGCTCTTCCCCAGCGAGTACGATCTCGGTCTTCGTTTGAAAGGAGGCTGGCGCTTCTTCGACTACCAGCTCGGCCTGATGAACGGCGATCCGATCGGCGAGCGCCAGTTTCCCGGACGCGATCCGAACACGAGCAAAGACATCGTCGGTCGCGTCGGCGTCGACACGCGCCCGATGCCCCGCGTGCGCGTGCTCGCGGGATTCTCGTGGGTGAGCGGGATGGGATTTCACAAAGGATCGCCGAGCACGAAGGACGTGCTCGTTTGGCGCGACGCGAACCTCAACGGGATCGTCGACGCGACGGAGATCCAAGTCATCCCCGGCTCGGCGGCATCGCCGTCGCAGAGCTTCAAACGCCACGCGCTCGGCGGCGACATGCGCGTCCTCGTCGACGTGCCGTGGCTCGGTGAGCTCGCGCTTCGCGGCGAGATCGTCTGGGCGACGAACCTCGATCGCGGGATCCAACCGGCGGATCCGGTCTCCGCGGGGCACGATCTCCGCGAGCGCGGATGGTACGTCGGCTTCACGCAGCACATCGGACCGCACGCGCAGATCGGCATGCGCTACGACCGCTACACCGCCGACGCGGACGCGAGCTCGCAGGTCGCGGGGACGCTCGTGACCACCGACTCGTCGTACACGACGCTGGCGTGGATGGCGGCGGCGCGCGTCGGCAAGGCGCGCCTCGTCTTGGAATACGACAAGAACAAGAACCCGCTCGGTCGCGGAACGAACGGCCTGCCGACGACGCTCGCGGACGACGTGCTCACGCTGCGCGGCGAGGTGTCGTTTTGATCGGCGCGCTTCGCTCGTTCGCAGTCGCGGTCGTCGCGGCGTCGTGCGCACTCGTCGCATGCAGCGAGACGAAGGCCGATCGCGGGCTCGACGCGGCGCTCGTCGTTCCGGGCGCGGCGTTCTACCGCGGCGCGATGCCGGGAGACGGTGACGGTCCGGCGGTCAGCGTGGCGACGCTCGAAATCGGCCACATGCGCGCGGGGCAGCAAGAGAGCCCGTTCAAGGGATCGCTCGCGCCGGGCGCGACGGCGGCGGCGATCGGCATGACGGGCGATCAGGGATATTGGATCGTCACGACGCGCGCGCCGGATCCGAGCGCGCCGATGTTCCCGAGCTTCGACGCGCCGCTGTCGTTCGCGCCGCGGATCGCGCCGGGCGACTATGCGCTCGTGGTGCGCGCGGTCGACGTGAACGGGCACTTCGGTGTCGCGAATGTGCAGAACGTCACGATCACCGCGGCGCCCATCCCCGACGGCAAGCTCGTCGTCTCGCTCTTCTGGGACACTGAAGCGGATCTGGATCTGCACGTCGTCGACCCGAACGGCGTCGAGGTCTTCAATCGGAACATCAACTCGTGGCAGCCGCCGCCTCCGGGGACGGCGCCGGATCCGACGGCGTGGAAGACGGGCGGCATCCTCGACTTCGATTCGAACGCCGCGTGCGTGATCGACGGACGACGCCTCGAAGACGTCGCGTGGCAAATGGCTCCGCCGTCGGGTCACTATGTCGTGCGCGTCGACACCGCGTCGCTGTGCGAGGAAATCGAAGCGCGGTTCACCGTCGAGGTCCGCCTCGACGGAAACGTGATCGCGCGCGCGCACGGGACGAGCTTCGACAGCGACACGCAATTCGCGCACGACCGAGGCGCCGGCGTCCTCGCCGTCGAATTCGACGTCCCATGATCCGCCGCGCCGCGATCGTCGCCGTCGCGATCGCAGCGCTCGTCGCGACCGACGCGCGCGCCGAGCCCGACGCACCCACGCCCGCGCCGCCCGTGGAAGACATCGTGGTCCGCGGTCCACGCCGCAAACGCGAACCAGTTCAGATCACGATTCCCACCGAGCAGGCGCGCCTCGTCCCGGGCACGCAAGGCGATCCGCTGAAGGTCGTGCAATCGCTCCCCGGCCTCTCGCGTCCGACGTTCGGCACCGGCCAACTCGTCGTCTGGGGATCCGCGCCGAAGGACACGCGCGTCTACGTCGACGGCGTCGAGATCCCGGCGCTCTACCACGGCTCCGGAGTGCGCTCGACGATCAACTCCGGCCTCGTCCAAGGCATTCAGCTCGTCCCGGGCGCGTTCGGCGCGGAGTACGGACGCGGCCTCGGCGGTCTCGTCCTCGTCGAGACGCGACCGCTCCGCCCCGAAGGGATCCACGGCTACGTCGCCGTCGATCCGCTCGACGCGTCCGCGATGGCGAGCGCCGCGCTCTCGCCCGACGCGCGCGTCGCCGTCGCCGCACGCTACGGCTACCTCGATCGCGTCCTCGGCGCGGTCTCGTCGCGCGACATCGGCGACGCGTTTCCGATCCCGCGTTACCGCGACTACCAAGCCAAGGGGACGATCGATCTCGGCGCGGGTGAGTCCGCGAGCCTGGTTCTCCTCGGATCCGGTGACGATCTGCGGCGCGCGATCCCGTCGCCCGATCCGTCGCGCGTCCGCGCCGAGACGACCGGCTCGACGTTTCATCGCGCGTACATCCGGTACACGCGCGCGCTCGCGGACGGCGCGACGGTCGAGGTGACGCCGTTCGCCGGCTACGACACGAGCTCGCTCGAGACGACTTTCGGCGCGACCCCGACTCACCTCGACGTGAGGTCGACGCGCTACGGAGCTCGCGCATCGCATCGCGTGCGCCTCTTCGACGACGAGCGAGCGTTCCCCGCGGCTCCGCCGGTCAGTATCACCCTCACGACCGGCGTCGATCTCCTCGGCTCGTTCTCGAAGGTCGCGCGCGCCGGCACGCTCACCCTCCCCGCGCGCGAAGGCGACGTCACGTACTTCGGTCAGCCGCCCGGCGACGACTACGCCGTCGATCGCTCGAGCGCGCACATCCTCGACGTCGGTCCCTAC
>JBBQXV010000213.1:0-16102 GCA_038209335.1 Polyangiales bacterium | reverse complement strand
AGACGATCGCGCCACCGAAGCTCTCGGCGTTGTCGGCGTCGTGAAGCGCGCGCGCCGCGTCGCCGAGCGCGAAGCGGTAGCGAACGAGGCCGTCTTCGACCCGAACATCGCGGACGAATGGCCTGGCGTCGTCGTCGACGTGAAGCGCGTCGACAGCGACGGAGCCTATGTTGGCCTCGATCCGAAGCTCCTCGCCTTCGCCGACGACCTCGACATCGTACCGCCAGTGTCCCGCAGCCGCGCTCGGCGCGCTCGCCGGTCGGCAGGCCAACGCGCACACGACAAGACCGACGACGCCCGCGCGCACGTCGCCTCAGCGCCCGCCGAGCTCGACGCGCGCGAAGAAACCTCCGGCGACCCATTCACGAAACCAGACCATCACGTTGCGTTCGGCTTCGGCGAGCGCGTTCGCGTCCTCCGCGTGCGCCACGATCGCGCTGAGCGCCTCGCCGAGCGTCGCGCCCGCGAAGAGCGACGCGAGGAGCCCGCTCATCGCAGGCGTGAGGTCCATGCGCCACACCGTGAAGCCGCGCCGGTAGATCGCAGTCGCGGTCGGCTGTGGCTCCGGAATCGTCGGCGCATCGCCATCGCGAAACGCCTGGAAGTAGCGATTCACCGCGTGATCGAAGCGCAACACGCGGACCGTCTCGCTCGCGGGCAGCCGCGCGACCGCCCACTCCGCTTCACCGAACGACTGAAGCTCGTCGAGCGCGAGCACGGGCGCCGGCGGTGCGTGGATCGTCTCGCCGAGCGCCCATTCGAGACGCGCGAGACCTTCGAGAAAATCCGCGTGAGCGCCACCGTTCGCGCGAACGTGGGCGGCCATGTGGCGACCGAACGAGTTGAGGCTCGGCGAACGCGAAGGGTACGCGGCCGCGTAGCCATGGCAGAGCGTGTCGAAAGCGTCCTCGCCGAGCGCGTGGCGCACGGCCGGATAGTCGTCGGCAAGGCACTCGACGAGACGCGCGTGATAGCCCCAGCGATACAGATCGAGGCGATCGGTCGCGGAGAGATGCGGACCTCCCGTGACGACGCGCTCGGCGTCGCGCGTGTCGCCGTCCTCGAGCGGGCGCGTCACCGCATCCGAGACCCACGTCTGTACGTCGCGCAGGAGCGCCGGCGCGTCCGTCGCCGAACGCCGCGTCACCGTCGGGGGCCGCGCGCGTGCGGGCTTCATTCCCGCCGGCATCGCGCTGGCGCGCTCGCGCAGCCGTAGCTCGAACGCCGCGTCGATCTTCGGCTCGGGCTTTCGATCGATCATGCGGCGTCTCCGCGCGCGGACTTGCCGATCGCGACGTTCGCGCGGAGCGCTTCGGCGTGCACGACGTCGAACGACGGAATCTCCGCGTCCCACTCGAGCAGCACCGGCGCGGTGCATCCTCGGCGGTACGCGTCCGTGAGCAGCTCCCAAACGTCGTCTTCGACGGGACCCACGTGCGTGTCGATGATGTGCGTGTCGTGCCGCGTATGCCCGGCGACGTGCACCTGCACGACGCGGTCGTACGGAATCTTCGCGAGGTACTCGCGCGCATCGAAGCCATGATTGAACGCGCTCACATACACGTTGTTCACGTCGAGGAGGATCCCGCAATCTGCCTCGAACGCGAGCGCGGCGAGAAACTCGTGCTCGCGCATCGTGCTCGACGTGTACTCGACATACGACGAGGGATTCTCGAGCGCGATCCGCGCGCCGAGGAAATCCTGAATCTCGCGAACGCGCGCGGCGATGTGGCGCAACGACTCGTCCGTGAACGGCGTCGGCAAGAGGTCGTGCGTGTTCTTCCCGGCGACGCCCGTCCAGCACAGATGATCCGACACCCACCGCGCGCCGACGCGATCGCGCAGCGCCTTGAGCTCGCGCAAGTACTCACGGTCGAGGGGGTCGGTCGATCCGATCGAGAGCGACACCCCGTGCATCACGACGGGGTATCGCTCGGCGATTTGATCGAGGATGTGCAGCGGCCTCCCCTGCGTCTGCATGTAGTTCTCGCTGATGATCTCGAACCAGTCGACGTCGGGCGTCGTCTCGAGGATGTGTGCATAGTGCACCGTCCTGAGACCGACGCCGACGCCGAGGTTGGGGAGGCCGAGGCGATTCATCGTCGTTTCAACTCTTGCAGCCGCCCTGGCCCTTGCAAGCGTTCTGACCCTTGCAGGTGTGCGCGTCCGTCTTGCAACCGCCCTGGCTCTTGCAAGCGTTCTGCCCCTTGCACGTGTGCTTGGTCATGCTGTTCGCGTCGGCAGCCTGCGGCGTGCTGTTGCAGCCGGCGGCGACACCGAGGGTCATGCCCATGACGGCGGCGGCGAGCAGCGTGTTGTGGATCTTCATCGTGATCTCCTCAGTCGTTCGTAGTTGGTTTCGCCGCGTCCATCGCGGCACCGACACTACGAACGCGAACGCGCCTGGTTACGGGCCAGACGTGCGATTCACGCTTTGCAACCGCCTTGACCCTTGCAAGCGTTCTGGCTTTTGCATGCGTGCTTGTCCGAATCCTTGCACCCGCCTTGACCCTTGCACTCGTTCTTCCCTTTGCAGTCGTGCTTCGCCCCCGATGACGCCGCCGTCGGCATCGCGTTCGCTGCCGCGCTCGACGCCGTGGGCTTCGCTTCCGTCTTCGACTTGTCGTCGCACCCCGTCGCTCCAGCGAAGAGCCCCGTCACTGCCGCCGCCACCAACACGTTCGTCCAAGTCATTGCAGTCTCCTTTCGTCGGTCGAGCATCTCACTACGCCGCGGCGTCGCCGCGGTTCCTTCATTTCGACGTCGCCACGTAGACGCCATCCCACTCGGGTGGCGGCGGCGACGCCGAGAGGCTCCGGCAGCGCGCAGCGAGCACGTGCGACGGGCCGTCGTCGTCGAAGGGGGCGAGTCGCGCAAGGGCAGCGTCGAAGCGTCGCGCGAAGTAGTCGTCGAGCGCGCGTTCGTACTCTTCGACCGCGAGCGTGCGCCCTTCGCCGCGTCTCCCGAGCAGCTCGAAAACGAGCACCGCGCGCGACTTGCCTTTGACCGCGACGCGATCGAGCCGTCGCACTTCGAAGTCGGGAGCGATCGCGTCGACGACCGCTTCGCTCACGAGAATCGTGATCCCGTACTGCTTGCAGAGACCTTCGAGGCGCGCAGCGAGGTTCACTCCATCGCCGAGCGCGGTGTAGCTCATTCGCTCCGGCGCGCCGAAGTGACCGACGAGGACGGTGTCGGTGTGGATTCCGTAACGCGTGACGAGCGCCGGGAGGCGCTTCCATGCCGCGGACTCGTAGAGGACGCGCGTCGCTTCACGGCAACCGAGCGCGGCGGTGCACGCGCGCTTCGCGTGCGCTTCGAGCTTCGTCGGCGCGTTCCACAGCGCCATGACCGCATCGCCGATGAACTTGTCGATCGTGCCGCCCGTCGCACGGATCGCGTTCGTCATCGTCTCGAGGTACGCGCCAAGCGCCTCTGCGAGCTCGTTCGGCGAGACCCGCTCGGAGAGGCTCGTGAAACCCTCGATGTCGGTGAACATGATCGACACCTCAGTCGGCTCGCCACCGAGCTTCGGCTCTTCGTTCGCCAGGAAAAGCGCCTTCACGAGGTCGACAGGGGCGTACTTTCCGAGCGTACGCATCGCCGTCTTCGCGCGCTCTAGGCTCGCGAGCACCTCGTCGACGTCGCGAAACGCAGCGTCGTGAGGGACCGCGCTGAAGTCGAACGCGCGCATGCGCGCGGTGGCGTCGTCGATCTGCCGAAGGCCGCGACGCACGGCGCGCAGCGTGAGCGCGCCACCGACCACGACGAACGCGATGACGCCGAGGAAGAGGACGAGGTACCGATTGCGAACCGCTTCGAGCCCGCGCGTGTAGTGACGCTCGGGGACGACGATGCCGACGACCCAGTCTTGCGTGCCCGTGAGCGCGCGGTACGTCACGAGATATTTTTCGCCCGCGACGACGAAGTCGCCGCTCTCCGACGCGCCGGACGCCAGCCGCGCGAGCCCCGAAGCGCCGAGTGCCGCGCGTACGGGAGCGGACACGCGCGCGACAGGAAAGCGCAGATCGTTTCCGGAGACCTCGTACTTGTCGCCCGCGGCGGCGCGCGTGACGAGGCGGCCAAGCGGATCGCACAGAAAGATCTGGTGAGGATCGGCGTCGTCGTCGCCGTCGCCGACGCGCACGCGCGTCACGCGATCGATTTGCTCCGTGAAGAGCCCGACGCGCACGACTCCACGCGGCCGCTTTCCGTCCATGATCGCTTGCTGCACCGTCATCACGACGCGCGGCGCAGCATCGGTGCCGAGCTCGGACCAATGCAGATCGCTCCACAGCGATTTCCCCTCGGCTTCGACTGCAGACTCGAACGTCGCGTGTGTCGTTGGATCCTTGCCGCTCCCCGGCGCGACGAAGCGCTTGGCGATCGCCGCGCCCGGCTCGGCGCTCGCGCGATAGACCGACACCTGCCATTTCGCGTCGGCGTGCGTGAACGTCGCGTCGGACAACGCCGGTTCGTCGACGAGCGCCGCGAAGAGTGCACGCTCGACCGATTTGGGATCGCCGAGGTCGACGATCCCGGCGCGGTACTCGTTCTCGACGTCGTCGACGGCGCGCTGCGCGTGTCCGAGCTCGGCTTGGACGCTCGCTTCGACGCGCCGCGCGGCCGCGCGCCGCAGCTCTTCGGCGGAGTCGAGGATCGAGCGCTTCGACGCCTGCAAAAAGCCGAACAAGAGGAGCGCGACGAGCACCGCCGTCGCCACCGTCACGAACAGGAAGACCTGCGCGAGCGTGAGACGACGTCGTGACCTGGTGCGCTCCGCGAGCGTCATCCGCCGAACCGGAACTCGGGGAAGAGGGTCATGCCGCCGTCGACGTAGAGCGTCGCGCCGGTCACGTAGTCCGAGTCGTCCGACGCGAGCCACACGGCAGCGCGACCGATGTCGACCGGCTCGCCGACGCGGCCGTACGGGATCAGCTTCAGGAGCTCTTTCTCCGCTGTGGGCGTGTCCCACGCCGACGTGTTGATGGGCGTCTTGATCGCCCCCGGCGAGATCGCGTTCACGCGAATCCCGTGCTGCGCGAGCTCCTGCGCCATCGTCTTCATCAAGAGCGCTACACCTCCCTTGGACGCAGCGTAGTTCGCGTGCCCCGCCCACGGAATGATGTCGTGCACCGAGCTGATACAAAGGATCTTACCGAGCGATCTCGCGCGCGGCGTCCTTCCGCGACGAAGGAACTCGCGTGCCGCCTCACGCGAAGCGAGAAATTGCCCGGTGAGGTTGACGCCGATGACCTTGTCCCAATCTGCGAGCGACAAGTCGACGAACGCGGCGTCCTTTTGGAGGCCGGCGTTGTTGACGAGGATGTCGATCGATCCGAGCTCGGCGCGCGCGCGATCGAACATCGCGAGGACCTCGCTCTCCTTCGAGACGTCGGCGCGCACGGCGACCGCGCGCCCGCGTGCCGATTCGATCTCGCCGACGACGCGCGCCGCGTTCTTCTCGTCGCGTGAGTAGTTCACGACGACGGCTGCACCCGCGGCCGCGAGCGACTTCGCGATCTGTTCGCCGATGCCGGAGCTCGCGCCCGTGACGATCGCGCGCTGGCCTGAGAGGGGAAGGGACGGCTTGGTCTCTGACATCGATCATCTCCTTGCGTGAGGCAACGACGCCCTTACGCCGCTTGCGGCGTCCGGTTTCGTGGATCCGTGAAGACGATTCGCGCGTAACCGCGACCCTCTAGCGCCGTAGTGACCGGCGATCGGAGGCGGGATGAACACGCAACAGAAGGTCGCTGCGCGCGCACAGACTCGCGCCGCGAACCGAGCGGCCACGCACGCGCTCGTCGTCGATGGCGCGACATGCGCCGACTACGAGAAGAGCTCACGCATCGAATGGCTGGAATCGAACGGCACGGGCGGCTTCGCGATGGGCACCGCGGCGGGCGTGAATACGCGCCGCTACCACGGACTCCTCGTCGCGGCGCTCCATCCGCCGGTCGATCGCTTCGTCCTCCTCTCGAAGCTCGAAGAGACCGTGCGGATCGACGCGCGCGATCACGCTCTCGCGACCACCCAGTATCCGGGCGCCGTGCACCCGCAAGGGCATCGGCTCCTCGAGAGCTTCCGTCTCGAACCGTTTCCGATCTGGACGTACGCAGTCGACGGCGTCGTCATCGAGAAGCGCATCTTCCTCGTCCACGGCTCCGCGACGCTCGTCGTGCAGTACCGAGCGAGCCGCGCGTGCTCGATGCGCATCAGGCCCTTCGTCGCGTTCCGCGACTTTCACGCACTCACCCGCGAGAACGATGCGCTCGACACGCGCACGACCGACGAGCGCCGCTCGCCCGAGTCGGCGGTTCACCGGATCACGCCGTACCCGGACCTCCCGACGCTCTCGCTTCATCACAGTGGCACGGCGAGCCGCGACGGCGCGTGCTGGTACAAGGACGCCGAGTACCTCGCCGAGCTCGATCGTGGGCTCGAGTTCCGTGAGGACCTCTATTGCACGGGCTCGATCGATCTCGCACTCTCGCCGGAGCGCCCCGCGTGGATCGTCGCGACGATCGATGCGCACTCCGCGTGGGATCTGGTTCGCGTCCTCTCGGCGGAGGCCGTCGAGATCGAGCGACGTCGATCCGCCGAGCGCGATCCGTTCGTCGCGCGCCTCACGGCGGCGGCGGAGACGTTCCGGGTGCGCCGCGCCGACGGGAGTCCCACCGTGATCGCGGGATATCCGTGGTTCGCCGACTGGGGACGCGACACGATGATCGCCCTGCCCGGACTCTTGCTCGCGCGAGGGCTCCTCGACGAAGCGAGGGAAGTCCTCGACGGATTTCTCGCGCACTCGGACCGAGGAATCATTCCGAATCGCTTCGCCGACAGTGGCGGACCGCCCGAGTACAACACGGTCGACGGCACGCTCTGGCTCTTTCACGCCGTTCATCAGTACCTCGCGCACGGCGGCGATCGCACGTGGGCGCGCGACACGTTCTACCCGCGCGCGAAAGAAATTCTCGCGTGGCACGACCGCGGGACGCATCACGGAATCAAGGTCGATCCCGCGGACGGGCTCCTCGTGAGCGGCGACGCGGGGACGCAGCTGACGTGGATGGACGCGAAGATCGGCGGTTGGGTGGTGACGCCGCGCCACGGCAAGGCCGTCGAGATCAACGCGCTCTGGTTCAACGCGCTCCGCGTGATGGAGCAGCTCGCGCTCGATCTCGACGACGTCGAAGCGCTCGGCCGCTTCGCGCGCGAAGCACGGCGCGTGAAGGACTCGTTTCATCGCGTGTTCTGGAACGCCGCGAAGGGATCGCTCCACGACGTCGTGCGCCCCGAAGGCCCCGACGCCCGCATGCGACCGAATCAGATCTTCGCCGTGAGCCTTCCGTACCCGCTCCTCGGCGTCGAAGATCAACAGCGCGTCGTGACCGCCGTCGAACGCGAGCTCCTGACGCCGTACGGACTCCGCACGCTCGCTCCCGGCGAGGAAGGGTATCGACCTCACTACGGCGGCGACCCATTGTCGCGCGACTCCGCCTACCACCAAGGCACCGTCTGGCCGTGGTTGCTCGGCCCGTTCATCACGGCGTACTTGAACGCGTATGGTCGCAACCGGGCGCGCGTCGAGTACGCGCGGTCGCTCGTGTCGTCGCTGGAGGAGCACATGGAGGAGGCGCTCCTCGGCAACGTGAGCGAGGTCTTCGACGCGGAGCCGCCGCACGCGCCCGGCGGCGCGCCGGCGCAGGCGTGGAGCGTCGCGGAGCTCTTGCGCGTCCTGAAGACCGAGCTCGCCGGACCACGCGCATGATCCACGCGTTCAGCGCCCATTGGCGCGAGTACCTCATCGAAGCGTGGGGTCTCGGCACGTTCATGGTGTCGGCGTGCCTCTTCTGCGCGTTGCTCGAGCATCCGAAGTCTCCGGTGCGCGCGGCGATAGCGCGCGCGACGTTGCGTCGCGTGCTCATGGGGCTCGCGATGGGCGCGACGGCGATCGCGATCATCTACTCGCCATGGGGGATGCGCTCGGGCGCGCACATCAATCCGGCCGTGACGCTGACGTTCTTCCGACTCGGTCGCGTGATGCCGTGGGACGCGTGCTTCTACGTCGTCGCCCAAATCGTGGGCGGCGCCGTCGGCGTGCTCGTCTCGGCTGCGATTCTCGGCAGAGCGATCGCACATCCGGCGGTCGGCTACGTCGTGACCGTCCCCGGAGAACGCGGACGACGCGTCGCGCTCGCGGCGGAGCTCCTCATGTCGTTCATCCTGATGCTCGTCGTCTTGACGGTGAGCGACAACGAGATGACCGCGCGATTCACCGGCGCCATCGCCGGCGCGCTCGTGGCCACGTACATCGCGGCCTTGGCACCGTACTCCGGCATGAGCATCAACCCCGCGCGGACGATCGCGTCGGCGATCGTCGCTCGCGAGTGGAAGGGCTTCTGGATTTATCTGGTCGCGCCGCCGGTCGCGATGCTCATGGCGGCCGAGGTCTACCTCTCCGCGATGGGCGGCGCGAACGCCGCGTGCGCGAAGCTCCATCACGCCGACGACGTGCCCTGCATTTTCTGTGGCTCCGGCTCCGAACATCGAGCCGCCGCCGAGTGAACGAAACGAAACGGAGAGGAGAATTCCATGAACCGGTTGTTCGAATTGGGTGAGAAGGCGCTCGGCGTCGCGAGGAAGCTCGACTGGGTGGCGCTGCTCATCGCGCGCCTCACGGTCGGCGTGCTCTTCGTGTCGACGGGTTGGGGCAAGGTCCACAGCATCGAGAAGGTCACGGAGTTCTTCGTCGAGCTGAAGATCCCGATGCCGGGTCTCAACGCGGTCGTCGCGAGCTGGACCGAGCTGGTGTGCGGCGCGCTCCTCGTCGTTGGCCTCGGCAGCCGCCTCGCGTCGCTGCCGCTCGTCGTCACGATGATCGTCGCGCTGCTGACGGCGAAGCGCATGGAGATTCACGGCTTCGCGGATCTCTTCGGCGAGGTCGAGTGGACGTACATCGCGCTCCTCCTCGTCATCGCGGTCCTCGGGCCCGGCAAGGCGTCCGTCGACGCGCTCATCGTCAAACGCCGCGGGGCAGTCGCGGCGTCGACGCTCGCGGCGCGCGCGGTCGCGTAACCCAAGCAGCGACGCACGTAGGCACTCCACGGAGACGGTCATGAGCGATCACCACGACATCATCATCATCGGCACGGGCGCAGGCGGCGGAACGATCGCGCGCGCCCTCGCGTCGACCGGAAAGCGAATCCTCATCCTCGAGCGAGGCGGATGGCTCCCTCGCGAGAAGGAGAACTGGGATCCGCGCGCCGTGATGCTCGACGCTCGGTACAAGTCCGGCGAGACGTACATCGACAAAGACGGCGGCGAGTTCAAACCGAGCGCGCACTACTTCGTCGGCGGCAACACCAAGTTCTACGGCGCGGCGCTCATCCGCATGCGCAAGGAAGACTTCGGCGAGATGAAGCACCACGGCGGCGTCTCGCCTGCGTGGCCGATTGGCTACGACGAAATCGAGCCGTACTACACGGCGGCCGAGCGCATGTACAACGTGCACGGTCTTCGCGGGAGCGATCCGACCGAGCCGCACGCTAGCGCGCCGTACCCGAAGCCGCCGGTCACCCACGAAGGGCCGATTCAAGAGCTCGTCGATGGCATCAAGGGGCTCGGTTACAAGCCGTTCCCGATGCCGCTGGGCATCGACCTCGACGAAGAGAAGAAGGAATCGAGCACGTGCATTCGGTGCAGCACGTGCGACGGATTCCCGTGCCTCGTGAACGGGAAGAGCGACGCGCAGACGTGCGGCGTCGTGCACGCGCTCGCGCACCCGAACGTGACGATGCTGACGCACGCTTACGTACGGAAGCTCGTGACCGACGCGAGCGGCACTCGCGTGACGAAGGTCGTCGTCGAGCGCGATGGAAGAGTCGAAGAGCTCTCCGCGGATCTAGTCATCGTCGCGTGCGGCGCAATCAACTCCGCCGCGCTCTTCCTGCGCTCGGCGGGCGGCGCGCACCCGAACGGCCTCGCGAACTCGTCGGGCGCCGTGGGTCGCTACTACATGGCGCACCACAACAGCGGGATGCTGTGCGTCACGTCGAAGCCGAACCCCACGGTGTTTCAAAAGACGATGGGGATGAACGACTTCTATTTCGGCTCGCCCGAGTCGGAGCTTCCGCTCGGCCACATCTCGATGCTCGGGAAGATGAGCGGCATCGCGATGAAGGGTGGGGCGCCCGGATTCGTCCCGCTCTGCGTGCTCGACGCGATGGCGCGCCGATCGTTCGACTTCTGGCTCACGACCGAAGATCTCCCGGCGAAGGACAACCGCGTGACGATCGGCGCGGCCGGCAAGATTCACCTCACGTACACGCCGAACAACCTCCGCGCGCACGCGATGCTCGTGAAGAAGGTCAAAGAGATCGTCGGGAAGCTCTTGCCGATGGGGCTCAAGCTCGACAAACGCCTCGGTGTCGAAGGGACTCCACACCAGTGCGGCACGCTGCGCATGGGCGACGATCGCGCCGCGTCGGTCGTCGATCGGACGTGCAAGACGCACGACGTCGACAACCTCTACGTCGCCGACTCGAGCGTCTTCGTCTCGAGCAGCGCGGTGAACCCCGCGCTCACCATCATGGCGAACGCGCTTCGCGTCGCCGAGCAGATTCGTGCCCGGGTGAGCTGATGCGACTCGTCGCCGTCGCGATTCTCCTCCCGCTCTGCGCCGCGTGCAGCGGCTCACCCGGCACGATCTATTCGCCCGCGCGCGCGCCTGCGCTCGCGAGCACACACGTCGCGGTTCGCGGCGTCGGTTGCATCGGCATGACCGTGACGAGCGCCGATCGAAGCGCCGACTTCTTCACGCGCGTCCTGGACTTCACGAAAAAGAGCGACGTCGTCGTCGACGCCGCGCATGTGCGACGCGTCCGCGTCGACCTCGGCGCCGAATGCGTCGAGCTCGACGAGCCGCTCGCGGGTGTTCGCCGTCCGATGCCGCCCGATTCACGCAGCAACGATCTCTGGTTTCAACACGTCGCGATCGTCGTGCGCGATCTCGACCGCGCGTTCGCCCGTCTCGAAGAACAGCACGTCATCCGCGCCTCGGTCGCCCCGCAGCGCCTGCCGGCGTGGAACCCGAACGCCGGCGGGATCGGCGCGTACTACTTCAAAGATCCCGACGGGCACACGCTCGAGATCATCTGGTTTCCGTCCGACAAAGGCCAAGCGCGCTGGCACACGCCACCTAGTGACGCGCTCTTCCTCGGGATCGATCACACCGCGATCGCCACCTCGAGCACCGACGCGAGCCTCCGCTACTACGTCGATCGCTTCGGCATGAAGGTCGCCGGGCGCAGCGAGAACTACGGCGCCGAGCAGGAGCAGCTCAACAACGTCCCCGGCGCGCGCCTCCGCATCACGGCGCTTCGTGCACCCGAAGGACCGGGCATCGAGCTCCTCGAATACCTCGCGCCTCGCACCGGGCGGCCGACGCCGAACGACGAGCGCGCCGACGACGTCATGCACTGGCGCACCGTTCTCTTCGCCGACGGCGCGACGACGCGCACCGAGCACGACCCCGACCACCACGCTTTGGAGATCCACCCGCGATGAGCAAGCCGAAGAAGATCGACGTCAGCGCCGTGCACGAAGAGCTTCGCCTCGCCGAGTCGGACGCGCGCACGAAGCACTGGAAGAAGTGGGGGCCGTACGTGAGCGAGCGCGCTTGGGGCACGGTGCGCGAGGACTACAGCGCGCACGGCACGGCGTGGGACTACCTCCCGCACGATCACGCGCGATCGCGCGCGTATCGCTGGAACGAGGACGGGATCGCCGGGATCTGCGACCGACGCCAGCACGTCTGCTTCGCGGTCGCGATGTGGAATGGCAACGATCCGATCCTGAAGGAGCGCCTCTTTGGGCTGACCGGGAGCGAAGGGAATCACGGCGAGGACGTCAAAGAGCACTACTACTATCTCGACAGCACGCCGACGCACTCGTTCATGCGGTTTCTCTACAAGTACCCGCAGCGGGAGTTTCCGTATGCCAAGCTCGTCCACGAGAACAAAGCGCGCGATCGGCGCGCGCCCGAATACGAACTGCTCGACACGGGCATCTTCGATGACGATCGCTACTTCGATGTCTTCGTCGACTATGCAAAAGCGGACGTCGACGACATCGTGATTCGGATTCGTGTCGTCAATCGTGGACCCGAGAAGGCGACAATCGATCTGCTCCCGACGGTGTGGTTCCGCAACACGTGGAGTTGGACGCCCGGGGCGAAGCGGCCCGAGCTCCGCGAGAGCGGCGGCGCGATCGTGATCGACGACACCGAACGCGGGCGATATTGGCTGTATGCGGACGGCGCGCCCGAGCTCCTCTTCACGGAGAACGAGACGAACGCGGAGCGCCTGTACGGCGTCGCGAACCGCACGCCGCACGTGAAGGACTCGATCGACGCCTACGTCGTTCATGGGAAGAAGCACGCCGTGAATCCCGCGAAGTGCGGCACGAAGGCGGCCGTTCGCTACCACCTCGAGGTCGCCGCCGGCGCAACCGTCGAAGTGACGCTGCGCTTGTCGAACAGAGATCTCGGCGCGTGCGCGCTCGACGACGCGAAGGAGATCCTCGCCGCGCGCGCCCGCGAAGCCGACGACTTCTACGCCAGCGTCGTCCCGGGCGATCTCTCCGACGACGCGAAGCTCGTGATGCGCCAGTCGCTCTCCGGCCTCCTCTGGTCGAAGCAGTTTTATCACTACGTCGTCCGCGATTGGGCCCAAGGAGACGCGGGTCAGCCGCCGCCGCCCGACCAACGCAAGACCGGGCGCAATCGCGATTGGCAGCACCTCTACAACGCCGACGTCATCTCGATGCCCGACAAATGGGAGTACCCCTGGTACGCGGCGTGGGACCTCGCGTTCCATTGTGTGCCCATTGCGCTCGTGGACGCCGAGCTCGCGAAGGAGCAGCTCGTTCTCCTCTTGCGTGAATGGTACATGCATCCCAACGGGCAAATCCCGGCCTACGAATGGGCGCTCGGCGACGTGAACCCGCCGGTGCACGCTTGGGCGGCGTGGCGCGTCTACAAGATCGAGAAGAGGCGCAAAGGGCGCGGCGACCGCGTCTTCCTCGAGCGGATCTTCCACAAGCTGATGCTCAACTTCACTTGGTGGGTGAACCGCAAGGACGCCGAAGGGAACAACGTCTTCGAGGGCGGCTTCCTCGGGCTCGACAACATCGGCGTCTTCGACCGCAGCGCACCGCTTCCGACCGGCGGCACGATCGAGCAGAGCGACGGCACGAGCTGGATGGCGATGTACTGCCTCAACATGCTCGCGATCGCCCTCGAGCTCGCGAGCGAAGACCCTGCGTACGAAGACGTCGCGAGTAAATTCTGGGAGCACTTCGTCCACATCGCGCACGCGATCAACTCGCTTGGCGTTTGGCACGAAGACGACGGGTTCTACTACGACGTCCTCAATCTCCCGGACGGCAAGCGAATGCCGATGACGGTCCGCTCGATGGTTGGGCTCATTCCGCTCTTCGCGGTCGAGACGCTCGATCCGGAGCTCCTCGAGAAGCTGCCGGCGTTCAAGCGGCGACTCGAGTGGTTCATCGACAATCGGCCGGACCTCACGGGCGCGTGCGCGTGCATGCGCGCGCCGGGAGAAGAAGGGCGACGCATCTTGTCGATCCTCGACGGCGACAAACTGAAACGCGTTCTGAAGTACATGCTCGACGAGAAGGAGTTCCTCTCGCCGTACGGCATTCGCTCTCTGTCACAGGTACACCGCGATCGCCCGTACACCCTCGATGTCGACGGCGTCACTCACCGCGTCGACTACGAGCCGGGGGAGTCGTCGAGCGGTCTCTTCGGCGGCAACTCGAATTGGCGCGGACCGATCTGGTTTCCGGTGAACTACCTGCTCGTCGAGTCGCTCCAGAAATTCGGGCACTACCACGGCGAGAACCTGAAGGTAGAGATGCCGACCGGCTCCGGCGAGCACGCGACGCTCGGCGAGGTCGCAGCGGACGTGTCGCGGCGGCTCGTGCACATCTTCTTGCGCGACGAGGACGGGCGGCGCCCGGTGTTTGGTAAGTACGAGAAGCACCAGAGCGATCCGCACTTCAGAGACCTCGTGCCGTTCCACGAGTACTTCCACGGTGACGACGGTTCGGGCGTCGGCGCGAGCCATCAGACCGGGTGGACGGGGATCGTCGCGAAGCTGATTCAGCAGAGCGGCGAGTAGGAGTCGAATGACCACTTCACGCAGAAGCGTCGTTGCGAGTGGGGCTTCGATCGCGCGAAACCGGCGGAGTCGAGCGGCGTAGTGCTCCCCGCTCGGGGGTCCCACTCATGATCTACGTACCCATCTCCATCGCCGTCGCCATCCTCCTGTTCATCGCGCTGCTCGTCGTGCTCGCGCGACGAACCATTCCGGACGTCGATCCGCCGCGCGAGACCGGAAAGCCGCGCATCGTCATTCTCGGCGGCGGCTTCGCGGGGATCTACACCGCGTCGGAGCTCGAGAAGCGCGCGCGCGGCGACTACGAGATCGTCCTCGTCAACAAGGAGAATCACTTCGTCTTCCAGCCGCTCCTGCCGGAGGTCATCTCCGGGACGATCGGCTTGGTCGACGTCGTGAGCCCGATCCGCCGGCTCCTCCCGAAGACGGAGCTGCACGTGCGCGAGGTCGAGTCGGTCGATCTCGCGGCGAAGACGATCACGACGAGCACCGGCTTCCATCCGCATCCGCACGTCCTGAAGTTCGACCATCTCGTCGTCGCGATGGGGACGGTCACGGACTTTCGCGGCCTCCGTGGTTTGCCCGAGCACGCCTTCCCATTCAAGACGCTCTCGGACGCGCTGAGTCTCCGCAACCACGTCATCCGCGCGCTCGAAGAAGCTGCGATCGAGACGCACGACGCGGCGCTCCGCAAACGGCTTCTCACGTTCGTCGTCGCGGGGGGCGGCTTCTCCGGCGTCGAAGTCGTCGCGGAGCTCAACGACTTCGTGCGAGAGGTCGCGCGTCACTACCGCGGGATCGACGTGAAGGAGATCCGCGTCGTCCTCGTGCACTCGCAGGATCGCATCCTTCCGGAGATGAGCGAAAAGCTCGCCCGCTTCGCACAGAAGATCCTTCAACAGCGCGGCGTCGAGCTCTTGCTCAATGCGCGGCTCTCCGCGGCGACGGGCGAAGCGGCGACGCTCGCGGGCGGCGCGGTGATCGAGACGAAGACGATCGTGTCGACCGTCCCCTCGTCGCCGCACCCGCTCATCGAACAACTCGCGCTACCGAAGACGAAGAACGGTCGCATCCAAGTCGACGCGACGCTCGAAGTGAACGGCGTCGAAAACGTCTGGGCGCTCGGCGACTGCGCGATGATTCCGGCGCCCGACGGCGGGTTCGCGCCGCCGACCGCGCAGCACGCGACGCGGCAGGCGCAGACGGTCGCATCGAACATCGTCGCGAAGCTCCGCGGCGGCGTGAAGACGAAGTTCGTGTTCAGCGGGCTCGGCAAGATGGGATCGCTCGGTCGCAAGTCGGCGGTCGCAGAGGTCTTCGGCATTCCGGTGTCGGGCTTCCTGGCGTGGTTCCTGTGGCGAACGATCTACTTGATGAAGATGCCCGGATGGGGGCGCCGCATCAAAGTCGCCGTCTCGTGGACGCTCGATCTGTTTTTGCCGCCGGAGCTCGTCCAGTTGAAGCTCGGAGGATCCGTCGGCGTCACGCAGGAGCACTTCGAGCCGGGGCAGGAGATCTTCCGCGAAGGCGACGTCGGCGATCGCGTGTACATCGTCCTCTCGGGAAGCGCCGAAGTTCTTCGCGACGGTGCGCGCATCGCGACGCTCGGCCGCGGCGAGTACTTCGGTGAGATGGCGCTCTTGCAGCAAGCGCGCAGGAACGCGACGGTCCGATGCGTCGAGCCGATGGATGTCCTCGCGCTTCCGAAACGCGACTTCAGCGCGCTCGCCGCGAACCTCCCCGAGCTACGAAAGAGCTTCGAGGCGAAGAGCGACGAGCGCGCGCGCGCCGACGTGAGCTCCGTGTCGGTCGCGCCGGAGACATCCGTCGACGCGGTGGCCGAATGACGAGCGCGCGGCTCGCGCGTTCTTAACGTAGGTGACCTTGGAACATTGTTA
>JBBQXV010000212.1:0-16168 GCA_038209335.1 Polyangiales bacterium | reverse complement strand
GTGCCCGAGCCCGAGCGCCGTCCGTGCCGCAGGGCGCGGTGGAAGCGGCGCACGCGACGGCGCCGCGGATCCGGGCGCAACGCGCGGCGGCGACGGCGATCCCGCCGGGCGCGACGACACCGGCATCTCGAACGACAACGTCTGTACATGCGACGGCGGCGACGGCTGCGGACGTGGCGGCAACGGCGGCGGCACCCCTTCGAAGCTCGGGAGCGGTTGATTCTCGAGCGTGGGATCGGGGATCGACGGCACGCGATCCGTCTCCGCAGGCATGTCCGCTCGATCCACGACGTCGGTGTCCGCGAACGACTGCATCGACGCGCGCGTCGGATGCATCATCGTCTTCTCGAGATCGTCGCCCGCGACGGGCGGACGCACGAGCGCGAGCTGATCGACGAGGAGCGCCCGTCCCTCTTCGAGGTTCGCCGCCGCGCGTAGCACCGCTACCAACTCGTCCGCGAAAATCGCGCGACGATCCGGATGCGGCTCGAGCCCGCGCTCGATCGCATCGCGAAGCTCGGCGGACAGGTCCGGGCGCAACACAGCGAGCGACGGCAGCTGCGGCTCGGCCATCGCGCGCAACACTTCGAGGTCCGGCAACGCGCCGCGCTGGATCGCCTTTCGTCGCGCGAGCAGCTCCCACAAGAGGAGCGACGCGGCGTACACGTCCGTTCGCGGCGTCACCGCTTCACCGCGCACCTGCTCCGGCGCCATGTAGCCGTACGTTCCTTTGATGTAGCCTGCCTTCGTGTCGCCCTGCATTCCGGCGACCTTCGCGATCCCGAAGTCGGCGAGCTTGGCGTGTCCGTCCCACGGAATGAGCACGTTCGACGGATTCACGTCGCGATGAATCACCGGCGCGAACTCGCCCGACTCGGCGTCGCGCGCCGAGTGCGCCGCCGCGAGCGCAGAAAAAATACGCGACGCGATGAAGAGCGACGCGCGATCGTCGAGGTCCGCCGGACGAAGCAGCGCGCGAAGCTTGTTGAGCGGCAGTCCATCGACGTGCTCGAGCACCATGACGAGCTGACCGTCCGCTGAAAAGAAATCGTAGAGCTTCACGATCGCCGGGTGCGACAGGCGTGCGTACGCCGCCGCTTCGCGCGCGAACATTCGCTCGAACGACGCGTCGTCGCGGAACTGCGCGAGCAGAAGCTTGAGCACGACCACGCGCTCGAAGCCGTGCGGCCCCTCGGCGCGCGCGAGGAGTACGTCGCTCGTCCCGCCGGTCGCGAGGCGGCGAATGACCCGAAAGCCGCCTATTTTCTCCGGCGTGCTGTCGTGCGCGGGCTCCACGTGACGATCTTATCCGATGCGCTTCGGCGACGCTCGACCGCGCCGTGCGATCTCGATCAGCTCTTCGTCTGTCCCCCGAGATCCTGCTCGACGCTGTCGAGCAGCTCGTTGGCGCGCGCCTCGTCGATGCCGAACCCTTCGGCCATCTGGTTCAACAAATCGTTCTCTTCGTCGGCGACCGCGCTGTCGGCGAACGCGATCGCCGCGGCGAGGACGAACGTCACTTCGCAGCGCGCAGGGTCCTCGTGGAGCGCGAGGATGACCTCCTGCAGACGCTTCTCCTTGCCGTCGTCTTTCACCTTCTTCGCGGCGGAGTCGAGCATCGCCTCGATGTGCACGCTGCGGATCTCGTCGCCCGACAAATTGCGGAGCGCGCCCTTGAGCACCTCGCGCTCTTCGTCGCTTATCGTCCCGTCGGCGGACATCATCAAGTACATCGCCTCGGACAGCGGGCCGTACTCGGCGACGACGAGCGCGTAGGCCGCGTCCTCCGGCGACGTCGACGGTTGGTCGGTGAGCGCGATCGACGGGCGCTGCCCGCGCGTGCGGAGTTGATCGCGAAGGCGAGCGAGCGTGGAGTTGGAGAGCCAGATCATGGAGCCAGACTAACCGTGTCGTAGATCGTCAGCCAGAACGAATCGATTGGCCGCGCGACCAACGCAGATCCCTTCACGCGGTCGAGATCGACGCCTAGCGCGCAAACCACGATCTCTCGCTGTCGCGCGATCGCGTGCAGTCTGCAAACGATCTCCGCGAGCACAGGACCCGTGAACGGCGCGTAGAGGAAGAAGACGGTGCCGTCGTCGAGATCGGCGTCGCGCACGTCGGCGTGCGTGAACACGACGTCTACGCCGAGGCGCGCGGCCGTCGCGCGTGATCGATCGACGAGCGCGGACTGAATCTCGATGCCGCGCGCGGTCGCGCCGGTGACGAGGTGCGCGAGGAGGACGACCTTGCCGAGGCCCGACCCGAGATCGACGACGACGTCGTCGGAACCGACCGGGACCTCCGTGAGCGCCTGCAGGATCGGAGCGACGCCGCTCGCGTGGTAGCCGATGAGGTGCTCGCCGGGTGGCGCATCGCAATCGGGCGGCGGCGCGGCCAGACCGAGACGCGCTTCGACCGCGGCGTCGCGCTCGTCCAGCGGGAGCGCCGACAACCACGCGAGGAGCTCGGCGCCGCGCATCGGCGCTCAGTCGACCGAGAAGAGATCCTCGAGATCCGTCTTCGTCAGCTTCTTCGCGCCGCCGAGATCTTCGCTCAGCACCGCGCCGACGAGCTCGCGCTTCTTTCCGCCGAGCTCGAGGATCTTCTCTTCGATCGTCCCCTTGGCGATGAGGCGGTAGTTCGTCACGACCTTCGTCTGCCCGATCCGGTGGGCACGATCGGTCGCTTGATCCTCGACCGCCGGGTTCCACCACGGATCGAAATGGATCACGGTGTCCGCGGCCGTGAGATTCAGGCCGCTTCCGCCCGCTTTGAGCGAGATGAGGAAGATCGGCGGACCGTCGTCGCGCTGGAAGTTCTCGACGCGATCCTGTCGATCCTTCGTCGAGCCGTCGAGGTACTCGTACGGCACCTTGTCTTCTTCGAGCGCGCGACGAATGAGCGTGAGCATCGTCACGAACTGACTGAAGACGAGCACCTTGTGGCCGCCGGCGACCGACGTCTGAATGAGCTCGCGAAGCGCGACGAGCTTTCCGGAATCTTCGTCGCCGAACTCGCGCGGCAAGCCGAGGAGCCGCGGATCGCACGCCGCCTGCCGGAGCCGCGTGAGCCCGGCGAGGATCTGAATGTGCGCGCGCCCGAGCCCCTGTCGCTCGACCTCGCCCATGACCTGCGCGCGCACTTCTTTGAGCACCGCCGCGTAGAGCGCGCCTTGCTCGCCGATGAGCTCGCAGAACTGATCCATCTCGATCTTCTCGGGAAGATCCTTTGCGACCTCGCTCTTCGTGCGTCGCAAGATGAACGGGTGAATCGTCGCGCGTAGGCGCTTGGCCGCCTTTTGGTCGCCGCCGTCGATCGGACGCGAGTAACGCTCCTCGAACTTGTCGAGCGGACCGAGGAGCCCCGGGCTGACGAAGTCGAAGATGCTCCAGATTTCGCTGAGGCGATTTTCGATCGGCGTGCCGCTGAGCGCGAGTCGGCGATCGGCCTTGAGGCGCTTGGCCGCGCGCGCGGTGGCCGACAGCGGGTTCTTGATGTTCTGCGCCTCGTCGAGGATGACGTAACGCCAGTCGTGCTTCGCGAGGAGCTCTTCGTCGCGTCGCAAGAGCGCGTAGCTCGTGACGACGATCTCCGCGTCGTCGAGCTCGTCGTGACGCTCTTTGCGATCGGCGCCGTGCCACAGCTGGTGCTTGAGCGACGGCGCGAACTTGTCCATCTCGAGCAGCCAGTTGGTGACGACGCTGGTCGGCGCGACGATGAGCGCCTTGAAGCGTTTCTCCTGCTCCTTCATCTGCGCCTTCACGGCGAGAAGGAGAGCGAGCGTCTGTACGGTCTTACCGAGACCCATGTCGTCGGCGAGGACGCCGCCCGATCCGATCTCGTGGAGGAACCACAGCCACTGAAAGCCCTGCTCTTGGTAAGGACGAAGCTGCGCCTTGAGGTTGCGCGGCTTCTTCGCCCCTTTGATCTCGTCGATGTCGCGGAGCTTGTTGAAGAGATCTTTGGTGTCGGTGGTGACGTGCGCACGGCCGACCTGATCGAGCAGCTCTTGGAGGCGACCGGCCTGCGAGAGCGGAAGCTTTGCGCCGTTGCCGCCGCTCGTCGCGAGGATCTCGGCCTGGCGGAGCAGCACTTCGCGGACCTTCGCAATGTCGAGCTTGGCGAACGATCCGTCGGCGAGGCGAACGTACCGACGCCCCTCGGCGAGGCAACGACCGAGCTCGTCTTGTGTGACGGCGACCCCTTCGCTCTCGAACGCGAGGCGCAACGAGAGCCAGTCGACGCCGCTCGACACGCGCGCGCTGGCGGCGAGCGTTTCGTTGCGGACCTGCACGTCGACGAGATCGTCCGGGACGAAGAGATCCCATTCTTCGGGGAGCGAGCCGACGCCTTCGGTCCAGAATTGGATCGCGTCGTCGCCGCGCGCGATGAACTTGTTGCCGTCCTCGGCGGGGACGAGCCCGAGATCGCGGAGACGGGCCGCGGCCTCTTGCTGCGCGACGATGTCGCAACGGATGCACTTTGCACGCTTCGAGCTGCCGCCTTCGGGCGGTTTCACGATGACCGGCACGGTCATCCCGTCGGCGCGCACTTCGATCTCGACGTCTTCGTACGCGGCGCGGAGCGAGACCTGCGCCTCGATGAGCGAGCCGCCCGCCGACACGCGGAACGTCGGCACCAAGTCGACCACGTCCGCGACCTGCGAAAGCTCGGGGAGCTCGGCGCCGACCTCGAGCGCGACCTTCGGCAGACCTTGCGCGATGAGGAGCGGGAGACTCTCGACCGGCTCGTGGATCGTCGGCATGCGAAGGAGCCTTCGAATGCTCGCGGGCGACGCGCGTCGATCGATCGGACGCGCCCATCCTTCTTGCGCGTCGACGTACCAGCCTGGGCTCCCCTCGAACCACGCGCCCTGCGCCATCGAGAATTTTCGCGGATCGCCCGGACGCTGGAAGCTCGACTTCACGACGACCTGCGATCCGTCGTGCGACAGCTCGAGATCGAACCGCGGGCGGAGCGTCTCGTCGCCGAAGCGCAGCTCCATCATCTGCGGCTCGACGATCACGCGCCGCCCCTTCAAGAGCGGAAGCAGATCGCTCGCGTCCTCACCGCGGACCTCGATGCCGACGCGGCGCGGTCCTTCGTTTTCGAAGCGCGCGAGTAGGCGTATGGCTTCGCGATCGGCGGTCGGCGTCTGGTCTTGCGCGACGAGGAGCGCGCTTGGCAAGAGCGGCGTGCGCGCGTTGGGATCGAGGAGCGTGATCGTGAGCGAGCCGCCCGAACCGTGGCTCGATGGCCGGACCTGCAGGCGGTATTCGATCGATTTCGGAAACGGTGGCATCGGCTCGGGGAGCCATGCGTCGACACCGGTGCCCGTCGCTTGCGCGGTGCGCGCGACCGCGATCGCCTCGGCCTGCGCGGCCTTCATCGCGCGCTGGCGTGCGCGCTTGCTGCGTCGACCGCCGCCGCCCCGCGGATCGACGGGGCCGTCGAGCGATGCGGAGTAGGTCATGCCGTTCGTCACGACGCCGGCTCCTTCGTGTGCGTGAGGGAGCTGCTGGGGGGGCGGGCGGCCCTGGTTGGGTTGCGACCCGCGCGCTTGATCGCGGAGCGCGATGAGGAGCGCCGCGACGTGTTTGCAGTGGCCGTTGATCTTGGAGAACGCCGGGCAGCTGCACTCGGAGCTGATGCCGTTGGGCGTGAGGGTGACTTGGACGTTGTAGGGTGTCGGTTCTGTGCCGCGGACTTGACCGCGGGCGCCTGCGTCCTCGACCGAGACTTGGTCGACCGCGTGGCGTCGAACGTAATCGTAACCGCGAAGAAACGCGCGGGCACCGAGCAGGCGCCGGAGCGCTCGATCGTTGAGCGTGGAGATGGCATCGGAGAAGGGGGTCGGCAAAGGGGGCGACCGAGGTGCGACCTGCACGCCCGCCGGGGAGGCTGAGCGGGCACCTTTCTGTGAAGAACGAACCTGTCTAGGACGAGCTGTGTCGCGGCACGGCGGTTGGGCCGAGGGCGCGTGACACGTAGAAAAGCCAAATAGCACCTCGGACAGACGCACGCAACGGCGGGTGCGGCGAATCGCGCCGAATCCGATTGCTGCACCGGCCGGCACTGGGTTACGAAATTGCGGCAATGTCATCCCATCGCCGCAGCTCGTTTCTCCTTTGCGCATCCCTCGCGCTCGCCTCGTCGCTCACGTTCGGAGGCTTCGGCTGCGGCGCCAGCGGAAACACGCCGGATGCGAGGTCACCAAAACCGAACTCGCAGCTCGTCTTCGAGCTCGCCGCTCCGTCGGTCGTGGCGATCCTCAACGACGATCGCGCCGACCGCGAGCAGGAGATCAAAGACGTCGAGAAAGCGATGGGCGACGAGTCGCACGCGCCGAAGAAGATCATCGACGTGTCGCTCCGCAAAGAGCCGACGCCTCACGGGACGGGCTTCGCGATTCACACCGGCTTCGGCGGACCGGGCGGCGACGTGCGGATCGCGACCGCCGCGCACGTCGTCATTCGGCCCGACCGATTGAAGATCACGACGCGCACCGGGCAGACCGTCGAAGCGGAGCTTGAGCACATCGACGAGGTGCGCGACGTCGCGATCCTCCGGCCGAAGACGCCGCTCAAGGACGTGCCGCCGCTCCCGCTCGGGACGGTCGATCCGGTCGTCGGGCAAGCGGTCTGGTCGATGGGGCACACCGGTCACGGATTCTGGGCGCTCTCGTGGGGAATGAGCGAAGGGATCGCGTCGGGCATCGTCGACATGTTCGGATCGAAGCTCCTCCTCTTCGACGCGGCGGTCTATCCGGGCTTCTCGGGCGGGCCGGTCGTCACGATGGAAGCGGACGGCAAGCCGCACGTCGTCGGCGTCAATCACGCGATCCTCTTCACGGGCGGGAGCACGTTTCCGATCGGCCCGATCTCGAGCGCCGCGTCGCTCGTCGAGCTTCGCGCGACGGCCGCCGGCACGCCACATCCGCTCGAGCCGATCCTCGCCGCGTACGCGAAGAACCAAAAGGGCAGGCAGTACGCCGACGTCTTCATCACCGATCGCCTCAACATCCAGCGCGACATGCACGACAACCAGGTCGCGTCGTTCATGGGAAACGCGAAGGACATCGAGATCGACGACAGCGGGCGCGCGCGCATTCCCGCGATGGCGATGGTCTTCGGTCTCGAGAGGGGGAAGAGCCACGAGATCACGTTCGAGATCCACGATCCGAACAACAACCTCTTGGCGAGCGACACGGCGACGGTGCGGGTCGCGCCGCACCAGCGCGTGTCGTTCGTCAGTACGTCGCTCCGCTTCACGACGAAGACGCACGGCAAGCACGCGGTGACGGCGAAGCTCGGCGATAAGGAGCTCGGCAAGTCGTTCGTCATTCTCTCGCGCGAGGGCGACGACAACGAGACGGCCGAAAGCAACGACGCCGATTCGTCGGACGACGGCGATCCGGACGTCGACATCGTCGTCGCGGCGGCGGGACGCCCCGAGCCGCTCACGATGATGGGCATCCAATCGGTGTGGCTCGAGAAGAGCTACCCGCGTCGCGTGAACTACTCGTGGTTCGCGCGAGGCACGCGCGGTTGGAGCGGGACGTTCGTCGCGGTCAGCGGCTTCGTGCTCGACGAGAACGGGCACATCGTCGGACGCTCCGACGGCTGCCTCACCGGCGAGCTCCGCCCCGAGCACACGTGGGCGTGCATGGGATCCGGCGGGCTTCATCCGCCGCCGTTGCCGACGCGCGAAGGATCGTACGACATCGTCTTCACGATCAACGATCGCCCGGTCGCGTGGTGGCCCATGGAAGCGATGATCCGTCAGGAGCACTTCCCCGGCAGCGACGTCTCGCGTTGGGCGAACGAGATGAAGCGCGTCATCGTCAAGCGACGCCAGAAGATCCAAAACGATCCGCTGCCGCCCGCGACGCCGAAGCCCGAAGATGCGCCCACGCCGCCGACCCCTCCTGGGCTCAAGCCGCCCACACCCCCGAAGCCGCCGCCTCCGAAGAAGCCCTAGATGATTCGCCTCTCTTCGCGCGCGCTCGGGGTCCTGGCGGTTTTTCTTCTCGCGTGCAGCGCGCCGGTCGCGGCAGGGCTCGACGAGAGTGACGCGAATCGGATCGTCGTAACGTTGGATCGCGCGAGCATCGACGCGACCAAAGAGGGCGATCCCACGATCGAAGGAAAATTTCGCGTGCTCGTCGCGCGTGACGACGTGGCGCGCGCGCTCGGAGCGATGCGCGAGGAAGAGCTCCCGCGCGTGAAAGCGCCCGGCGTGCTCGACGCGATCGGCAAGGGAGCGCTCGTACCGAGTCAGGCCGCGGAGCACGCGCAGATCGTCGCGGGGATGGCGGGGGACCTGCAGAGGACGCTCGAAGGGATCGACGGCGTCGTCTTCGCGCGCGTTCATCTCAACGTGCCGTCACCGGATCCGCTGCGTGAGTCGCGCGGGCCGCACGCGAGCGCGAGCGTACTCATCGAGCATCGCGGATCGACGCCGCCGCTGACGAACGATGCAGTGCAGCGGCTGGTCGCGGGAGGGATCGCGGGGCTCGCGCCGAGCGACGTCAGCGTCGTGACGGTTTCGCGTGCGGCGCCGCCGGCGATCGCGGGACAGAGTCCGATCGCGCACGTCGGTCCGATCGCCGTCGCGCGCGGATCGATGCGCGCGCTCCAAGGCGCGCTCGTCGCGCTTGTCGCGCTCGTCGCGGTGCTAGCGGCCGCCACCCTGCTCCTCTATTCGCGCCTCGCGCGCTCGCGCGCCGATCTCCAAGCGAGTCAAGCGAAGCCCGCGCCGAGCCAGGCGCCGCCACGGGGCTCGCGCGCGTGATCCGCATCCGCGCCCTCGCCAAGTCGTTCCCAGGAACGGTCGGCAGCCGCAACCACGTGCTCCGCGACATTCACCTCACCGTCCCCGAGGGGTGCCTCTACGGGCTCATCGGGCCGGGCGCGGCAGGCAAGAGCGTCCTCCTCAAGATGATCGCGGGGCTCATGAAGCCCGACCGCGGCACCGTCATGATCGCCGAGGACGACGTCACCACCGCATCGGAGCTCAAGCTCCAGACCGTGCGTCTCAAGCTCGGGATGCTCTTTCAGAACAACGCCCTCTTCGATCACCTCACGGTCTTCGACAACATCGCGTTCCCGCTGCGCCGCCTTTATCACCCGCCCGAAGACGAAGTGCGCGAGCGCGTCGCCGAGCGGCTCGCGTGCGTGTCGCTCTCCGGCTTCGAGGACCGCATGCCGTCGGGGCTCTCCGGCGGGCAGAAGAAGCGCGTCGGCGTCGCACGCGCGACTGTCACCCGCGCGCCGATCGTCCTCTACGACGAGCCGGCCGCGGGGCTCGATCCGGTGACGTCGCAGAAGATCTTCGAGCTTCTCCACTCCGAGCAGCGCGCGTCGAACGCGACGGTCATCATGGTGTCGAGCGATCTCGATCGCCTGCTCACGGTCACCGATCGCGTCGGCATGATGTACAAGGGCGAGCTCATCTTCGACGGCACCACCGCGCAGGCCAAGTCGACCGACGAGCCGCGCATCCGGCAGTTCGTGCACGGGCTCACCGAAGGGCCGCTCTGAGCCTTCAGCGCCTTTCAGCGCGACCGAACCAGATCCCGCAGGACCGTCTCGTCCAGCTGACTTCGAATCAGCCGCGACAGCGACGCGAACTCGCTCTCGCTGACATTGAGCTCTCCCCGCACGAGCGCCTCGACGTCGACGCCGAGCGCTTCGCGCGCCTTCGCCAGCCAGCGCGAGACGGTCGACACGTTCACGCCATACATCGCCCCGATCCGCTCCATCGACAGCCCCTCGTACAGCCACAGCCTCAAGAGAAGGCGCTCGCGCGCTGGCAGACGTGCGACCGCCGTCGCGATCGATGACTCGAACACGCGGCCGTAGCGAAGCTTGAAGTACGCGGTCTCTGGATCGTCGGCCGGTGACGGAGCGCGCTCCGCAGCCGAGGGCGTTCCACGTTCGCTCGGGCGTCGACGCTGATCGAGCGCCGCGCGCTGCGCGCACACGGCGACCCAACTGAGAAGCGGCGCACGCGCGGAGTACGACGCGATCCGCGCGGGGTCAGGTGGGTCGGCGACGAGCAAGCGCGCGCGCAGCGACTGGGTCACCTCCTGGACGAAGTCACGCTCGCAACCGATGCGAGCGATGAACTCGGGGACGCGACTGAGGTACGTCGATTCGAACGCGCGGAGCGCCTTCGGAAGTTGCGCGAGGCACGCGCAGGCGAGATACAAATCGGCCGCATGCCGTGTCGCGGCTTCGACCTCGATCGCGCTTCCGAGGCTGCGCACGTGCGCCGTGAACGCGGCCGCGTCGAGACCGAGGTCCGACCACGTCGCGCCGCCCGCTTTCGCGAGCGCGTCGTAGTCGAGGCGCGCCGCGTCGCCGCGCGTTCGCCCGCCACCCGCCGCGTCGGGCGAATTCCGGTCCCCCCCCATTGCTCGAAGCGTACCCTACGCAGCCTGTCTGCCGGCGCGCGGCGTCGCGATCCGATTTTGATGCAAAACGGGGAAGCGACCACCGTCCATGGTTAATCGCGCCATGCGTTGCCTCGAGGAACACGTCGTCATCGAGCTCCTGCACGGCCAGCTCCCGCTCGACGAAGTGGGGCGGGCCGAGTCGCACCTCGCCGACTGCGAGGACTGCCAGCATCTGTTGGGAACCGCCGCGGAGTACTTCGACGGCGCGCCCGCGTCGGCCGTGCGGCGCAGCGGCGCCCCTCCGCGGTTCGTCGCCGGCTTCGAGCTCGGCGATCGGCTCGGCACCGGCGGCACCGCCACGGTGTACCGCGCGCATCGAGAGCACGGCCCCGACGTCGCGTTCAAGGTCGCACTCGACACCGCGCCGAACGCCGTCGCGTCGCTGCGAAACGAGATCCGCGCGCTGCGACGCGTTCGCCATCCCGGCGTCGTGCGCATGCTCGACGACGGAATCGAGGCGGGCGTTCCGTGGCTCGCGATGGAGCTGGTCACCGGGCCTCGACTCGACGCGATCTTTCGCGCGACGGCGCCGACCGAGGGACGCTCCGTCGATCGCTCGGTGCTCACCGTGCTGCGCCGGCTGTGCGAAACGCTCGCGTACCTGCACGGCCGCGGCCTCGTGCATCGCGATCTCAGCCCGAGGAACGTGATCGTTCGCGACGACAAGCCCGTCCTCATCGACTTCGGCTTCGCGACGATCCCGTACGAAGAGAGTCGAAAGGTGATCGACGACTCGTCGTTCGGACTGGGGACCATCCCGTATTTGGCGCCCGAGCTGATTCGCGGCGACGAGGTGGACGCGCGGACCGATCTCTACGCGTTCGGCTGCCTCCTCTACGAGGCGCTCACCGGTCGCCCCCCGTTCGTCGGGGGCCCGCAAGAGATCGTGCGGTCGCACCTCTTCCGCGACGCGATCCCGCCGTCGCAAATCGTCGCGCAGATCCCGCCGGAGCTCGACGCGCTCGTGGCGTCGCTCCTCGCGAAGGATCGTCGAGCGCGCATGGCGTACGCGCTCGACGTGGCCGATCGGCTCGCGCTGCTCGGCGCCGATGGTTACCCGCGCGACGCGGAGCTCGAGCCGAGCCCGTACCTCTATGCGTGCCCGCTGGTCGGTCGCGATTCGCTGAGCGGAGAGCTCGCGGATCTGCTGGCGGCGGCGCACGGCGGTCAGGGCGTCGTCGCGTGCATCTCCGGCGAGAGTGGCGTTGGAAAGACGCGGCTGTTGGCCGAGTGCGCGCGCGCCGCTCGTGAGCTCGGCATGCAGGTCGTCACCGGGCGCTGCATGACCGTCGACGTCGAGGCGAGCCTGGGGGCCGATCCGTCGGCGGGTCCGCTCCATCCGCTCCGCGCGCTGTTGCAGCTGGCGGCCGATCGCTGCCGCGAAGGGGGCAGCGCCGAGACCGTGCGCACGTTCGGCACGGCGCGCCCCGTCCTCGCGGAGTACGACCGCACGCTCGCGCAGGTCGTGGGGACCGCCGCCGCTCCGCTCGAACGCTCGGCGGACAACGCGCGCGACGCCGTGCTCCAAGAGACGAAGCAGCTCCTGCGCGCGATGTCGTCCGACGGCGGGCTCTTGTTCGTCATCGACGATCTCCAGTGGGCCGACGAGCTCACGTTCGCGGTGATCGAGTCGCTCCGGCTCGACTACGTGGGCGCGTTGTCGGTCGCGGTCATCGGGGCGTACCGATCCGACGAGATCCGAAAGGACCACGCGCTGCTCCTCGATCGCGCGGCCACGCGAACGTTCGCCGTCGAGCGCCTCGATCGCGACGACGCGGAGGTGCTGGTTCGCGAGATGCTCGGCACTCCGGCCGGCTCGGGATCGATCCTGCATGACGCCTTGAGCGACGCCCAAGGCAACCCGTTCTTCTTGACGGAGTACGTGCAGACCGCCGTGTCGCGCGGCTGGCTCAAGCGCGGAAGGCTCGGCGCGTGGGCGCTCCAGGAGTCGGGACGCGACGCGCTGCGCGATGCCCAGAAAATTCCGATGCCCGAGTCGCTCCGGCAGCTCTTTCAGCGCCGCCTCGCCGACGTGACGGACGACGGGCGCGCGGTGCTTCTCGCGGCGGCGGTCGTCGGTGTCGAGTCGCCGCGATCGTTCCTCGGCGCGATGCTCGGGACGATGCCGGCGCGCCGCCTCTCCGACGCGCTCGACCTCCTGTGCGAACGGCAGATCGTGCTGCGAAAACCCGACGATGGCTACGCCTTCGCGCACGACAAAATCCGCGAGACGGTCTACGAGGTCGCGCCCGACGGCGAACGCCGGCGCGTCCACCTCGCCGCAGGCGTCTGCCTCGAGAAGCAGCGAGCCGCGGGCTCGACGCACGCTGCGATCTCGGACGAAGCGCTCGCCCATCACTTCGCCGTCGGTGGCGATCCGGCTCGCGCGGTCGACTACCTAGAGAAGGCGGGCGACCGCGCTTCACGAGGCGGCGCCCATCGCGCCGCCGCCGAGCTGTTCGGACGCGCGATCGATCTGCGCGGCGCGGTCGGCGGCGCGGTCGATCCGATTCGCGCGGCGACGTGGAGCCGCAAACGCGCGCGTGCGCGGTTTGCCATCGGCGACGTCCCTGGGTGCATCGAGGACTCCCACGTCGCGCTCCGCGGCCTCGGGTACCGTGTCCCGGAGAGCACGGCGGGGTGGTTCCTGCGCGTCGCGCTCGGGCTCCTCGGCGTGACGATGTCCCTCCTTTTTCCGTGGGCCGCGCGACAGAAGGACGTCCCGCGCAAGCTCGAAGCGGCGCGATGCGCGGGCGAGCTCGCGAGCGCGTACTACTTCACCGTCGACCTCACGCCGATGCTCGCCGTTCTGCTCGACGGCTTCGTGTGGGCGCGCGGATCGGCTGCGCCGGATCTCGTCGTCGAATCGCAATCGAGGCTCGGTTACATCGCCGGCGTCGCGGGCTTTCCTCGGCTCGCGGCGGCGGTCTTCCGCAGCGCGGAGCGCATCGCGTCCGGGGCGGGGCATCGGAAGGCGCACGCGCTCACGCTCTATCTACGCGCGCTGCATCTGCTCGGGCTCGGCGCGTGGGACGAGGTGATCGCGGCGGCGTCGGGCGCCGCGGCGCTCCTCGAAGAGCTGGGCGACATCCAAGACGTCGAGATCGCCCAGACCGTCGCGTCGCACGCCCGGTACCACCGCGGCGAGGTCGCCGAGGCGGCGGCGGGCTTCGAGGCGGTGCTCGCGTCGGCGCGCGATCGGACGAACGTTCAACACATCGGGTGGGGTCTCTTCTTGACGGCGCGCTCCGCGCTGGCACTCGAGCAAGCCGCGCTCGCGATTCCCAAGCTCGTGGAGGCGAGAGCGCTCCTCCGCGAGAACGGCGATCGCTACTCGATTTCGATCACCGAAGGACTCCTCGCGGTGGCGTACGTCCGGACGCACGCGTTCGACGACGCGGAGGAGGTCCTCGATTCGCTCATGGCGCGCCTGGCGCTCGGCCCGATGCCGCTGCCTCCGTGTTACGAGGCGTTCACAGGTGCGACCGAAGCGGCGTTCGCGTTCTGGCGCGCCGAGCCGACGAGCGTGGCGCGCGCGCGGCGTGCGCGTCGGGCGCTGCGCGAGCTCGAGAGGTTCGCACGCGCGTTTCCGATGGCACGCGCGGCAGCGCAGCGCGCCCGCGGCGAGCAGCTCGCGCTTCGCGGAAAGCGCGCCGCCGCGCTCGCTGCATTCGAGGCCTCGGCGGCCCTCGCCGTGCGCCATCGCATGACCCTCGAGGCTGCGGCGACGCAGCTTGCCGAATCGCAGTGGACGAAGGTTTTGGGAGACCGCTCAGCATGACGAATGGAAAGACGGTACGAGTCGCGATCCTCGGCGGCGGAATGGCCGGAGTCGCGGCAGCGTGGCAGCTCGTGAACGACCCGACCCCCGGCGTCACGTACGACGTCACGATCTACGAGGCGACGTGGCGCCTCGGCGGGAAATGCGCGAGCGGCCGCAACGTGGCCCGCGGCTTCCGGGTCGAGGAGCACGGCATTCACATCCTCATGGGTTTCTACAGCCAGGTATTTCGAATCCTGCGCGACTCGTACGCGACGCTCCCGCCGAGCCTCGGGTTCCCGACGTTCGACAACGCGCTCGTGCCGAGCGATCTCCTTCAGCTGCCCGAGCACGTGAATGGCCAGTGGACGTTTTGGCCCATCACGTTTCCGACGAATGGCAGAACGCCGGGATCGGCGGATCCGGGCACGCGCGACCTCATGGGCGCGTTGGAGCGCGCGACCACGATTCTCGCGGAGTGGCGCGCAAGGTACGAGAAGCTCCACCCAGGAGCCGTGCCGCTCGCGGACGATCTCCGCAACGTCTCGTTCGCCGCGCCGGCCGGCGGCGCGAAGCTGGACGCGAAAGCGTTCGCAGCGTCCGCATCGGCGCCGAAGCTGCAGAAGCAGTTGGAGCTCGTGGTCGCCGACGCGGCGCCGAACGCGAGCGTCAGCAGCGAGCTCCGTCATCTGTGGATGGCGATCTACTTCGGCGCGGCGAACTTGATCGGAATCGTCGCGGACGGCCTCTTCAGCCCCGCCGCCTTCCAGGCGCACGCGATCAACGCGCTGGACTACAAGGCGTGGCTGAAGAAGCACGGCGGCGCGATCCCCAACAAAGATCTCACCTGGGACTCCCCCATCGTGAACGCCGTTTACGATCTCGTCTTCAGTCACGGCGTCGGCTTCGCCGCGGGCGCCGCGATCTACGATGTCCTCCTGATGCTGCTCGACTACACCGGGCACGTCTTCTACCGGATGGCGGGCACGGGCGAAGTCGTGTTCGGCCCGCTCTACTTCGCGCTGAAGCAGAAGGGGGTCCAGTTCCGTTTCGGAAATACCGTGACCGACGTGAAGATCGCCCCCGGATCGTCGGGCGGCCCCGAGGTCGTGTCGATCGAGCTGCAAGGCGACGATACGGAGTGGACGGTCGACGAGCTCTTCGTGGACGTCGACGGCCTGCCGTGCTGGCCGAGCGAGCCGCTCGTGAGCAAGTCGACGCAGAGCATCGAGCTCACGCAGGCGGACTTCGACTACGTCGTCTCCGCGATCCCGATCGGAGCTTTGCGCGAGAGCGCACCCAGCATGGCGGCGCTCCCGCCCATCGCGCACGCGATCGACACCATCACGACCGTGCCGACCGCGTCGATCCAACTCTGGTTCGATCAGACGCCCGCCGACATGGGGTGGACGTACGGCCGCATGATGCTCGGCTCCTTCGCGCGGCCGTTCAACTCGTGCGCCGACATGCCGCAGGTGATCCCGCAGGAGCGCTGGGCCGGCGCGAAGGCGGTTCTCTACATGTCCGACGTCTACGACGATCCCGAGCGCGATCCGACAAAGGCGACAGCGATCGTGAAGACGAGCGCGCTCGCGTGGATCCAGCAAGACTTGCCGTCGCTCATTCCTTCGTTCACGTGGGACCGCCTCGTCGACCCTGCGGGATCGCTCGGGAGCCATCGCTTCACGTCGCAGTACTGGCGTGCGAACGTCACCGGCACCGAGCTCTACGTCGCGTCGGCGCCGGGCACCGTGGCCGCGCGTCTCCCTGCCGACGGCGCCGGCGTCGCGAATCTGCTGCTCGCCAGCGACTGGGTCCTCACGGAAGAGAACCAAGGGTGCGTCGAAGGCGCGGCGCGGTCGGGGACGCAAGCCGCGGTGGCGCTCGCGGCGTCGGCCGCGGCATCGCTCGCGTCGTCCGCCGCGGGGTCGAGCGTCGCAGCGACG
>JBBQXV010000211.1:0-16280 GCA_038209335.1 Polyangiales bacterium | reverse complement strand
GGCGTGCCGCTCGCCGCGCGTCGTCGAGCGCGTCGACGACGTCCCCGACGCGTCGCCGGAGCCGCCGACGACGCGACTCGGCGACGCCTACGTCGCGCTCGGTCGCGAGCATTCATGCATTCTACAAGCAAACGGGAGCGTTCGATGTTGGGGCGCGAATGGCAGCGGACAAGTCGGCGACGGCACGACGACCGAGCGACGCACGCCGGCGCTCGTGCGCGGGCTCTCGGGTATCCGTCAGATCGACCTCGCCGGAAACCATGCATGCGGGCTCACATCCAGCGGCGCGGTCCGGTGTTGGGGGAGCAACGCGCGAGGCGAGACCGGCGACGGAACGAACGAGGACCGCACCGCGGCGATCGCCGTCGGGACGCTGAGCGGCGTCGTCGCGATCGCGCTCGGCGGGTTCCATTCGTGCGCCGTGCTCGCCGACGCGACCGTGCGGTGCTGGGGCGACAACCAAGTCGGTCAGTTCGGCGACGGGACGAAGCAGGGGCGGAGCGAGCCGACGCTCGTGCCGACGCTCGCGCACGTGAAGCAGCTCGCGCTCGGACAGAGCGAGACGTGCGCGCTGCTCGACGATGGGAGCGTGAGGTGCGCGGGCGCCGGTCTCGGGACGAAGCCTGGCGAGACGAAGCCGCACCTCACGCCGGCCCAGGTCGCGGGCCTCACCGGCGTCGCACGGATCGCGCTCGGCGATTTCCACGCGTGCGCGCTGGCGACCGAGGGCGGAACCGTGCGCTGCTGGGGCATGAACGATCATGGACAGCTCGGCGACGGCACGACGCAAGCCCGCGCGACGCCCGCACCCGTCCGCGATCTCTCCGGCGTCGTCGAGATCGCGCTCGGCGGCAGCGAGTCGTGCGCGCGCCTCGGCGACGGCACCGTTCGTTGCTGGGGCGCGAACGATCACGGACAGCTCGGCGACGGCACCTCGCAAGATCGCAAGACGCCGACGCGCGTCGTGCATCTCGCCGGCGCGAAGCAGGTCGCCGTCGGGGGTGCGCACGCCTGTGCGCTCCTCGACGCGGACCAGCTCGTCTGCTGGGGCGCGGACCGCAGCGGACAGCTCGGCGACGGCGAGACCACGGACCGGTCGACCCCTGCCCCCGTGAAGCTGTGATAATCAGAACGCCCCGATGTCCCTCCCGACACGCAGACCGGCCGACTACGACGCGACCGAGAAAAAGAGCGTCGGCAAGGGGGTCTTTCGGAAGTGCGACGGCTGCGGCGAGACGCTGACGGCCGAGGCGCTCGCCGACAACTTCGAGGTGTGCCCGCTCTGCGCGCGACACCACAAGCTCGCGTCGCATCGCTGGCGCGACCTCCTCCTCGACGAAGGGACGCTCGACGAGTGGGACGCGCACCTCGAACCGACCGATCCGCTCGGGTTCTCCGACGGACGCGGCTACCCCGAGCGCGTCCTCGCCGCGCAACGCAGCTCGCGCGCGCGCGAAGCGATCGAGATCGGCCGCGCGCGGATCGCGGGACGGCCGATCGCGTACGGCGCGTTCCTCTTCGCGTTCATGGGCGGATCCATGGGCTCGGTCGTCGGCGAGAAGATCGCGCGCCTCTTCGAGCGCGCGATCGCGAGCCGCTTGCCGGTCGTGCTCCTGCAAGCGTCGGGCGGCGCGCGCATGCAGGAGGGGATCCTCAGCTTGATGCAGATGGCGAAGACCGTCGCCGCGCGCGAGCGCCTGCGTGACGCGAACCTCCCGTTCGTCAGCGTGCTCTTGCATCCGACGACAGGCGGAGTCGCCGCGAGCTTCGCGCTCCTCGGCGACGTGAACATCGCCGAGCCGCAAGCGCTCATCGGCTTCGCCGGGCCGCGCGTCATCGAGTCGACGATTCGCCAGACGCTCCCCGAGGGTTTTCAGCGCAGCGAATTTCTCCTCGCGCATGGGATGATCGATCGCATCGTGAGTCGCCTCGACATGCGCGCCGAGGTGTCGCTGATGCTCGGCCACATGACTCCCGGCGGGCGCTCGGGCGCGAGCGACTCGGATCTTCCGCCTTCGTCGTGAGGCAAGGTGACTGCGGTGACCACCCCTCCCCTTGCCCGCGCGCTCGTCGATCTGTACGCGCGCATTCCGCTCGGGATGCGCCTCGGGCTCGAACCGATGCAGGATGCATGCATTCGCTTCGGCCACCCCGAGCGCGGGTTCGAGGCGGTGCACGTCGCGGGGACGAACGGCAAAGGCTCGGCGTGCGCGATGGTCGAGCGCATCGCACGCGAGACGGGAAAGCGCACGGGGCTCTACACGTCGCCGCATCTGTGTCGCCTCGCTGAACGCATTCGGATCGACGGCGCACCGCTCGACGACGTGACGCTCGCGCCGCTCTTGCGCGACGTGCTCGACGGCGCGCCGGATCTCAGCTTCTTCGAGACGCTGACCCTCGCCGCGTTCGTCGCGTTCCGCGAAGCGAACGTCGACATCGCGATCCTCGAGGTCGGCCTCGGCGGGCGCCTCGACGCGACGAACGTCATCGGTCCGCCGCGCGCCGCCGCGATCACGCGCATCGCGCTCGATCACACCGACCGCCTCGGCGCGACCCTCGTCGAGATCGCGCGCGAGAAGGCGGGGATCGCGAAACCGGGCGTCGAGATCGTCCTTGGACCGATGCAGCCCGAGGTGCGGATCGCGATCGACGAGGTCGCCCACGCCGCCGGCGCGCGCACGTTCTCCGCGAGCGACGACGCCGACGCCGCGCGGTTCGCGGCGAGCGCTCACGTTGGTCTGCCGGGCGAGCACCAGCGCGACAACGCCGCGGTCGCGTGGGTCCTCGGCAAACAACTCGGTGCGAGCGAAGCCGCGCGCGCCGAAGGGATCGCGCGCGCCGAGTGGCCGGGCCGGCTCGAGCGGATCGACGCCTCCGACGGTGCGGTTCTCCTCGACGCCGCGCACAACCCGGACGGCGCGCTCGCGCTCGCGCGTCACCTCCAGCGCATCGGCGTCGAGCCTGCGCGCGCGGCGCTCGTCTTCGGAACACTCGCGGACAAAGCGTGGGCGCCGATGATCGACACGCTCGCGCCGCTCTTCGCGCGCCGCTTCTACGTCGCCGCGTCGGGTCGCGCGCCTACCGATCCCACGTCGATCGCGCAGCGCCACGCCGGCGACGTTGCCCCCAACCTCGCGGACGCCTACCGCAGAGCGCGCGCCACGGTCGGCAACGGCGGCCTCGTCGTCGTCGCCGGATCGATCTCCCTCATCGGCGAAGCGCGCGCCCATCTCCTCGGCTTGCCGCGCGATCCCGCCGTCGCACTTTAGAGGTATGCTCCGCGCTTTCGCGAAGGAGGTACCGCGATGCCGAGCTTCGACATCGTCTCGAAGGTGCAGTGGAACGAGGTCGACAACGCCTTGAACCAATCCCAAAAAGAAATTGGGCAGCGGTACGACTTCAAGGACACCGAGACCGAGCTCGAGAAGAACGACGACGGGATCTCCGTGCGTTCGTCGAGCGAGGAGCGGGCGAAGGCGGCGATCGGCGTCCTCCACGAGAAGCTCGTGAAGCGGAAAGTCAGCCTCAAGTACCTCGATCAACAGAAGCCCGAGAAGACGCAAAAAGGCGGCGCGCGGATCCTCATCAAGTTCAAAGACGGGATCGAGGGCGAGAAGGCCAAAGAGATCGTCCGGATCATCAAGGACGCGAAGCTCAAGGTCCAAGCGTCGATCCAGGAGCAACAAGTACGAGTCACGGGAAAGAACCGCGATGATCTACAGGGCGCGATCGCGCTCATGCGCGGGCAGGATCTCGGCATCGAGCTGCAGTTCATCAACTTTCGCGACTAACTCGCTGAGGAATCACCCTTGAAGAAGACCGCAACGAAGACCAACGGCACGACCGCGAACAAAGCCGTTCGCACGCTCTTCGGCACCGACGGCATCCGCGGTGTCGCCAACGAGCACCCGATGACGCCCGAGCTCGCGCTTCAGCTCGGACGCGCGGTCACGCTCATCGCCGGACGCGGCAAGGCCCACGCGCCGCGCATTCTCATCGGCAAGGACACGCGCCTCAGCGGGTACATGCTCGAGACGGCGATCGCGTCGGGCGTCTGCGCGATGGGCGGTCGCGTGATCATCTGCGGTCCGGTGCCGACGCCGGCGGTCGCGCACTTGACGACGAGCATGCGCGCCGACGCCGGCATCGTCATCAGCGCGAGCCACAACCCTTACCAAGACAACGGGATCAAGATCTTCGGCGACGACGGCTTCAAGCTGCCGGACGAAGTCGAGGCCGAGCTCGAGCAGCTCCTCACGAAGGACTGGCTCCTCGGCACGCGGCAGACGGGGCCGGGCGTCGGGCGCTCCGAGCGGCTCGAAGATTCGCGCGCGCGTTACGTCGTCTTCGTGAAGCAGACGTTCCCGCGCGACTTGTCGCTCGACGGCGTCCGCATCGTCGTCGACGCGGCGCACGGCGCGGCGTACCGCACGGCGCCGCTCGTCTTCCAAGAGCTCGGCGCGCACGTGACCGCGATCGGCGTGAAGCCGAACGGAATGAACATCAACAAGGACTCCGGCGCGATGCACCCCGAGAACGTTCGCGCCGAGGTCGTCAAGCGCGGCGCCGCGATCGGGATCGCGCTCGACGGCGACGCCGATCGCGTCATCGTCGTCGACGAAAAAGGGCAGATCGTCGACGGCGACGTCACGATGGCGATGTGCGCGCAGCGCATGATGCAAGACAACGAGCTCAAGAAAAAAACTGTCGTCGCCACCGTCATGTCGAACCTCGGCCTCGAGCGCGCCATGCACAAGATGGGCGGCAAGCTCGTTCGAACCGCCGTCGGCGATCGCTACGTCGTCGAGGAGATGCGCAAGCACGGCTACAACCTCGGCGGCGAGCAGTCCGGTCACCTCATCTTCCTCGACCACGCGTCGACGGGCGACGGAACGATCGGCGCTCTCCAAGTCCTCGCGCTGATGATGCGCACGGGCAAGCCGCTGAGCGAGCTCGCCGCGATGGCGATGTCGCGCGTCCCGCAGGTCCTCGAGAACGTCACGCTCACGACGAAGCGCCCGGTCGATCAGATGAAGGCGCTCAGCGACGCGACCGCGAAGGTCGAGAAGGCGCTCGGCAACGAAGGGCGCGTGCTCATTCGCTGGAGCGGCACCGAGGCCAAGCTCCGCATCATGCTCGAAGGCCCGAACGAAGATCGCATCCGCGCGTGGGCGCAGGATCTCGCGAAGGCCGCGAAGAAGGACATTCCGGCGCTCTGACGCGGCTCGCTTCGGCGCGCGTCAGCGTGCGTCGACCAGCGCGTCTCGAAAGAACGCGACGACGCGCCCCAAGTATTCGTCGCCGGCCACCGCGGCGTAGTCGCCGTGACCGGCGCCCTTCACGGCCCAGAACGACTTCGGCTCTTTGGCGCGATCGAACACACGCTGCATGATCGGCAGCGGCGTGTCGGTGTCGGAGTCGCCCGTGATGATGAGGAGCGGTCGCGGCGAGATCTCCGCGACGCGATCGATCGGACGGACCGCGTCGACATCGACCCCCGCGTTCCTGAATTTCCAGACGACCGGCGCGGCCAAGATGCCGAAGCGCTGTCCGAAGTGCCCATCGATGTTGTCCTCGAGCGATGTCCACGTCGCGTTGAGGATCACGGCGCGCGGACGCTTGTCGTTCGCGGCGAAGAGCGCGACCGTCGTCGCTCCCACCGAGCCGCCTTGGAGACCGATGCGCGACGGATCGACTTCCGCGCGCGACGCGAGGTAGTCGACCGCCGCCGCGACGTCCTTCTGCTCGCGATCGCCCCAGGTGTAGAGCTCGCCGTCGCTCTCGCCCGACGCGCGCGCGTCGTAGAGGAGCACGCCGAATCCCGCGCGGGCGAGCGCTTCGGCCTCGGCGATGTAGCTCGTCCGGTTGCCGCTCTTGCCGTGAACGAAGGCGACGGCCGCGCGGTTCTTCGACGGGACGTACCAGCCTCGGAGCGTGATCTTGTCGCTCGTCACCATCGTGAGATCCAAGGTCGCGCCGAGCCGCTTCTCGGCGTCGACGCGATCCGCCGCGGTGACGTGCGTGCGATCCGGATGCAGCCACCGCGACGCGGCGCGGAGCTGACGCGCGACGATCGCGATCGTCAGCGTACAAACGACAACGAGGCCCACGGCGAACCAACGCGCCGCGGGCCTCTTCGTCAACATGCGTCCGTACCGATCAGTAGCGGTACATGTCCGGCTTGAACGGGCCTTCGACCGGCACGCCCAAGTAATCCGACTGCTCCTTCGTGAGCGTCGTCAGCTCGACGCCGAGCTTGCCCAAGTGGAGGCGCGCGACCTTCTCGTCGAGCTTCTTCGGGAGCACGAAGACGCCGACCTTGTAGTTCTGGTGGTTCTGCCAGAGCTCGATCTGCGCGATCGTCTGGTTCGAGAACGACGACGACATGACGAACGACGGATGTCCGTTCGCGCAGCCGAGGTTCACGAGGCGCCCGCGCGCGAGCACCGTGAGGCGCTTGCCGTCCGGGAAGACGAACTGGTCGACCTGCGGCTTGATGTTCACTTCTTTGATCTCGGGGTTCTTCTCGAGCCACGCGATGTCGATCTCGGTGTCGAAGTGACCGATGTTGCAGACGATCGACTGGTCCTTCATCACGCGCATGTGATCGCCGCGGATGACGTTCATGCAGCCGGTCGCGGTGACGAAGATGTCGCCACGCGGGGCGGCCTTCTCCATCGTCGTGACCTCGTAGCCTTCCATCGCGGCTTGCAGCGCGTTGATGGGATCGATCTCCGTGATGAGCACGCGCGCGCCGAGGCCGCGGAGCGACTGGGCGCACCCCTTGCCGACGTCGCCGTAACCAGCGACGACCGCGACCTTGCCGGCGAACATGACGCCGGTGGCGCGCTTGAGGCCGTCACCGAGCGACTCGCGGCAGCCGTAGAGGTTGTCGAACTTCGACTTCGTGACGCTGTCGTTGACGTTGATCGCGGCGACCTTGAGCTCGCCCTTCTTGTGCATCTCGTAGAGGCGATGCACGCCCGTCGTCGTCTCTTCCGAGATGCCGCGGATCGGATCGCTACCCGAGAAGAGCTCTGGGTGCTTCTTGTGCGCGATGATCGTGAGATCGCCGCCGTCGTCCAAGATCATGTTCGGGCCTTTGCCGCCCTTGAACGCCTTGAGCTGCAGCTCGATGCAGTCGTCGTATTCCTTCTCGGTCTCGCCCTTCCACGCGAAGACCGGGACGCCCGTGACCGCGATCGCGGCCGCGGCCTGATCCTGCGTCGAGTAGATGTTGCAGCTCGTCCAGGTCACTTCCGCGCCGAGCGCCGTGAGCGTCTCGATGAGGACCGCGGTCTGCGTCGTCATGTGGAGGCAGCCGGCGATGCGCGCGCCTTTCAGCGGCTGCGCCTTCCCGTACTCGGCGCGAAGCGCCATGAGCCCGGGCATCTCGCTCTCGGCGATCGTGATCTCTTTGCGACCCCAGTCGGCGAGCTTGATGTCGGCGACCTTGTAGTTGTTCTCAGCCATGATTCTTCGCTCCCTTTTTCCCTGTTCCGTTTTTCTCGATGTCGCCCTTGCGAGCGACCAACATCTGCCATGACAAGTGCTGATCCGGTCCGCGACCGCAGCGCGGCGCGGGAATGTTCGTGACGCGCGCGTCTTCGAGGCCGGCGCTGCGCGCGAAGCGTTTGAGCTCCGCGGGCTCGAAGCCGAGCCACACGTCGGCTTGATCGCGCATCGACTCGTCGTCGTGGCGCGCGTAGTCGATGACGACGAGCGCTCCACCGGGGCGCGCGAGATCCGCGAGGCGTTGAACGAAGTCGCCGGGGCGCGGCGCGTGATGAAGAAGCCGCGACGCGAAGACGGCGTCGGCGCCGTGGCCGGCGGCGCGACGCACTTCTTTGCCGTCGAGCTCTCCGTGGACGAGCTCGACATTGGCGTAGCCGCGCGCGGTCGCGCGATCCTTTGCGCGCAAGAGCTGCGCTTCGGAGCGATCGATCCCGACGACGCGATCGTAGAGCGGCGCGAGGACATCGAGGAGACCGCCGTCGCCGGTGCCTGCATCGATCGCGAGCGCGCGATGCGGAAGGAGCGGCGCGAGCGCGGACAAGTACGCGCCGAGCTCGGACGGAAACGCGTTGGCGTCGCTGACGACCGATTTCGATCCGCCCTTCGCGAAGAACTCGCGACCGAGCGCGTCGCGCGCACGGACGACGTCGGCGATCCGCGCGAGGCTGCGATCCGCTTCGCACAGCGCGCGACCGCTGACGAGCGCGTCGGCGATGACCGCGTCGGTGTCGGCGCGGTCCGCGAGCTTCAAGAGCGTCCGCGTCCCTTCGCGCCGCACCGCGAGGAGCCCCGCCTGCCTCAGCGGCGCCACGTGGCGCGACACGTTCGGCTGGCTCTCGTCGAGGAGCTCGGCCAGCTCGCCGATCGCCAGCTCTTCTTCCGCGCACAACGCGAGAAGCCTCAGCCGCACCGGCTCGGAGAGCACGCGGTAGAGGTCCCAGCGGTTGGGAGCGGCGGCACGAATGTCGAGCACGGGAGGTATATATACACGAATACGGATGGATGCAAATAGGCTCGATTCCCAGGCCAATTTCCCCTAAGATCTTTTTCGTGGCCGCCACATCGACAGCTCTGGTTGCAGGACGCACCCGCGCGCCGGGCGGGACGCGCTTGGTCGTCCTCTTCGACGGCAACTGCCGTTTCTGCACGAAGAGCGCAAAAACACTCGCGCGCCGCTTCGGGCCCGCGAAGATCGCCGCGGTGAACTTCCAAGACGACGGCGTCCTCGATGGATATCCGGGGGTCTCGTACGACGCCTGCATGAAGAAGATGCACGTCATCGATCCCGAGGGGCGCGTCTACGCGGGCGCGGGGGCGTTCGCGCGCGTGCTGCGGACGGTTCCCGTCGTCGGGCTCTTCGCGTACTTCTATTACATTCCGGGTCTGCGTCAGCTCGCCGAGCTCGCGTACACGTTCGTCGCAAAGAATCGATACAAGCTCTTCGGAAAGAGCGAGCCGTGCGATCCGGGCGGCACCTGTCACCTCCACTGAGTGAGATCCATTTGAGCCGCTACCTGACGGTCTCCGCCTCCGGCGGAACGGACATCGGACAGAACCGCGATCACAACGAAGACACCGTGCTCCTGCGCGCGGATTTGAATCTCTTCATCGTGGCCGACGGCGCCGGCGGGCACAACGCGGGCAACGTGGCGAGCGCGCTGGCGACGACGTCGCTGGCGAACGCATTCGAGTCGACGGCGAAGTCGTTTCCGGGGAGCGAAGAGGACGACGATCTCGGTCCGCCCGCGGCGCGTCGCCTCGCGACGGCGATCCATCGCGCGAACAAGGACGTCGTAGAGATCGCGAAGTCGTCGAACAAGTACCACGGCATGGGCACGACGGTCGTCGCGGCGTCGTTCTCGCCGGAGAGCGGAGCGCTTCACGTCGCGCACGTCGGCGACAGCCGTTGCTATCGGCTCCGCGCGGGGAACCTCGAGCAGCTCACGTACGATCACTCGCTCCTCAACGACGTCCTCGAGATGCGTCCCGACATCGACGACGCTGCGCTCGCGCGGCTTCCGCGTCACGTCGTCACGCGCGCGCTCGGGATGGCCGACGACATTCGCGTTTCGGTGCGGACGTACCGCGTCGCGCCGGGCGATAGGTACTTGCTCTGCTCGGACGGGCTGACCGACGCGCTCGACGACGAGACGATCGCGGAGAAGCTCGGCCAGCACGCGCTCACGCCGGACTCGATCGTGCGCGCGTTCATCGACGCGGCGCTGTTCTGCGGCGCGGACGACAACATCGCGGCGCTCGTGCTTCTCGTCGACGCGACCGATCAAGAGCAGGTTCAGGTTTCGCGGAAGTTCCACCGCGCGAAGCCGAAGTCGCGTCCGCTGGTCGACGCACCGCCGCCGATGCGCGGGCAGATGGGATCCGCGCCGGAGATCATCGTCGTCGGCGTCGAAGAGCTGGATGGAGACGCGCCGATTCACATCGTGCCGGCGGAGAGCGCGACGCCGAGTCTGCTCGACGCATTCGCGGGGCTGCGGAGTCTGAGGGGGCGGCGGCCGAGTAATCCGGGGGATTGACGCGCGCGCGCGTTGGGTCAGTGGACGCAGCGGACGTAGTAGCTGGTGCTCACGGGTTGAGTGCCCGTCTCGCCGTTCGAGAAATCGACGGTCCAGCCTCTTCCGTTCACGAGCTGCGGCCACGCCCAGAACAGTCCGCTGGGGGTCCTCGGGAACGCGTTCAAATCAATCGCGTAGTAGACCACTCCGCGGTTCGTCACGTACTCGCTCTCGCCCTTCTCGTCGATCAGCGTGAGGAGCTCCTTCACGGACGGGAGGCGCCACGTACCTACCGGGATGCCACCCAGAATGAGAGCGCGGCAATAGTTGGACGCGTCGTCCCACGACATGGCCGTCGCAGAGCCGCGCTGCCATCTCAACGCAGTCTTTGCATCGTGGATGGTCGCGTCGTTTTGGTTGAACGTGTCGTATTGCCCAACGGGGGCGCTGGCGGTGGCCGGAATCGCCAGCGCGAGGACCATCGCGCTCACGGTGAGTCGAGCGAGGAGGCGGCGGTTCATCGCGGCTTTCCTCCGCGCACGCAACGAACGCGCGCCATGGAGGCGGTCGATGGATGGACCTCGCCCGTACCGAAGTCGACACGCCAGGTCGTCCCCATCGCCGGGGCTCCAACGGGCGACGCGCTCCAGAAAATATCCGCGGGCGTGCCCACGAACACCGGATCGATCGTCACGGCCGCGACGCCGCGCGTGTAGTCGATGAGCGAGACGAGCTCGATGCGCGTGGGCAAACGCCAATCGCTGTGACCCGCAAACTTCGTCGCAGCCAGGCCCGCGCAATACGTCTGCGCTTCGCTCACAGTCTGCTTCGACGGCGCGTTCGCTCCGATGTTCTCCCATTGAAGCTGCGTCAGCGTATCGAGGACGATCCCCGAGTCGGCTCCCGCCTCGTAGCTCGCCTGATTCGGATATCCCGCGTCGTTGGCGGGGTTCGGCATCGGCCAGCTCGCCCACGCGAAGCCCGGGTTGTACGCGCCTGCTTCGACGTCGATCGGCGCATCGTTCGCCGCATCCGGCACGAGCGCCACGTCGCGCTCGTCCGCCGCATCCGCCGCGCCTCCATCCGCGCCGACCTTCTCGTAGTCGCCGAGCCCGAGCACGACGTTGCACGCCGCGAGACACGCGAGCGACCCCGCCGCCACCGCGCCGGCGACGAAGATCCTAGAACGCGCCATGGACCCCGACCGATCCCGGTCCGATGAACGGCGTCACGCGGGCGCCGCTCGTCGGCGGCTTTGCATCGGCCTTCTCCTTACTGAAGAGCCCATAGAAGCCGAGCGCGAGCCCGACGCCGCCGATCGCGAACGCGACCGTCGACACCGTCGCCCACGTGCGCGCCGAATCGAGATCGTCGTACGCGTCCGGGCCGCATTTTTTCTGCGCGCCGCACGCGACGTCGAGGTTCGACTTCTTCGATGATGCGAGGAGCCCGCTCATCGCGCCGACGACGACACCGACACCTGCGACGGTGAAGCCGATCATCGTCACCTTGTTCTTCGGCGTCGTCGGCGGGACCGCGGGACCTGCGAGTGCGGGATCGCTCGACGTGTTGTCCGGCGGCGGCTGCACGACGAGCGCCACGTCGCGCGTCTCCCCTTCTTTCAGATCGATCGACACGCGCGACTCGGGACCGTTCTCGACCTTCGCGACGATCTCGTGCGCGCCAGGGTTCACCTTCTGCGCTTGCCCGATCGCCGCAACCGGGATCGGACGCTTGTCGATCGTGATCGTCGGCGTCTTCCCGGGCGGCACACCGGTCACACGCACGAGCACCGACGGAATGCGCGGACGCAATTCGTCCGCGAGCTTCGCCGCCTCCGCGCGCGCCGTCACCGATCGCTCGGTCTCGTCGGACGCCACCGGCATCCGCGCGATGCCGAGGCAGACCTCGCGCGCCTCGACGAGCTGACTGAGCATCGCGTGCGTCCGCGCGAGCTCGATCCCGGTGACGGGCGTGCGTCCGAGATCGTGCGCCGCTTTGAACTTCTCGAGCGCTTCGAGGATCTTCCCTTGCGCGCGGAGCTCCTTGCCTTGCCGATTGAGATCGCGCGCGGTCTCGAGATCCGCAGCGGTCGGCGGCGGATGCTGCGCGAACGCGCGCGAGGACGGTGACGCAGCGGCGAGCGAGAGCGCCGCGAAGAGCGCGAGCGCGCGGAGCCTACTTGATGTCATCGTCGGTACCGGCGGTCGGCTTCGGCGGAGGGGGCTTCGCGGAGACGGGCGGAGGGGGCTGCGGCGCGGCGAAGCTGGACGCGGCGGAGGGGGCGATCGACGCGCGCGGTGTGGGGGCGCCGATCTTGACGAGAGCTTGAGTGGGCGAGGTGGGCGCGCTCGTCGTCGCGGTCGCGGTCGCGGAGGTCGTGGTCGACGTCGTGGTCGTGGTCGTGGTCGAGGTCGAGGTCGAGGTCGAAGTCGAGGTCGAGGTCGATCCCGCTGCGCTCGTCGTCGCCGTCGGCGTCGCGGTCGACTCCGTCCCGCGAATCCACCGCGGCACGACGAACCCGAGCCCCACCGCGACGATCCCAATCACGAACGCCGCGATCATCTTCCCGCGCGGCGCCGGCGCCCGCGCGGTCGCGAGATCCACCCCCGCGTCCGTCTGCGACTTCACATCGACCGAGCCCGATCCCGATCCGACCGCCGACGATCGCAGCGTCGCGCCCGCGAGCGCCGTCGTCGCGAGCGCGCTGATCACCGCACCTCCGCGCGGCCCCGACTCGACGCCGCGGCCCGACACCGGCCGCTCGCCCGTGATCGCGATCGCCAGCGCGTCCGACATCTCCTTCGCCGATGCGAACCGCTCCGCCGGCTCGCGCGCGCACGCCCGCGCGAACCAAGCATCGACAGCGAGCGGCAGCTGACGGTTCACGCGTGTCGGCACCGGCAACGGATCACGATGAATCTTCAGCGCGAGCCCGCCGACCGTCTCCGCGAAGAACGGTTTCTCGCCCGTGAGCGCCTCGTACGCGACGACGCCGAGCGACCACAGATCGGTCCGGTAATCGATCGTCTTTGCCCCGATGACCTGCTCGGGGCTCATGTAGAACGGCGAGCCGACGAACGATCCCGTGCGCGTCGTGCTCCCGACGAGCGCCGCGTTCTTCGAGAGCTCGGACGACTTCGCGATCCCGAAGTCGAGCAGCTTGACGAACAATTCGCCGCCGCCCGCGTCGCACAAGAAGATGTTGTTCGGCTTGATGTCGCGATGAACGATCCCCGCCGTGTGCGCCTTGCCGAGCGCGCGCGACAGCTGCGCGATGATCTCGACGATCTCGATCGGCGGGATCTTCCCGTGCGTGTCGATGTGGTGCCCTAGATCGTGCCCTTCGAGGAGCTCCATCACGATGTACGGCACGCCGCCGTCCATCACGCCGTGATCGAACATCTGCACGACGTGCGGGCTCTTCACTTGCGACGCCGCCGCCGCCTCGCGCGCGAAGCGCTGCACCGCCTCCGGGCTCTTGAGGAGATCGGTCGACATGAACTTCACGACGACCTTCGTGTGGAGCGCGAGATGATCCGCGATCCAGACGCTCCCCATGCCGCCTTCGCTGAGCGGCCGCACGAGGCGCACGCCCGGCGTGACCATCAGGCCGGCTTCAGGCTCGCCCACGCGGCATCTCCTTCACGTTGCGAGGATAGCATTTCGACGCGCGCGGGCGCGCCGGCGGAGGCCGCGGCGGCGGGCGCAGCGCGGACGAATCGGCTACCTTCACCTGCGATGGCTTCGACTTCTTCCTTCATGGTGGGTGTGGTTCGTGTGATCTCGGGGGGCGCGATCGCCGCGGGCATCGTGTCGGTTGTCCATTGCAGCTCGTCGTTGGCGGACGGGGCGTTCGCACCCGAGGGCGACGGCGGCATCACGAGCGACGCCAGCGGCTTCGACAGCGGGGGCGCCGACGCGGGAGCCGGAGACGCGGGAGCGACGCCGTCCGTGCTCGTCGTCGTGCACGCGTCGCCCGATCTCTACGATTTTCGCCTCTGCTTCGGCCGATCGACCTCCGCCGACGGCATCAGCGTCGACTTCGATCCGAACGCCGTGCCGTGGCCGAACGACGACACGCACCCGATGGCGTCGTCGAACTACGCCGGCATCCCGGTCGGCGGCGGCGCGACGCTCCCGCGCGAGATCGCGACCAACGGTCCGTACGTCATTCCGTACCTCATCGACGCGCACCAGCTCGCAATGACGAACGATCCGAAGGCGCACTGCAACGCGCGCGTCGGTCCGTCGTGCCCGCCGCGAACCGGCGTCTGCTTGAACGCGACCGACTACGTCCAGCTCCCGGGGATCCCCATCTCGACGATCCTCGGCGGAGGCACGCGCGTCCTCGCGATCGGCGGATGCAAGACGCCCGGCGCGGCGGTGTGCGGCACCGTCATGGGCGGCGCGCTTCACGCGACGGTCCTCTCGCTCGCGCACGCATCGGTCATGTCCGTCGATCAGATCGGCGTGCAGGTCGCGCACCTCGCCGTCGGAGCCGGGCCGATCGTCGCGACGCTCGACACGGTCGACGCCGGATCGTTCGCGCTCGATCCGCTGCAGTCGGGTCCGCAGAACGGCGCGATCGTCACGATCCCAGGCACACAAGGATCGCTCTTGTGGGGATCGCAGGGAGTGTCGGCGCAGCTCGCCGCCGACGCGGGACTTCGAATGTCGCTCGCCGATCTGCAGCGCATCTCGGATCCGTCCGTCCTCCCGTCGGACTACTTCACGGCCGGGACGAGCTACGTCTTCGTCCTCGTCGGCGACAAGTCCGCGGCGAACATGCTCTACGTCGACGGCGGCCTCAACCCGAAGTTCGACGGCACCGCGCTCCACTTCGTCGCGATCTCCACCACGCCGCCCGCGGCGCCGGACGGCGGCTGATTCGCGGCGGACGCTGGCAAACGGCGGCGAAACGTTGGCCGACCGACGGGCGCGTCGCGGCGGGATCGATTATCTTTCCGCTCTATGGCTTCTTCTTATGACGTGATGCTGAGAGTGCGTGGTGTGCTCGCCGCGATCGCGATCGGCGGCGCGCTTTCGACGTTCGTTCATTGCGGATCGCTCGACTCGGCCACCGCGTCGGGCTTCGACGGCGACGCCGGAGGCGGAGACGACGCGTCGCTCGGCCCGGACGGCGGACGAGACGCGAGCGCCGACGGCGGCGGCGCGCCGACCGTCCTCGTCGTCGTTCACGCTTCGCCCGATCTCTACGATTTTCGCGTCTGCTTCGGCGCGTCGACGTCGGCCGATGGACTCGGCGCGACGTTCGATCCGAACGCGATCCCGTGGCCGTACGACGACGCGCATCCGATGGCGTCGTCGAACTACGCGGGCATCGCCGTCGGCGGCGGCGCGACGTTGCCGCGCGAGATCACGACCGACGGACGGTACGTCGTGCCGTACCTCATCGACGCGCACCAGCTCGCGATGTCGTCGAGCCCCACGGCCAAGTGCAACACACGCGTCGGCCCGCAGTGCGTTCCGAACAGCGGCCTCTGCTTGAAGACGAGCGACTTCGTCCAGCTCCCCGCGATCCCGTCGTCGATGATCGAAGGCGGAGGCACGCGCGTCCTCGCGATCGTCGGATGCAAGACGCCGGGCGCCGCCGCGTGCGGCACCGAGCTGAGCGGAGTGCTGCACGCCGCGACGCTCCCGCTCACGACGGCGTCGATCATGTCGGTCGATCAGATGAGCGTGCAGGTTGCACACGTCGCGGTCGCCGCCGGCCCCGTCGTCGCGACGCTCGATCCGGCGCTCAGCGACGCCGGCGCGATCCCGCTCAGTCCGCTCGGCGTCGGCCCGAAGAACGGCGCGATCGCCAACGTCCCGCAGACACCCGGCTCGCTCGATTGGGGATCGCAGGGCGTCTCGATTCGCATGGCGCAAGACGCCGGCCTCCGGATGTCGCTCGCCGATTTGCAGCGCGTCTCGGATCCGTCGGTGCTCCCGTCGGACTTCTTCAAGGCGCGCGGGAGCTACGTCTTCGTCCTGATCGGCGACACGTCCGCGACCAACGCGCTCTTCGTCGACGGTGGCCTCAACCCGAAGTTCGACGGCACCGCGCTCCACTTCGTCGCAATCTCCACCGAGCCGTCCGCGCTCCCCGACGGCGGCTGAGCGTCACGGATAACAAGCCGCCGTCGTCCCGTTCGATTTGCACCCGTGCGGACACAAGAAGTTTTGGACGACGTTGCCGAGCTGGCAGCTGATGAGGATGTCGGAGTTGGCCGCGGGGAAGCCGGC
>JBBQXV010000210.1:0-16281 GCA_038209335.1 Polyangiales bacterium | reverse complement strand
GAGTGCGTCGCCGTCGGGGCCTTGGGCCTGCCGCAACGCCAAAACCTTCGCCTCCAACGGCGCGACCTCGCTCGTCCGATCGTTGAGCTCGCGCTCCTCGTCGGTGAGCCGCTGAAGCTCGGTCGCCGTGCGTTCGAGCTCGTGCTCGACGCGGCGCGCTTCGATTCCGATGCGCCGCACCTCGGCGTCGACGAAGCGATCGATGAGATCGAGTTGCAGCCGCGGCGTCGTCGCGATCAGCTCGAGCTCGCTGTGGCCATAAACGTCCGCGCCGAAAACGCCATCGCGGTCGAGCGCCACGTTGGACTCCGCGCCGTGCTCGTCGAACACGTGCAGCGGCTGCTCGAAGCGGCGCTCGCCGACGTACGGGACGTTGTATTTGGTCGTGACGCCGAGCTGGATGCGTCCGGGGCCGAGGTTCTCTTTCATCAGCGAGCGAAACGCGGGAACGCGCGCCGCGTTCGGATCGAGCACGTACCGCATGCTGCTCAGCGCCGTGGACTTGCCGCTTCCGCGCACGCCGATGATGACGTTGAGACCGTCGACGAAATCGAACGCGACGCCCTTCAGGAAGCCGTCGCTGACGGAGAGCGCGCGGATGATGTGGTGGGGAAAAGAGGGCGCTGCGGCGGAAGGGGCGGGGCGCGAATCGTTCGTGGGCAAGGGCATGGTCGGATTTGAACCTCCTGCGCTTCTTATCGGGACCACCGGGGGCGTGGTTGCGCTAAATCGGCGCGGACAGCGCGAACCGGCATGCATCGCACCGAAGCGGGAGAGCGTCGTGACCCGTCATCGCGCAACCTCGACGGTGGGGAGAGTCGCCCGACTGAGTGACAACGTTCGTAAGGATGGGCCCCGACAAGCTCCTGCGCGAACCGCGCGGCGCGAGCGGGCGCGGGCATTGGTCGCGGTCACTCGAGCACCTCCCGGATCTCGAGGCTGAGTCCCCCGGGGGTGATTGGCTTGCGCAGCAGCGCGCAGTCCGAGGTGAAGACCCCGTGCTCGAGCAGCGCGTCGTCGGTGTGCCCGGACGCGCCGACCTCCAACAACGCGACTTGCTGCAGAGCTCCGCGTACGGATAGAGGCGGGAAGGCCACGTGGAGTCGCGTGCGCGGGCCGCGTGACAGATCAGGTTCGGGAAGACGACGCCACCGTCGACGAATCCTCGGCATGTGGGTGCCGAAAATTCGACGGAGCGGCGCGCCGAACGTTGCCGCGCGCCGCATTTTTCCCATGTACCGCGCCGCCTGCGGCTCGGCACGCCGTCTGCTCTACGTGCGGCCATGGAACACGACGACACCCCGCACTGCGGTTGCGGTACCACTCGCCACGATCGCAACGCGGTCCCCTACTGCGACTACTCCACACTCGGCGTGCTCTATCTCCTGTGGGGCGGCACGGTGGTGCCCAAGCGCGTCCGCTTCGGCTGCGTCCTCTGCGGCAAGGAGTTCGACCGCGTCACCGATCGCGCGGAGACACGCGCATTCGTTTGAATGCGGTCGCCACCGTCCTTAGACTGCGCTCCATGAGCGAGCGCTCCGACGTCGCGACGGGAGGCGACGGCGCGCTTGGACGAATCAGCCTCCAGCTCGCGAGCTCGCTCGATCTCGACGAGGTGCTCGGCGAGATCACGCGCGCGCTGATCGAGGATCTCGACGCGGCGCTCGCGCGCATCTGGCTGCTGCGCCCGGGCGATTCATGCGCGACGTGCGCGCAAGCAAAGGCGTGCGCGACGCACGTGCCGTGTCTCCACCTGGTCGCGAGCGCGGGCGTGTCCGAGCGCACGGACGGCGCGTACCGGCGCGTTCCCGTCGGCGCGCTCAAGATCGGCGTCATCGCTTCGACGCGCGAACCGATCTGCACGACCGATCTCGCGGGCGACGCTCGCATCGCCGACAAGGCGTGGGTGCGCGAGCACGGCCTCGGCGCGTTCGCGGGGTATCCGCTCGTCTTTCGCGGCGAGGTCCTCGGTGTGCTCGCGATCTTCGCGCGCGAAAAGCTGTCGGCAGAGAAATTCGACCGGCTCGCGATCTTCGCCGCTCACTCGGCGGTCGCGATCAAGAACGCGCGGCTCTTCGACGACGTTCAGCGGCTCTCGCGCCGGCTCGAAGCGGAGAACGCTTACCTCAAGGAGGAGCTTCGCGGCGCGGTGCCGGCCGGGATCGTCGGCGACAGCCCCGCGCTCCGGCGCGTGCTGGCCGAGCTCGATCGCGTCGCGCCGACGAGCTCGACGGTGCTCCTCTCGGGAGAGACCGGGACGGGCAAGGAGCTCTTCGCGCGCGCCGTCCACGAGCGAAGCCCGCGCCGCGACCGCGCGCTCGTCAAGGTCAACTGCGCTGCGATCTCGCCGTCGCTCGTCGAAAGCGAGCTCTTCGGCCACGAGCGTGGCGCGTTCACCGGCGCCCTCCAACGCCGTATCGGTCGGTTCGAATTGGCCGACGGCGGCACGCTCTTCCTCGACGAGATCGGCGAGCTCTCGCTCGAGGCACAAGCCAAGCTCCTTCGCGTTCTGCAAGAGCACGAGGTCGAGCGCCTCGGTGGCACGCTCCCGATACGCGTCGACGTGCGGATCGTCTGCGCGACCAACCGCGATCTGTCCGCCGACGTCCGAGCGCTGCGCTTTCGTGCGGATCTCTTCTACCGAATCAACGTCTTTCCGATCGAGATCCCGCCGCTGAGACAGCGGCGCGAAGACATCCCGCTCCTCGTCGAAGCATTCGCGAAAAGCTCCGCGCAAAAGATCGGTCGCGCGATTCGCGGCGTCGACGACGAAGCGATGGCGATGCTCGCGCTCTACGACTGGCCTGGCAACGTGCGCGAGCTCTATAACGTGCTCGAGCGTGCGGCGATCCTGGCCGAAGGACCGCTCATCGGCGTCCACGATCTTCCGGAGCTTCGCGGCGGCGTCGAGCCGCCCCCGGAGGGATCACCGCCGCCGGCGGACGTCGCGTCGCTCCGCGAACACGTCGAAGCGTACGAACGAACGCTCATCGCCGACGCACTGAAGCAGGCGGGGCAAAACCAGTCGGAAGCGGCGAGGCTGCTTCGTACGAGCCGCGCGACGCTCCTCTACAAGATCAAGGCGTACGGTCTCTGATTCTTTGATCGCGTCGCTGCGGGCCGACTCCGAAGACGTACCCAGTCAAGTTCGACGATCTCGAGGAGGGCGTGCCCGTCCGCATGGCGGTCTGCTCGGACGCGACGCTTCTCGCCCGCGAGGTGGCAAGATGCACGCGATGCCCGGACGCCACGTCGACCGCGCGAGTCTCCGCCTTCACACGCCGCCGGGCGCGCGTCTGACGCGACTGCGCGAAGTCGCGCTTGGGATCTTCACGCTCGACGCGCCTGGCATCCTGGAGTCGCGGGCGTTCGCTCAACTTCACACGCTGAACGTCGGCCCGACGAAGAAGCGAAATGTCGTTCTCTCGCCAATCGCCGCAATGGAACAGCTTCGCGATCTCGCCGTGTTCGGACAACACGTCGGCGCCGACGCGATTGGCGGGTGCGCCGGATTGCAAAGTCTCCGGGTGCAAATGGCGAGCGACGTCAGCCTGTCATTCGTGTCGAGGCTTCACGCGCTGCGTACGCTCGAGCTCCTTCTCGGCGGGCGTGATCACATCGATGAGATCGAACACGCCGCCCTGACCGATTTGAAGATCGTCCGCGTCCGTGGGTTCGCGCGGATTGAGCCGCGCCGCTTCCCGTCTCTGGAGCGCCTCCAGATCGAGGATCAGCTGCGACTCGAGAGCCTCGCTTTCACTGGCGCCAACCGCCGTCTTCAATCGGTCGTCCTCATCAACTGCAAGAGGCTCCATCGCATCGAGGGCCTCGACCGTCTCGACGATCTCGATCATCTTCGGATCTCGCGCACCGCCGTCGACTTCGACGAATTGCTCGCGGCACGTCTTCCGCGCAGCTTGCGAACGGTCGGACTCTATACGGGACGGCGGCGCGCGGACGTCGCTCTCCGCGCACGCCTCGATGGACTCGGCTACCGAGAATTCTCCACGGCGACGCCCTGATTCGCGGCGTGAAGTGCTGCCTCGGCTCGCGCGCTCCGCGAGCATTGCGTCTCGGCCGTCAGCTCGCCTCGCCAAGAAGGTATTCGTGCACCTCGACCACCACCGACCAGGGGACATCCGCTGCGTTCGGCATGACTTCTTCTACGATCTGCGGGCGACGGGGATCACGTGGTGCGCCGTCCGCGGCGATGACCCGCTGAAGATCAAGCAACGCGTCGTGAGCGCTCAACTGTTGGAAGTGACTGCGAAACCAATAGTGGAGGCGCCGGGAATCGAACTCTAAAGAGCGCATCAATCACAACGTGGCGATGCCGCTCGTCTTTCGCGATTTGGAGCTTCGATTTCCGGTGGTTGCGCCTCTTCGCGATGCCCATAGGGGTCTCCTCGAGTCCCCCCGGATCGACCGAGTTCTTGGAGACGATTTTTGGAGACGGAAGCGGCGTCGCTCGCGTGTTGGGCGAACCTCGGCATCCGCAAATGGAAATCGCCTGGGCTAGAGCTTCATTCGCCGTAGTCGCAGCGCATTCGCGATGACCGAGACCGAGCTGAGGCTCATCGCCGCAGCGGCGATCATCGGGCTCAGCAGGAGACCGAAGACCGGGTACAGAACGCCCGCCGCGATCGGCACTCCGAGCACGTTGTAGACGAAGGCGAAGAAGAGACCTTGCTTGATGTTCCGAATCGTCGCGCGACTCAGTCGCCGCGCCCGCGCGATTCCCTGAAGATCGCCTTTGACGAGCGTGACGCCCGCGCTCTTCATCGCGACGTCCGTACCCGTCCCCATGGCGATACCAACTTGCGCCTGCGCGAGCGCGGGCGCGTCGTTCACGCCGTCGCCCGCCATCGCGACGATCCGTCCTTCGCCCTGCAATCGCTTCACGGTCTCCGCTTTTTGATCGGGCAGCACCTCGGCGATGACCTCGTCGATGCCGAGCTTCTTCGCGACCGCGGACGCCGTCGTCTTGCTGTCGCCGGTCAGCATCACCACGCGCATGCCCTCACCGTGGAGCTCGCGGATCGCGTCGGCGGTCGTTGCCTTGACGGGATCTGCGACGCCGAGGAGCCCAGCGATCTTCGCGTCGACGGCGACGAACATGACCGTCTCGCCGTCGCCACGCATCGATTCGGCGCGCGGTCCGAGCGTATCGAGCGACACGTGGAGATCCTCCATGAGCTTCGCGTTGCCGAGCGCTACGTGATGCCCGTCGATCGTCCCCGTCACGCCTTTGCCCGTAGTCGATGCAAAGTCGCTCGCGCTACCGAGAGCGATCTGACGCTCCCGCGCGCCATCGACGATCGCGGCGGCGAGTGGGTGCTCGCTCCCCTTCTCCAAGCTCGCCGCGAGCTTCAGCAAGAGCGCCTCGTCACCACCGGGCGCGACCACGATCGAGACGAGCTTCGGCTTGCCTTCGGTGAGCGTGCCCGTCTTGTCGACGACGAGCGTGTCGACCTTGCGCATCACTTCGATGGCCTCGGCGTTCTTGAAGAGGACGCCGAACGCGGCTCCTTTGCCCGTAGCCACCATGATCGACATCGGCGTCGCGAGACCCAGCGCGCACGGGCACGCGATGATCAGCACGGCGACCGCGTTGACGATCCCATGCGCCATTCTCGGCTCTGGTCCGATGACTGCCCAGACGATGAACGTGAGCACCGCCGTCACGACGACGGCGGGTACGAAGTAGGCCGCGACGACGTCGGCGAGCTTCTGAATCGGTGCGCGACTCCGCTGCGCTTCGCCGACCATGCGGACGATCTGCGCGAGGAGCGTTCCGGAGCCGACGCGGTCGGCACGCATGACCATCGAGCCCGTGCCGTTCACCGTCGCTCCGATGAGTCGATCGCCCGTCGTCTTCTCGACCGGAATCGATTCGCCGGTGACCATCGATTCGTCGACCGAGCTCGTTCCCTCAGTCACGGCGCCGTCGATTGGCACCTTCTCGCCTGGCCGAACGCGCAAGCGATCGCCGACGGCGACCGCATCGAGCGGCACGTCTTCTTCCGAACCATCCTCGCGGATGCGACGCGCACTCTTCGGCGCGAGCTGAAGCAGCGCTCGGATGGCCGCGTTCGTCGCGCTTCGTGCGCCGAGCTCCAATACCTGACCGAGCAGGACCAGCGCGACGATGACGGCCGCGGCCTCGAAGTACACCGCGACGACGCCCCCGTCGCCGCGGAACGATGGCGGGAAGATCGATGGGAGGAGGAGGGCGATAACGCTGTATCCGTACGCGACTCCGATCCCGAGACCGAAGAGCGTGAACATGTTCAAACTGCGGTTCACGAGCGATTGCCACGCGCGCACGAAGAACGGCCACGCTCCCCACAGCACGACGGGCGTCGCGAGAGCAAACTCGATCCATGCGACCGCGCGCGCGCCGATCGCGTGGTGCAGCGGCATGCCGGGGAGAAGCTCGGACATTCCCATCAAGAAGACGATGGCCGCAGGGCCGACCGACACGAAGAAGCGTCGACGCATCTCGATGAGCTCGGTGTTCGGCCCTTCGTCGGCGGTCACGACGGTCGGCTCGAGCGCCATCCCGCAGATCGGACACGCGCCCGGCGCATCGCGAACGATCTGCGGATGCATTGGGCACGTGTACTTCGTGCCAGACGCGGTCGGCGTTGGCGCCGCGGGCTTCGCGGGCGTGGTCGGATGCGGATGGAGGTAGTGGGCGGGATCGGCCTCGAACTTACCGAGGCATCTCTCACTGCAGAAGTAGAGCGTCCTCTCGTCGTGCTTCGTCTTCCACTTCGCGGTCGCGGGATTCACCGTCATGCCGCATACGACGTCGCGTTCCGCGCCCGAGTCCGCAGCCGGATGGCTGTGGCCGACGCCTCGATGCTCCTTTGCATGCGCGTCGGTCGCCATTGTGGTCATCTCAGCACCTCTCCGTGGACGGGTACGGACGATTGCATCGTCGACGTCCGGGCCGCGGGGAACACGCGGAAGTCGCAATGGTCGTCTCCTTGGACGAGCGTGAGAGTTCGGACGAGCTTCTGGTTCGTCATCTCACCGAGCGGGTAGTCGAGGTTGCACCATGCCGCGACGCAGAGATCGGCCGCGCCGTGGTCGCGGAAGTAGCTCGCGATCGGGCAGCGAACGACGTTGAACGCCGTCCCGCGCTCGGCGGTCACCGTCTTGATGAGGTAGCCGGGAGCGTTGAATGGGAATCGCAGAGACACGGCGCCCTTACGGCCACCTTTGCCACTCGTAGCGAAGCCGAGCGCAGAAGCCTTGCCCGGTGCAAGACGAGCGGCCGTCGAAGCAAAGCGCCCCCAAACACTGTAGACGCCCCACGCCGCGTCGGCGACGAGCTCGATGGCGTGCTCCCGTGCGACTCCCTTCGCGAGAAGCGCGTCGAAGAACGAGAGGGTGAAGCAGGCCAAGCGGACGTTCATCGTGCTGCCGACGGTCGGTTGGCGCGGCAGGTCGGGTGCGCGCTCGTCGTAACTCTTCCACGCGACGTCGAGAAAGGCTTCGACGTCTTCGCGTGTGAAGCGCCCACGTTCGGGTGCGCCGCGGGCGCGACTGCGACCGACGAGGACGCGTCGCGCGACGCGCGTAGTCCACGGTCGGTAAACGATTCTCACGATATCCATTCGGTCTCCCTCTTTGCCATGCAGGCGTCATGCATCGCGTGGACCGCCGCGGCGATGGGGACGCCGAGCACGGCGCGCAGTCTGCGCGAGCAACACGGAGGCCGTCGCGGCACGCGAGTCGCATCGCGCATGCGCAGACCGTCCAATGTGGAGACATCTCATGCGTGCATTCAAGCAAGGAGGTGCCGGAGTGCTGCCGGCATCACGCGGTGCGCGAGATCGGCGAGCGTGACGACGCGACAACGCCTCACTGTGGCGCCGACGGGCGCACGGAAGCGCGGCACTCTCCGCCAGAATCACAGACGTCGACGACGCCCTGAGAACCCGCACTGGAGATTCTGCGCTTCGACGCAGTTCCCGCGCGGCGCGACACATCACGGCTCTCCAGATCCCGACGTGCTCTGGGCCTCGCTCTGCGCCGCGAGCGCCATCGCGGGCTTCACCTCGCGCCACCACTTCCATGTCATGAAGATGACGGGATAGATGAGAAGCTCGAGCGCGAACGACGTGACCACGCCGCCGACCATCGGCGCGGCGATCCGCTTCATCACGTCCGCGCCTGCGCCGTGACTCCACATGATGGGGAGTAGGCCGAGCAGGATCGCCATGACCGTCATCATTTTCGGTCGGATGCGCTTCACCGCTCCATCTTCGACGGCCGCTTGAAGGTCGTTCCTGTTCCGCATACGGCCTTCCTTCTTGGATCGGTCGTAGGCTTGATCGAGATAGAGGAGCATGATCACGCCCGTCTCCGCGTCCACGCCCGCGAGCGCGATGATGCCAACCCACACGGCGACGCTGAGGTTGTAGTGGAGTATCCACAGGAGCCAGAACGCGCCGATGAGCGAGAACGGAACGGCGAGGAGGACGATGGCGACCTTCATCGCGTTGCGGGTGTTGAAGTAGAGAAGGACGATGACGAGCGCGAGGGTGACCGGGATGACGATCTTTAGGCGTTCGGCCGCGCGCTGCATGTACTCGTACTGGCCGCTCCACTCCAGCGTGTACCCCGGCGGAAGCTTGACGGCCTTCGCGACCGCCTGCTTCGCATCCTTCACGTAGCTGCCGATGTCGCGATCACCGACGTCGACGTAGACGTACCCCAGGAGCTGCGCTTGCTCCGTGCGCAGGACGGTCGGCCCCGTCGTGACCGCAATGTCGGCGACCTGCTCGATTGGAATCTGCGCACCGCTCGGCGTCGAAATCAGCATGCGGCGGATCGCGTCGAGGTCGGTTCGGTACGCGCGTTGGTAGCGCACGTTGACCGGGTAGCGCTCGCGCCCCTCGATCGTCGTCGTCACGTTCGCTCCGCCGATCGCCGATTCGATCGTCATCTCGACATCCGCGACGTTGAGGCCGTAACGCGCGATCTGGTCGCGCTTGATCGTGAAGTCGAGATAGTAGCCACCCGTCACGCGCTCCGCGAACACGTTGCGGCTTCCTGACACGCCGCCCAGTGCTACTTCGATCTGCGCACCGATGTCGTTGATCGTGGCGAGCTCGGGGCCGAAGACCTTGATCCCGACGGGCGTCCGGATTCCGGTCGACAACATATCCACGCGCGCTTTGATGGGCATCGTCCACGCGTTCACGACGCCGGGGACGCGCACGAGGCGATCGAGCTCGGCTTCGAGCTTGGCGGGCGTCATCCCCGGCCGCCATTGCGACTCCGGCTTGAGGTTGATGATCGTCTCGAACATTTCCGGAGGTGCCGGATCGGTGGCGGTCAGCGCGCGGCCCGCCTTGCCGACGACCGACTCGACCTCGGGAAGCTGCATGATCAGCTTGTCTTGGATCTGCAGCGCTTGCCGCGCAGTCTCGATCGAAGCGCCCGGCAGCGTAATCGGCATATAGAGGAGCGTCCCCTCGTAGAGGGGCGGCATGAACTCCGAGCCGAGCTTCATGAACACTGGCACGGTGCCGAGCATGAGCGCGGCGGCGGCCACGAGCGTCAGCGCGCGGTGCGTGAGTACGAAGCGAACGAACGGGTGATACGCCCACATCAGGAATCGATTGACGGGGTTCTTTTCTTCCTTCGGGATCTTCCCGCGGATGAACGCGACCATAAGGAACGGCACGATCAGAACCGACGTGAGGGCGGCGAAGCCCATCGCGAACGTCTTCGTGAACGCGAGCGGGCGGAAGAGGCGGCCCTCCTGGGCCTCGAGCGAAAAGATCGGCAAGAACGAAACGGTGATGATGAGGAGCGAAAAGAAGAGCGGTCGTCCGACCTGCTGAGCCGCCTCGATGAGGATCTCGCGACGTGGCCGCCCCGTCGTGTCGTGCTCGATGTGCTTGTGCGCATTTTCGATCATGATGATCGACGCGTCGACCATCGCCCCTATCGCTATCGCGATTCCTCCGAGACTCATGATGTTCGAGCCGAGACCGATCGCGTTCATCGCGACGAACGAGAGCAGGATCGACAGCGGCAGCGTCAGGATGGCGACGAACGCGCTGCGCAGGTGCCAGAGGAAGACGATGCACACGAGCGAGACGATGATGAGCTCCTCGACGAGCTTCTCCTTGAGCGTAGCGATCGACCGCTGGATGAGATCCGATCGGTCGTACGTCGTGACGATCTGAACGCCCTCGGGCAACGCAGGCTGAACCTTCTCTTTGATGGTCTTCTTGAGGTTCTCGATGACCGCGTTGGTGTCGACTCCGCTTCGGATGATCACGATGCCCGCGGCGACGTCGCCTTCGCCGTTCAAGTCGGCGACGCCGCGGCGAATCTCGGGGCCGATGTGGACGCGCGCGACGTCCCGCACGAGGATCGGCGTCCCGTCGGGGCGCGCGCCGAGCGCGACTTGTTCGATGTCGGCGACGTCCTTGATGTAGCCGCGACCGCGAACCATGTACTCGCGACCTGTCCATTCGACGACGCGGCCCCCGACATCGTTGTTGCTCTTGCGCACGGCGGCGGCGACGAGATCGATGGAGATCTTGTACGCCGTGAGCGCGTTCGGATCGATCTCGACTTGGTATTGCTTCACGAAGCCGCCATACGGCGCGACCTCGGCGACGCCCGGTACGCTGCGGAGCCAGTACTGCACGTGCCAGTCGTTCAGGGAGCGGAGCTGCGCGAGATCGTGCTTGCCGGTCTTGTCGACCAGCGCGTACTCAAATCCCCAGCCGACACCGGTCGCATCCGGGCCGAGCTGCGGCCGGACCCCTTCGGGCAGGCGCCCCTGCAGCGCGCTCATGTACTCGAGCACGCGCGTGCGTGCCCAGTACAGATCGGTACCGTCCTCGAAGATGACGTATACGAACGACACGTCGAAGTACGAGAACCCGCGAACGACTTTCACTTTGGGCGCGGAGATGAGTGACGTGACGATCGGGTAGGTGATCTGATCTTCGACGAGCGTCGGGCTCCGCCCCTCCCAGTCCGTCATGATGATGACCTGGACGTCCGAGAGATCGGGAATGGCATCGATCGGCGTGCGCTTCATGGCCCAAACGCCGCCGCCTATGATGGCGACGATGAGAAGTACGACGACGAACGCGTTGCGCGCGCTGAAGGCGATCAGGCGTTCGATCACATGGGCTCCGTCAGTGCCCGTCGTGGTGATGCGTCGACGGCATCGGCATTCCGGGCATTCCGGGCATTCCGGGCATTCCAGGCATGCCGGGCATCGCCGGCGGAGGCGCGCTCGGGGGGGTGGCCGTCGATTGAGCAGGTGGAGTCGGCGGGGGCGGTGACGGCGGCGTGCTCGAAGGCCGCGGGGGCGGAGCGGAATGGGAATGTGCGGGAGGCGCCGTAGGCATTCCGGGCATTCCGGGCATGGAGGGCATTGACGAGGCGGACGTCGCTGGCGGCGCGGCGGGTCCGGGCTTGGTGTTGCCCATGTCCATGCCGGGCATGGTCGCGGCCATGCTCTGCATCGCGGCCATCAAGTTCGTCTCGGAGTCGATGAGGAACTGGGCCGACGTTACGACGATGTCTCCCTCGACGATCCCAGCGACCACGGGATAGAAGGCGCCGACGGGCGGACCGACTTGCACGTCACGCGCTTCGAAGTAGCCGTCGGCGAGCGCCAACAAGACGTACTTGCGCTCGCCCGTGTCGATGACCGCCTCTTTCGGAACGACGAGTCGATCGATCGCTTCACCGTGCAACACGAGCGACACGTACGTGTCGGGCTTGAGCTTCCTCTCCGGGTTCTTGAGGGTCGCGCGAAATCGCACGCGGCGCGTCTGCGGATCGACCTCGGGATAGACGAAGTCGACGCGCGCCTCGAGCACGCGCGGCGCTTGACCGTACGGGAACTCGACGTCGACGACGGCGCCCGGCCGCAAGCTGGCTGCCTCGTACTCGAACACTTGTCCGATGACCCAGATGGCGGAGAGATCTGCCAACTTGAATGTCGTCATGTCGGGCGTGACGTATTGCCCAGCGAACGCGCTTTTTTCGAGGACGACGCCGTCGAACGGCGAGGACAGCGTCACGGTCCTGCTCGCGTGGCCGGTGCGTTCGAGGTTTGCGATCTGCGCGTCGGACACGTCCCAGCGCTTCAGGCGTTCGCGCGACGCGACGAGCAGCGCGTCCGCTCCCGCCTTCGCTTCGGGGAGAGGGCCGTCTGCGATCTGCTGACGCGCGCGGAGCGCGATGAGGTAGTCGGTCTGCGCAGTGACGAGATCAGGACTGTAGACATTGAAGAGCGGCTGCCCGCGGCGCACCGGCTTGCCGACGTAGTCGACGAAGAGTTGTTCGACCCAGCCGGAGACTTTGGTGTGGATCTGCGCAACGTGGGTCTCGTCGTACGCAAGCATGCCGACCGCGCGGAGCGTGCCTTCGACGCGCTGGCGAACGACTGGGCCCGTACGAACGCCGACGAGTTGCTGACGCGCCGGTGAAACGTAGACCGCCTTCGAGCTCGCGCCGGCGGGCATGGCCGGCGCGTCGTTCGGCATTCCCGGCATGCCGGGCATCCCCGCGCTCACCGACGATGCCGTAGGAGTCGCCCCCGCTCGCAAGCGTGCGCCGAACGCGGTGCCTGCGGCTCCGGCGGCGACGGCGACGAGCGCGACGACCGCCCAGCTCGCTCGGTGGCGAGGCGCGCGCGGCGTCGGCGAGGGCGAGACGGAAGGCGCCGTCGGTGCGTGCAGCAAGAGGTTGGGCGCGGCGTCGGCCATGAGCTCCGCCCCCCGCATCGCTCGTGCCATCCATCCGCGCGACGGCGCGCCAGCCAATCGGCCGAACATGTTGCGAGCGCGCGCGCAGGCCGTGCGCCCGACTGCAGGACTTGCGCGGGCCCTGACGCGTCCCAGGCACAAGGTCGACGGCAATCAGCGGCCCACTCTCTGCAGGACCGGCACCATGCAGAACGTCCAGGTGGCGATCGTGGAGCGAACAGGACGCAAGCATCGACGCGGACGTGCCCACGCCCGCTCGATCCTCGCGACGCTCCTCGCGCTCGCGTGCACTGTTCTCGCCTCGCCCGCCCAAGCGGAAGACTCCCCTCAACTTCCGTCGCCGCTCGATGCTGCGACGGTCGTGCGCATCGCGCGCGCGCGGCGCGCCGAAATCGCTGCAGCGCGAGCGCGAGCCGCCGCTGCGAGCGAGCGACCGAAGATCGTCGCGGCGCTCCCGGATCCGTCCGTGATTGTCCAAGCCGACCACATTCCGTACGACTTCCGCCACGTCGGCGGGAGCCTCACGCTGCAACAGGAGTTCCCGCTCTCCGGTGTCCGCGGCGATCGCAGACGCGCTGCGGAAGCCGAAGCGGATCGCTGGCGTGCCGACGTGAGTCGCGCGACGCTCGACGTCGAGCTCGAGGCATTGCAAGCCTTCTTCATGCTCGCGGAGCGTCGCGGAAACGCCGTGATCTTGGACGATCAGATCGCAATCCTCGATCAGCTCGTGACGATTGCGCGCGCGCACTACGCGGCGGGTCAGGGGATGCTGGCCGACGTACTGCGCCTCGAGAACGAGGCTGCGCGCTTCCGCGCCGATCGTCGCGCGCTCGACTCCGAGATTCGAGGCGCCGAGGCGATGCTCGACACGACGCTCGCGCGCGATCCGACAGCTCCGATTCCCGAGCTCGCGTGGACCGACGACGAAAGCGAGCCGCCGGCGGCGGACGGTCTCGTTCGAAAAGCTCTCGCCGCGCGGCCCGAGTTGGTCAGCGCACGCGCGGGGCGGCGACGCGCGCTCGCAGACATCGACGCGATGCACTCCATGTACGCGCCGATGGCCGTCGTGCGCGCGGGTCCGGCGTACAACATGATCGACGGAGTCGGCGCCATGGTGATGGTGGGCATCAGCATCCCCCTTTGGCGCGAACGTCTCGGCGCCGGTGTGACGGAAGCGCAGTCGATGGCCGCGATGGCGAATGCCGAGATCGTCGCGATGGAGCGAATGGTCGCGGGGAACGTGATCGTCGCACGCGAGCGCGTGCTCGCGGAGCGGACGCGACTCGTCGCGATTCGGCAGGACATTCTTCCGCGAGCAAAGCTGATTGTCGCAACCGCCACGGGCAGCTTCGCCGCCGGACAGGGGGCGATGTTGGCCGTGTTCGACTCTGCCCGCGATCTGCGCGATATCCGGATGCAGGAGATCATGGCTCGCGCGAGGCTCAGCGCAGCCTGGGCGCGATTGCGGCGCGAGACGGGCGGATGAGCATCAAACAACGGGGGCGCGATTCGGCGACCACGCGCCTTCGCACGCGCCGAGTCGCCCGAGCTTGTCGATCATCTCGTGCAGGCAGCGCTCGGCTTCGCGTCCTCTGCATGTGCAAAGCGAAGAGACGACGCCTCGACGCCCGTGGCGGCCAGAGCCTTATCCTCGTTCGTTTCGACTGCCTTCATGACGATTCTCCTCTCAGCCGAGACCCCGATCGCAAGAACGTGTCAGAAGTCGATTCCAGTCGGAATGACTTCAGAGTCGTGCGATGCGAGAGGCAGCTCTCGTTGATACGAGTACACGTGGGCCCGTTTTGCATGCTGCGAGTGACGCTCGCACCACCAGTGCGAACCACTGCTCGAGGCCCGAGTACGAAGGCAGTCGGAGCATGGGGCCTCGATCGCCGGCTCGTGCTTCTCGGGCTGCGTCGGTCTCGGGCTCGCCACGAGTACCGAGCACGGACCGCCCGCGACCAGCTTCTCGGCCGTCGAGCCCATGATCCATTGTTTGAGGTGTGGCCCTTTCTGCGAGCCCACGACGATGAGATCGGCCTGGACCTCCGCCGCCAACTGCACGATCTCGCGGACCACCTGTCCGGCGCGCAGATGAATGCCGACCGTCATGCCTCGCAGACCCTTCGCCGCGGCAGCCTTCTCGTTGACGTAAAGGCGTAAGTGACCAATCAGGTCTCGCGAACGCTCTTCAGACAGATCGGCGTGGAACACGTGGACAAGGTGCAGCGCGCTACGCGGCACCCGTTGTGCGATCCGCGTCGCTTGATCGAACGCGGGGCCGTCGGAGTCCGTGAACGCTAGGCCGACGACGATGGACAGCGTGCTGGGGCTCGGGTTCGGCGAATCGGTTACGGCGTTCATAGGGGTACCTCTTATGCTTGTCGACGAGCCAACTCTTCGCGACGGCGTCATGCGGTGGCGCCTCGGAGCAACATTGACGCCAGAGAACATCTCGGCATCAAGGCACAAAGGCCATACGCGGATCCACCTCAAGTGGGGCGCTCGTGCCCTTCAAAGTGAAGCGTTCCGACACCTATATTGATTGAACGGGGCGGCGTGGACATCGGCCGCGACGCTCGAGTTGGGGTCGTTTGAGCAATGAGCATGCTCCTCGGCATTCGGATGTTGAAACGATGCCGCGCGGCCGTTCGGTCGCGCGGGCGGCGGCCCTCGTCCCATCCTGCAGCATATGAGGCATTCGAGGTCGCTGAACCGCCCCACCACACCTTCGCTCGCGGCTAGGTTTCGCAGCGCCAGTGGGTACGGGTCCGAAGTTGCACGCCGAGCTGCGATGCTTCTCCAGATCGTGCCCGTCGTCTTCCTCGCCATGCTGGCGGTGCTCCTGTTCTCCTCGGCGATCAAGATCGTCAAAGAGTACGAGCGAGCCGTCGTCTTCCGTCTCGGCCGACTGATTCCTCTAAGAGGGCCTGGCCTCATCTTCATCTACCCTTTCGGGATCGATCGCGTCACGAAGGTCGATCTGCGCGTCGTCACCCTCGAGGTGCCGGCCCAAGAGGTGATCACGTCCGACAACGTGACGGTGAAGGTCAACGCGGTGATCTTCTTCCAGGTCATCGACGCGCAAGCCGCGATCATGCGGGTGCGGAACTTCTTCGACGCGACCTCGCAGATCGCCCAGACGACGCTCCGCGCCGTGCTCGGGCAGTCGAGCCTCGACGAGCTGCTCGGCGCGCGCGACAAGATCAACGAGAGGCTCCAGGGCATCATCGATCGTCAGACGGAGCCGTGGGGGATCAAGGTTGGGACCGTCGAGCTGAAGGACGCGCAGCTCGCGGAGTCGATGGTGCGGGCGCTGGCGAGGCAAGCGGAGGCGGAACGCGAGAAGCGGGCGAAGATCATCGCCACGGAGGGTGAGTTCCAGGCCGCGCAGCGACTCGCGGACGCCGCCCAGATCATCTCCACGCAGCCGGCCGCCCTGGCGCTTCGCTACATGCAGACGCTGCTCGACATGGGCTCGAACCAGAACTCCACCATCGTCTTTCCGATCCCGATC
>JBBQXV010000209.1:0-16369 GCA_038209335.1 Polyangiales bacterium | reverse complement strand
GGTGATCCGCTCGAGCGGCTTGATCTCGCGCTTCTTGCCGGTCGGCTTCCCTTCGTCGTCGAGCTTCTCGGGGAAGTAGCGACCGAGCAGGAGCTCCTGGCGAAGACGGTAGACCGTCTTTCGCTGCTCGCTCATGACGTCGTCGTACTCGAGCAAATGCTTGCGGATGTCGAAGTTCCGTCCTTCGACCTTCGTCTGCGCGTCGCTGATCGATTTGGTCACCCACGGGTGCTCGATCGGCTCATCGTCCGGCATCCCCATGCGCTCCATCAGCGCCTTCACGCGGTCGCCCGCGAAGATGCGCATCAAGTCGTCTTCGAGCGACAGGTAAAATCGGCTCGATCCGGGATCGCCCTGGCGACCCGCGCGACCGCGGAGCTGGTTGTCGATGCGGCGCGACTCGTGACGCTCGGTGCCGAGGATGTGCAGCCCGCCCGCGACGCGAACTTCGTCGCCCTCTTTCTTACAGCTCGCTTCGTGCGCGACGACGAGCTTCGCGAACTCCTCCGGCTCGGCGTCCGGATCGCGCCCGCCCTCTTTGAAGTCGAGCTTCGCGATCATCTCGGGGTTGCCGCCCAAGATGATGTCGGTCCCGCGACCGGCCATGTTCGTCGAGACCGTGATCGCGCCTTTGCGACCGGCCTGCGCGATGACGTACGCCTCGCGCTCGTGGTGCTTCGCGTTCAACACCGCGTGCGGCACCCCCTTCTTCTTCAAGATGCGCGCGATCGCGGAGCTCTTGTCGACGCTGGTCGTGCCGACGAGCACCGGCTGCCCGCGCTCGTGGAACTCGATGAGCTCGGCGATGACCGCGGTGAACTTCTCGCGCTCGGTCTTGTAGACGACGTCCTCGAAGTCCTTACGAACGAGCGGCTTGTTCGTCGGGATCGTGATGACGTTGAGCTTGTACGTCGAGTGAAACTCGGCTGCCTCGGTGTCGGCGGTGCCGGTCATGCCGCCGAGCTTCTTGTAGAGCCGAAAGAGATTCTGAAACGTGATCGTCGCCATCGTGCGGGTCTCTTCTTGGATCCGCACGTTCTCTTTGGCCTCGACCGCCTGATGCAAGCCGTCGCTCCAACGACGCCCGGGAAGAACGCGCCCGGTGAACTCGTCGATGATCAAAACCTTACCGTCGTCCGTCACGAGGTACGTGACGTCGCGCTTGTAGAGCGAGTGCGCGCGAAGGCACTGATTCAAGATGTGGAGCGACTCGAGGTTCACCGGATCATAGAGATTCGAAATCCCCATGAGCTTCTGCGCGGCCTCGACACCGTCATCCGTGAGCGACACCGAGTGCGCCTTCTCGTCGACGATGTAGTGCTCGTCCTTGCGAAGGCGCGGGATGACCTCGTTGATCTGCGCGTACTTGTGCGACGACGGCTCGCCCTGTCCGCTGATGATGAGCGGCGTGCGCGCTTCGTCGATGAGGATCGAGTCGACCTCGTCGACGATCGCGTAGTTGAGATCGCGCTGCACGTAGTCGAGCGCGCTGAACTTCATGTTGTCGCGCAGGTAGTCGAAGCCGAACTCGTTGTTCTGGCCGTAGGTGATGTCGGCGCGGTAGGCGTCCTTCTTCTCGCGATCGCCCTGCGAGTTGACGACCGTGCCGGTGGTCATCCCGAGGAATCCGTAGAGCTTGCCCATCCACTCGGCGTCGCGACGCGCGAGGTAGTCGTTGACGGTGACGACGTGCACGCCGCGCCCGTCGAGCGCGTTCAAGTAACAAGGGAGCGTCGCGACGAGCGTCTTGCCTTCGCCGGTGCGCATCTCGGCGATGGAGCCCTTGTGGAGGACCATCCCACCGATGAGCTGCACGTCGTAGTGCCTCATCTTGAGCGCGCGCTTGCCGGCCTCGCGGCACACGGCGAACGCCTCGTTCATGATGTCGTCGAGCGTGGCGCCGTTATCGAGCTTTTCCTTGAACTCGGCCGTCTTGGCCTTGAGCTCGGCGTCGCTGAGCTTGGCGATGCCCTCCTCGAGCGCGTTGATCTGGTCGACGCGGGGACGGAGGCGCTTGATTTCGCGCTCGTGAGAGGTACCGAGGATTTTCTTGAGAGCCCAAGCGAGCATGTGGTGACGGCCTTTGTAGCGGCTCTAACCGCCGAGCGAGGGAAATTAGTGCCGGACGGGGCCAGGCGCTAGTCAGCCGGCACAAAAGACGTGGTTTCCCGTAAGCGCGGGCACATGGGCTTAACTCGCGCCCGGCCCCGGCCGTTCTCGTAGGGGTCGAAGCAACGACAGAGGGTTTTCCGCCATGAACCTCGAAACGCCGTCGCAGAGGGTGCCCGTCAGCGAGAAATCCCGCCCCCGCGTCCTCATCGTCGACGACGAAGAGGCGCTCGCGCGGGCCACGTCGCGCGTCCTCACGAACGCCGGCTACGACATCACGACCGCCTCCAACGGGCGCGAGGCGTTCGAGCTGCTCAAGCGCGCGAGCTTCGACGCCGTCGTCAGCGACATCTCGATGCCCGAGCTCGACGGCATTCAGCTCCTCCGTACCCTCCGCCAGCGCGATCTCGACGTACCGGTGATCCTGATGACCGGCGCGCCGGACATGGCGACGGCGCTCGAAGCGATCAAGCACGGAGCGCTTCATTACTTGAGCAAGCCGTTCGATCCGAACGAGCTGAAGGATGTCGTGCAACGCGCGGTGCGGCTTCACCAGATCGCGCGCGTCAAACGCGAAGCGCTCCTCCTCGTGAGCGAAGGGGGCCTCGGCGTCGCGGATCGCGTCGGACTCGAAGCCAGCTTCGACCGCGCGCTCGAGACGATGTGGATGGCCTACCAGCCGATCGTGAGCGCCAAGGATCGAACGCTCTTCGGTTACGAAGCGCTCCTGCGTAGCTCGGAGAAGTCGCTGCCGCATCCGGGCGCGATCCTCGACGCGGCCGAACGCCTCGGACGACTCCCGGATCTCGGACGACGGATCCGGGTCGCGTCGGCGGCGCCCATGGCGGTCGGCATTCGGACGGCGCTCTTCGTGAACCTCCACGCGCGCGACTTGATGGACGACGATCTCCTCTCCGGGAAATCGCCGCTCTCGCAGATCGCCGATCAGGTCGTGCTCGAGATCACCGAGCGCGCATCGCTCGACGAGGTGCCCGACGCGCGCGCGAAGGTCGCGGAGCTGCGCCGCATGGGGTACCGGATCGCGATCGACGATTTGGGCGCGGGGTACGCCGGGCTGACGAGCTTCGTCGCGCTCGAGCCGGAGTTCGTGAAGCTCGACATGTCGCTCGTGCGCGACGTCGAGAAGACGCCGACGAAGCAGAAGCTCATTCGGTCGATGGCGACGCTGTGCAAAGACTTGGGCATCACGGTGGTCGCCGAGGGTGTCGAGACCGTCGCCGAGCGCGACGCCGTCATCGAGCTCGGATGCGATTTGCTCCAGGGGTACTTGCTCGCGAAGCCCGGAAAGCCGTTCCCCGAATTCAACTGGTAGGCTCTCGGTCGAATGGCCGAACGCGGACCCACGCTGCGCATCGTCTGCGTCAACGACGTCTACTCGCTCGAGAACCTGCCGCGCCTCGCGACGCTCGTTCGTCATCACCGCACGACGAACCCCGCGGACGCATTTTTGGTGACGCTCGCTGGCGACTTCGTTTCGCCGAGCATCTTGTCGAGCCTCGACTCGGGTCGCGGCATGGTCGAGTGCATGAACGCGGTCGGGGTGACGCACGCGATCCTCGGGAACCACGAGGACGACATCTCGATCGAGGAGCTCCGCGCGCGCGTGCGCGAGCTTCACGCGACGCTCATCGGAACGAACATCCCGGGTTTCAAGCCGCCGCTGCGCGCGCACGATGTCGTCGAGATCGCCGCGCCGGGCGGACGCACGGTTCGCGTCGGGATCGTCGGAGTCGTGATGAACGATCCCGCCGTCTACCGGCGCGTCCCGTTCGGTGTCGATCGCGTCGATCCACCGAACGAAGCAGCGATGCGCGAAGCCGCACGACTCATGAAGGACGAGCGCTGCGCGTGCGTCCTGCCGATGACGCACCAGACGATCGACGACGATCGCTCGCTCGCGCGCACTGAGCGCTCTCCGCGCTTTCCCGTCATCATCGGCGGGCACGAGCACGTCTCGTTCCTCGAAGATCGCGACGGCACGTGGATCGTGAAGGCGGGCTCCGACGCGAAGAGCGCGATCGTGATCGATCTCGCCTTTTGTGCCGAGCTTCCCGTGGGCGCGCCGGATCTTCCGCTCGTCGCCGCGCGCCTCGAGCCGGTCGCGTCGTACGCCGAGGACGCGACGCTTCGCGCGCGCGTCGACGTGCTCATGTCGGCGGTACGTCACCTCGAAGCGGCGACGTTGATGTCGCTCGCGCCCGGCGAGACGCTGTCGTCGATCGGGACACGCGCGAAGCAAACGTCGTTGGGAACGCTCGTCTGTTCGCGCGTTCGCGACGCGCTCGGCGCCGACGCATGCCTCTTCAACGGCGGCGGCATCCGCGGCGGGCGCGACTACACGCGCCACTTCACGTTCGGCGATTTGAAATCCGAGGTCCCATTCGACAACGAGGTCGTCGTCGTTCCGCTGCCGGGTCGCGTCGTGCGCGAAGCGGTCGCGGCGTCGCGCGCGCACGCGCCGGCCGAGTCGGGCGGCTTCCTCCAAGTCGACGATCGCATGACGGTCGAGCAGCCCGGCGACGTCGTCACGCGCATCGCGGGCGCGCAGCTCGACGACGCGCGCGAGTACTCGGTCGCCATCGTCCGCGATTTTTTCCTCGGCATGGATCACGTCGAGCCGCTCGTCGCCTTCGCGCGCGCGCACCCGCACGCGATCCCGCCCGCCGGCAGCGGACGCGACGTGAAGCTCGTCCTCGTCGACGCGTTCGCGCTCGCGCTGTGGAAGCGTCTGGGCGGATTCGACGCGGTCGACACGAACCACGACGGCGTCGTCACCGCCGCGGAGATCGCCGCCGCGATCGCGCGCGTCACCGACGAAGCGCCGTCGTCGATCGCCGCGAACCTCGTGCTCGCCGCCGTCGACGTGAACCACGATCGCGCCGTCTCGCGCGAAGAGGGCGAGCGCGACGACGAGCCACCGAAGCGTTGAGTGAGTCGTTGTCCGAGACGTGTCTCGGACAACCGCGCGCTTTTCGACGACGCGCGACGTGCGAACGGCCACTTGCGCGCGGCATGCAGCTTGCGAAACCGGCATGCACGATGAATCCCTACGATCCGCGCCAACCGTATCCGCAGCAGAGCCCGTATCCCCCGCAGCAGGGCCATTACCCGCAGCCGCAAGGCTATGCGCAGGCCGCCGTGCCGCAGAAGAAGGGTATGGGCGCGGGCGCGATCGTCGCCATCGTGCTCGGCTTGCTCTTCGTCCTCGGTGGAGGCGCCGCGCTCGTCGTCTTCCTCGTGCTCGGCTCGTCTTCGACTTCATCGTCGAGCGCGAGCGCCGCGTTGTCCGACGGCGCCGACAACTCCGCGGTGCTCAAAGCAAAGGCGGAGGCGCTTCAGCGCGCGATCCGCACGCGCGACTCGAAGCAGGTCGAAGGACCGCTGCTCGAGTTTGCGATGCTTCCCGACAAAGCGCTCCCGTGGTTCGCCGAGACGTTCGGCGCGACCGTCGGCGCGGACGTCTACGGAGAATGGGATCGCGACGTCTTCAAAGAGATGCCGAAGATGATCGGCCCCTTCAAGGACGCCGAGACGAAGGGCTACACCGAGCTGAGGGTCACGCGCCTCGGCAGCGCCGCGGAAATCGCCGCGTGCACGACGCCGTTCTGTTCTTCGCGCAAGGACAAGCACACGAAGATGCTCAAGGCGATGAAGAAACCGGTGGCGCTCTACGTCCTACGATTCGCGAAGCCAGGCTCGACGGGCGGGATCGACGAGGACGAGCTCGCGTACTTCGCGGTCGCCAATGGTCAGCTCGTTCACATCGGCGCGCTGGTCACGCTTTGGTAGGGATGGATTCTCGCCTTGTCGCGTATTCTCTCTGTGTGGAGCCCGAGCAGCAGATCAAGGTCGTCGAATTGATCGAAGCCGTGATCGGAGCAGACGGCGTCGTCGTCGATGAAGAGCGCGAGTTTCTCCGGCGCGTGATCGAGCGGTTCCGACTCTCGCCGGACGATCGAGCGGATCGCGTCGTGACGAGCGATCCGGGGCGCGCGACGGCAACGCTGCGCGCGCTCGCCCCGGAAGTACAAGCGCGCGTCATGGCGCTGCTCGTCGAGGCCGCGATCGTCGATGGTCGTGTCGAGCCCGAGGAGCGTGCGCTGTTGCTCGCGTCGGCCGCGACGCTCGGCATCGAGGCCGACGTCCTCGAAGAACGCATCGCGCGTCGTCTCAAGTCGAACGCGCCGCCAGCCATCTGAGCGACACGCGACGGCGCGACGCGACCCAACGTCGCGCTAAATGGATACGCCGTTCGCCGGAGGCGCCGGTGTCGTCGTAGGCGTGGGAGTCGGCGCGCTCGGAGCAGGCGCACCGGGCGCGGGGGCCGTCTCGGGCTCGGTCTCCGTCGCGTTGGCTGCGGAGACGCCGCGACCGACGCGCTCGATCAGCGCCGACTCGAACTGAACGAGATCCGCGATCGGCAGCGCGACGATGGCGCCGGGCGCGCAGCTCGAATGCTTCGACGCCGCGACCCGCACGTCCGCATACGATTGCCCGCTCGGGATCGGCGCGGAGGTTCGCAGCAGATCGCCCTGCGTCACGCTGCACGTGCCGCCGTTCGTCCGGTCCGCGACCGTCACGGCGCGCGAGACGACGAAGACATGGTGCGACGCCGCGAGGGCGCGCACGACGCGCGGATCGTTCACGACCAACGTGTTTCCCGCTCCGGCGCCGTTCCCGACGGGCGACGCGGGCATCGCGAGGATCTCGGCGATCTGCGCGCGAAGCTCTTCGCGCACGCCGCCGTCGATCGCCGCGCTCGTCACGGGAACGGCGACGGCGTTCGGACCGGCGTACGCCATGCGACGCGCTTCCTCCGCAGCGAGGTAGTCGAGCATGACCCAGTCGGTGACCCAATAGCTGACGCCCCAGTACCCGACGTAGGGACTGTAGTAACCGCCCCAGTAGAGAGGGACGCGCCAACCGTAGTGCGGCCCCCACCAGAGGCGACCGTGCGGTCCTCCATAGAAGTGAGGGACGCGACCGCCGGCGACGTACGCGCCGCGACCGCCGCCGATGTACCCGTTGCGATAGCCGACGGAAGGTCCGCGCATCGGCGACGCGCCGTGCACGCCGCCGACCGTTCCGCGGTAACCGCTGGATGGCGCAGAGTAATGAGGAGCGGCGTGCCCGCCCGAGCCGGAGGAGTGCGGCGTGCTCACGTGGCCACCACCGCTGGAGTGTCCACCGCTGGAGTGTCCACCGCTGGAGTGTCCGCCGCTGGAGTGTCCGCCACCACCGTGACCGCCGCCGCCACCGCGCGCGAACGCGGGCGTAACGACGAGAAGCGAAGCCGCCGCTCCCAGGATCAGCGCTGATTTTCGTACGCTCACGGCCGCCATGATGCTGCGTCCTCCACTCTCCTCCACAGCATAACGCCCCGGAGAGGCGCGCGCCGGCCCCAATCGCGCAAAGATTTGCCCACTGGCACGCCGGCGCCCCATCGTAGCGTCCAACGGATGAGCGAACATCGACGACCCTCGGGTGTCTGACGTGTCCGAGCTCCGCCGCGTCATCGGAGTACGCGCGCTCGCGCTGACGATGGTCAACATGACCGTCGGCGCCGGCATCTTCGGATTGCCGGCGCTCGCCGCGCGCGAGCTCGGGACCGGCGCGGTGTTCGCGTACCTCGCGTGCGTCGTGCTCGTCGGGCTCGTCGGCTTGTGCCTCGCCGAAGTCGGGAGTCGCGTGTCCGCCGCCGGCGGCTTGTACGGATATGCGACGGCGGCGTTCGGCCCGTTCGCCGGCGCGGTCACCGGGCACTTGCTGTGGTTCGCGACCGGCGCGATTGGCAACGCGGCGGTCGCCGTCCTCTTCGCCGACACGCTCGGCGTCCTCGTACCGACGTTCGCGACGCCGTTCGCGCGTGCGGCGATGCTCCTCGGGTACTACGCGCTGCTCGTCGTCATCAACGTGCGCGGCACGCGGCAAGGGGCCGGGCTCTCGCAGCTCACTGCCGCCATCAAGCTGGTGCCGCTCGCCGGCCTCGTGATCTTCGGCGCGTCGCACGTCGATCGCGCCAACCTCGCGCTCGGCGCGCTCCCTTCGGCGGGCGCGCTCGGCAAGACGGCGGTGCTCCTCTTCTTCGGGTTCATGGGATTCGAGACGGCGCTCAACACGAGCGGCGAGGTCACGGCGCCCGCGCGCACCGTGCCGCGCGCGATCCTCCTCGCGCTGACGATCGTCACGGCGCTTTACCTCGGTCTGCAGCTCGTCGCGCAAGGCGTCCTCGGTCCTGCGCTCGCGACATCGGGCGACGCGCCGCTCGGCGAGACGGCGCGCGTCGCGTTCGGCGCCGCCGGCGGGACGATCATGCTCGTCGCCGCCGTGCTGTCGGCAGGCGGCGTGCTCGCGGGCGACGCGCTCGGCACGCCACGCGTGATGCACGCGCTCGGCCGCGACGGCGTCTTGCCGCGCGTCCTCGGTCGCGTCGACGGGACGCGCGGGACACCGGCGATCGCGATCACGGTCTACGCCGCCATCTGCGCGACGCTCGCGCTCTCGGGCACGTTCCGCGTCCTCGCGACATTGGCCGCGTCGGGGACGCTGTGCATCTACCTCGTCTGTTGCGCAGGTCTCTTGCGCCTACGCGCGCGCGGCGTGCGCGAAGAGCGCGCGCCGTTCGTCGTTCCGGGCGGCGCGCTCGTCCCGATCCTCGCGACCCTCACCGTGCTCTTCGTCCTCGCGGGGCTCGAGGCGCGCGACTTCGTCTTCCTCGGCGCGCTGCTCGCGGTCGCGGTGATGTTGGCGTTCGTGCGCCGTATCGTCAGCGCCAGGTGACGTCGACCGTGAACGTGACCAGCGCGAACCCCCCCGTTTCGCCCACGGGCCGAGGTGCGCCGAGCGAGGCGTTCACTTCTTTCGCACCGCCGATGCGCGCGGACTCTTCTGTGTAGGCGACGTTCATCAGCCCGAACCACGGGAAGAGGTAAGCCGGCGTACTGCGAAACTCGATCGTGAAGCGATCCGGCGCCAGGACCTCGCCGATGAACTCACCGAAGTCGTAGTAGTGGCCATTGAAGCGCGCGATTCGCTCCGGGATATCCATGACGCCCGTGCCTTCGAAAATCCTCTTGTACGCGGTGCGCGCATCGTAGCGCGCTTGGCTCGCGGTCGCGGCGCGCACGAAGGTGTCGAACGGTGCGCCGACCACGCGCGCAAGCGTCGCGCTCAGCGGATAGAACGGGAGGACGTCGTAGCGCGAGGTCGCCAGGAACGGCTGGCGGACGAAGTCACGGAGGCGCGCGTCGTCGAGCGCGTCGCAAAAAGCGTCGAGCCCGCCGGGGAGCTTCGTGGTCAAGAAGTGCGCGAGGCCGCGGTAGGGATTCCCCTTGATGTGGAAGGGGCTCGTGCCCGGCGCGCACGGAAGCGGCGGGACGCCCGCGCGCTCGGACGTTTCGATGCGCGTCTCGGCGGGAGCGACCGCGGTGCGCGCGCTTGTGCGCGACGGGCCCGACGCCGGTGCGGGCGCACCGCGACCGCGTGCGCTCGCGCGATCCGAAAAATCGCGGGCGAGCGCATTCGCCGTCTCGGTCGACGCGAACGGCAAGAGCTCACGCGCGAAATCGCGCACGCTCGGCCAGCGTGCAGCCGGATCGCGATCGAGCGCGCGCAGCACGACCGCGTCGAGCTCCGGCGAAACCGCGGCGGCGATCGCGCTCGGCAGCTTCGCCTTCGTCGTGCGAATCAAGTCGATGAGCGCGTAGATCCCTTCGGCGACGAACGGCGCGACGCCCGTGATGCACTCGTAGAGAATCGCCGCGAGCGAATATTGATCGCTCGCCGCGGTGGCGAACTTCACGCCGACCGTCTGCTCGGGCGCCATGTAGAGAAGCGTCCCGGCGACGAGCTCCGAGCGCGTCAACGAGTCGCTGTGGAACCCCGCCGCCTTCGACAGGCCGAAATCGACGAGCTTCGGAATGACATCGTCGCGCACGTCGCGCGCGAGGAAGATGTTCGCCGGCTTCAAGTCGCGATGAACGACGCCCGCTTCGTGCGCGTGCACGAGCGCCGACGCGATCGGCAGGAGAAACGCGAGCGCGTGCTCGACGTCGAGGCGCTCGGTGTCCGCGAGGAGCGCGTGCAGATCGCTGCCATGCAGCCGCTCCATCACCAGGTACGGCAGGCCGTGCTCGACGCCGACGTCGAACACCTCGACGATGTTCGGGTGCCGCATGCGGGCCGCGATGCGCCCTTCGCGCAAGAAGCGCCCGGCGATCTGCTCGTCTTGCGCGAGGTGCTCGTGGAGGATCTTCACCGCGACCGGCTTGGCGAGCGCGACATGCTTCCCCTCGAAGACGCTCGCCGTCGCGCCGTGCCCGAGCAGACCGACGATCTCGTGCGCGCCGAAGCGCGCCCCCTTCAGCGCCTCGCTGCGTGCGACGGGAGACGACACGCGATCGAGCGTACCTTCCCTCCTCGCGCGAGGCTACGTCGACCAAACGCGAACGAACCTTCTAGTGGCACGGATCCGGCGACACCGGCGGCGTGACCGCGGTTCCGAGCTTCACGCGCTTCGCTTCGAAGCCGACGCCGACCGAGATCGCGTCGCACGAAAAGCCCGCGACGTTCGTGCCGTCGGCCCTGATGTCGCTCGCTTGCCGGATCTGCTGCGCGATCGACTCGAACGCCGAGCCTTGGCAGAGCGACGTCGTGATGCGCCCCGCCACCGTCTTCATCGACACGATGAAGTCCTCGGCGTTGACGACGCCCGAGACGGTCCCTTCGACGGCCGACTGATTGGTGCCGTCGACGCGCATCGTGATCGTCGCCTGCGTGAGGTGCATGTTGAACGCGAGGCCGCCGATCACGATCGGCAGGGTGATGCCCCCGGCAATGCCGCTGGTCCAGACGCGCGCGCTCATCGAGCTGCTCGGGAAGACCGTGTTCGGCATGCCGACGTCGCCGTTCTTGACGGTCGCCGTGTCGACCGGCCAGACGTCGTTCCCGTTCCACGCCGGCGCCGCGCCGAGCGACGCACCACCGAAGAACGCGCCCGTCAGGTTTGGATACGTGGCCGCGGTACCCAAGCGATCGATTTTCACGAGGTCCGTGAACCGGCCCGCGTTGATCGAGTCGTTCACCTGCTTGCCAAAGTCCTGCCCGGCCGTCGTGAGGAGAATCGGCAGGATGTTTTGGCCGAACGAGTTGTCGATGCCGTTGTTGCCGTCGACTTGCGCCGACTTCGACGCGCCGGAGGCGAGCGTGCACACGTCGGTGGAATTTCTGTCCGTCGTCTTGTGGTCGATGTCGGCGCCGTATTGCTTCCAGGCGGTCTGGCTCGAGACGCCCATGCGATCGGTGTCGCCGAAGAAGAACTTGTTGAACGCGAAGACGACCGATCCGTCCGCGTCCACGGCGCACGCGCCCATGACGCAGGAGCTCGCCGCGCCGCACGCATGCCCGCACGTGCCGCAGTTGGCCGAGTCGTTCATCGTGTCGACGCAGCTGCCCGAACAGAGCTGCGTCGAGCGCGAGCACGTCGTCGACGCTTCGCCGACCGAGCCTTCGCCCACCGACGATCCGCCATCGGTCGACGCGTCGCCGGAGGCGGTGTCGGCGGTGGTCCCGCCGCACGCGAGCGGAGCGGCGACGGCGAGGAGAGCGAAGGCGGCGGCGAAACGAGAAGAGAACGGAGCGTTCATCCCCGGCTTATAGCGCGCGACGTCCGACGCGCATCTGCGCCGATGTCATCCGGACGGATGACTACGTTTGGCACTCCGGGCAGAACGCCGTCGAGCGGCCGGCGATCACCGTGCGCACGATCGTCGCGCGGCATCGGCGGCACGGCTCGCCCACGCGCCCGTAGATCGCGAGGACGTCTTGCCACTCGTCGTCCTTCGCCTTCGCGCGCGTCGCGAGCTCGCGATCGATCTCGGCACGGAGCGCGCGCGCGATCGCCGCGAGCTGCACACGCGACAGCGCTTCGCTCGGCGTGCGCGGATCGATCCGCACGCGCCAGAAGGCTTCGGTCGCGATGATGTTGCCGATCCCGGCGAGGACCTTCTGATCCATCACGATGTCTTTGATCGAGCGACGGCTCCGCGCGAACGAGGCGAGGCGATCGACATCGATGCCGTCGACGAGCGGATCGGGGCCGAGCGCGTCCCACTCTGCGAAGTCGCGCGCCACGACGAGACGTCCGAACCTGCGCGCGTCGACGTAGCGGAGGCTCACCCGCGAACGCCCGCGCGCCACGTCGATCCGCGCGCGCTCGAACCGCTCCGCGACGCTCGTGACGTCGCGCACGACCCACCACCCGGTCATTCCGAGATGAGAGAAGACGCGCGAATCGTCGAACGCGATCATGATCCACTTGCCGCGGCGCACGACCTCACGCACGTCGCGTCCGACGAGCGCGCGCCCGAACGTGGTCGGCGCGCGCGGCCGCAACAGGCGGCGATCGCGCGACGACGCCGCGACGATCCGCGCACCGACGAGCGACGCTTCGAGACGCTGCTTGCAGAACTCGACGTCGGGGAGCTCGGGCATGGGTCTCCGTCGGACGCGCGGCGGCTCAGTCGCTGGTCGCCGACCGGTACGCCGTCTTCGCGACGCGCGGCTCGAGGACGATCCAACGAACGACGTAGCCGTATCGCCGCTGCGCCTCCGCGAGGATCGTCGCGATCGATTCGAGATCCGTCTCGCCGTGAAAGCGCATCGCGCACGCGCCTCGCCGTGTTCGCACGCGCAGATGAAGCGTCGGCCGCAGCGCAAACCAGACGACGTACGCGCCGAGCAGGACGAGGGGCACGCAAGCGCCGGACAAAGGTGCGGCGCCGCCCGAGAAGCCCGCGTCGAACGCGCCGCCGAGCGCGACGGCGAGGACGACCGCGCCGACGAGGATCGCGACGCCGACGAGCGCGTGGAGCACAGGCCGCACACCGGCGAGTCCGTGGCGCACCTCGATCGCGGCGATCTCGGCGCGCGGCACGAAGACCGCGTGGGCGCGATCGCCCCACTCCGCGACGCCGTCCGGGCCGAGCTCGATCGCCAAGAACCGCAGTGGAACGTCGCGAACCATCCTACGATCCCAGGCGCTCGAGCACGACGACCGGAATCTCGCGCGAGGTCTTCTTCGCGTACTCGTCGTACTGCGGCCACACCGCGTTCGCTTTTCGCCAAAGCCGCGCTCGCTCCTCGCCCGTCGCCTTGCGTGCGCGCGCACGGAACACTTCGTCCTTCACCTGCAGCTCGACCTCGGGCGTCTTCTCGATGTTCTTGTACCAACCGGGATCGTCGGGCGCGCCCCCCTTCGACGCGACGATCACGAAGCTCGCTCCGTCCTCCGCGTAGATGAGCGGCGCCGTCCGTTTCTCTCCCGACGTTCGTCCCGTCGTCGTCAGAAGAAGGATCGTCGATCCCTCGCGCCAGACGTGCCCCACCTTGCCGCCGGTCTCGCGGTAACGACGCACGTGCTCGTCGCCGAACAGGTTCTCCGCTTCGCTCATGATGTCGCCTCCTCGTTCAGAGTTTCTGCGCGAGCAGCATTCCGTCGCGCACCGTCAGCATCACCTTTGCGACGCGCGTGTCCGCGGCGACCTTCGCGTTGTACGCGACGATCGCGCGCGCGTCGTCGGTCTGCGGATCGACCACCTTGCCGCTCCACAGCGCGTTGTCGGCGATGATGAGGCCGCCCGCGCGCACGAGCGGGAAGACCGCGTCGTAGTAGCTCGAGTAGCTCGTCTTGTCGGCGTCGATGAAGACGAGATCGATCGGCCCGGCGAGCTTCGCGATCGTGTCGAGCGCCGGTCCCATGCGGACGTCGATCTTCTTCTTGTGCGGGCTCCGCGCGAAAAACGATCGCGCGATCGCCTCCGCGACGGGATCGATGTCGCAGGTCACGACGGTCCCGTCGTCCGGGAGCGCCTCCGCGAAGCAAAGCGCCGAGTACCCGGTAAACATCCCGATCTCGAGCACGCGCTTCGCGCCCGTCATCCGCACGAGCATCCGGAGAAACGCCCCCTCGATGCGCCCGACCTGCATCTGCGGGTAGCGCGTCTTGGCGAGCGTCTCGGTGCGAAGCTCTTCGAGCAAAGGCGAGACGGGATCGGAGTGCGCGGCGGAGTAGGCGTCGATGGGTTCGGAGACGAGCGAGAGCATGGCGCGAAGGATACGTCGGGCGCGCGCATCCGACCCGCGATTGTTGGAGCGACGCCCGGGCCTCGCTCAACGCGTGGTCAGCGCCCTCGCCGAAAACGACACCTCGACCAACGCGCTCGTCGTCGCCGAGGCCGGGCATGGCGCGCGGGACGTGAGGAGCGCCTCGATCGTGCACGCGCGTTGCGCGTCGCTGAGCGCGAACCCCTTCGGATCGTAGAGGTCCGCGGCCGTCGCGCGCCCGACCGCGTCGAGCTTCACGCGCGCACGGAAGCGCGCCGCGGCCGGCTTCGAGACGTCCGCGAAGCATCGCGCCACGCGATCGTCGCTCGGCGGCTTCCAATCGGCGATCGAGCGATCGGTGACGTCGGGTCGCCAGAGATCGTCGCCGTTTCGGCCCTTGTACGTCTCGAGGTACGTGCGCGTGCTCGCGGTGACGACGCCGCCCCACGGCGTGACGACGTCCGCGGGTGCGAAGTGGACGCCGACGTGGACGCGCTTGCCGCGCGCGGGGGTCGCGGCGCTCGCGTGCTGGGTGAAGGCGGCGCACGCGCAGGTGGTCACGGCGTCGCCGGCGTCGCGCGATTCGCAACGCACGATCGTTCCGTCGCCGTTCACCTCGATCGTGAGCTCCGCGTTGCCCCCGCCGTCGAAGCACGCGCGAAGGGGCGCATTGCTCGAGAACGACAGCGCGTTCTTGATCGCGTCGGAGCCGTGGTCCATCGCGCGCGCCGTCCACGCGGAGAACGTCAGGCGCTCGGGGCGCGCCTGCACGCCGTCGCCGGCGAGCCCTCCCAACAAACCGAGCCCTCCTTTGCCTTCGTCGTTCGGCGCGGGCACGAGCGACGCGAGCGCGTGTCGCAGCGCTTCTCGCCACGGCGCGCGCGCGTCGAACGACGCGACGAGATCCGCGAACGGCTCGCCGTCGAAATCGACGCCGTTGCTCGCGAGGACCGAGAGCGTGCACGCGCTCGTCTTCTCGTCGCACGACACGTTCGCGGACAGCCGGCCCTGCGCACCGAGCTCCGTCGCCCATCTGTGCATCGCGCGCCAGCGCGAGAGCGGCAAGCCGCACGCGGCGCCGGTCTTCGCGTCTTGTCCGAGGTGCGCGCGGTCGAACACGGCGCGCGCGCGTGCGGGATCGACGACTTTCCACCCGCGCGTTCTCGCCCACGCCGCGATGAGCGCGTCGGCTTCGTACGCTTCGTCGCGGAAGAGGCCGAGTCCGCTCAGCTCGTCGATGACGAGGACGTTGCGCGGCGCGGCTGCGTTCGAAGACGCCACGGGCGCGACGACGGGCGCGACCGGCGCGCTCACGCACGCGACGACGCCACACAAGACGACGCCACCGAAGAGGAGAGGAAGGAGACGCATCGTCCGCGCGCGCCGCTACGTTACAGACACGCGGACGCTACGTCAGCTCGAACAAGATCTCCTCGACGTCCTCTCCGCGGGCCTCGGCGAACGCTCGCTCCGATCCGCAGACGCGGAAGCCGCACTTCGCGAGCACGCGCACCGACGCGGCGTTGTCCTTCGCAGCGCTCGCGTAGAGCGGTCGCGTCGGGACGATCGCCAAGAGCTCGGTGAGCGCCGCGCTCGCGACGCCGCGTCCCCAGTGCGAGCGCGCGATCCAATACGTCACTTGCGGTTTCCCGTCGTGGAGGAACGTCGCGACGAACCCGACGAGCTCGCCCTCGATGACGATCCCCTTCGCGGTCGTCTGCGCCGCGAGGTTCTTCTTCCATCGCGCGACGAACGCGGCCTCGTCGCGATCGCGCGTTCCGAACGCCGCCATGCGCGCCGCCGTCGCGTCCTGTTGATGCGCGAACAGGATCGTGAAATCGGCGTCGCTGAGATCGCGGAGGAGAAGACCCATGACGACCGCCTCGACCTTTCATGACGACCCCCCGAGAATGGATGGCCGGCACGCGAATTCACGCGCGAGATTCGCATCATCTCACGGAAGCTGCGGCCTCTCAGCATGACGAAGCGTGGGGACGGCGCTAGCGTTTGCAGGAGATGCCCGAAGACACTTGCTTCTCGTGGTGAACGGCCATCCCGCCTAAGCCCGCTTTCGTTCCGTGGTGCGTCACGTGCGCGCTGGCGAGATTCGAGGACTATCGCCAGCGATGCTTGTGGA
>JBBQXV010000208.1:0-16408 GCA_038209335.1 Polyangiales bacterium | reverse complement strand
TTCTACGACTGCGCGCCGATGCCCGAGCACGGCTCGCCGGTCAAAGACGTCGAGGTCCGCAAAGGGCTGCTAGGCATTCGCCGCGTCGAAGTGATTCGCCCGTTCGTGCGCTCGTCGCCCGAGTCGTGGGCCGCGCGAAAGCGGATGCGCGTCGGCATGCCGCGCGTCCTCAACATGTATTCGACGGCGCCGTGGTTCCGGACGTACTTCGAGGCGATTGGCATCCAGAAGCAGCACGTCGTCTTCAGCGACGAGACGACCGAAGAGATGTGGATCGAAGGCGGCAAGTACGGATCGATCGATCCCTGCTACCCGAGCAAGGTCGCGCAAGCGCACATCCACAACCTGCTCCATCACCAGCACACCGAGAAGAAGCCGCTCAAGTACATCTTCTTTCCGATCCTCACGCACGTGAACAACTTCGTCACCGACACGATGGACAACGCCAGTTGCCCGATCGTCGCCGGCGCACCCGACGTCATGAAGGCGGCGTTCACGAAGGAGGTCGACTTTTTTGCGGCGCGTGGGATCGAGTACCTCGATCCCGCCGTGTCGTTCGTCGAGCCGACGCTCATGACGCAGCGAATGTTCGAGACGTTCGGTCCGCGCCTCGGGATCACCGAGGACGAGAACGAGCACGCATGCCGCGAGGCGTGGAAGGCGCTCAACATCTTCGACCGCGACGTTCAGGAAAAGGGGCGCGCGATCCTCGAGACCGTCGAGTCGGAAGATCGCGTCTGCATCTTGTTGCTCGGTCGCCCGTACCATTCGGATCCGGGGTTGAACCACGGCATTCCCGAGGAGTTCCAAGTCCTCGGGTATCCGGTCTTGTCGATTCGATCGATCCCGAAGGACGTCGAATACCTGACTCGCTATTACAAGGAAGATCTCGAGAAGGGGCTGATGAAGTCGCCGCTCGAGCTCAATTACGTTTGGCCCGAGAACTACTCGGTCAACAGCGCGCAGAAGGTTTGGGCGGCGGGCTTTGCCGCGCGGCATCCGAACGTCGTCGTGCTCGATCTGTCGTCGTTCAAGTGCGGACACGACGCGCCGGTGTACGGGCTCATCGATTCGATCATCGAGCGGAGCAAGACGCCGTACGCAGCGCTCCACGACATCGACGCCAACAAGCCGAGCGGATCGATCAAGATCCGCGTGAAGACGTACGCGCACGCGCTCAAGCTCCACGAAGAGCGCCTCGAAGACGCGAGCAAACGCAAAGGGCAATTGATGCGCGCGCTCGACGGCAAGCGGGTCGAGCTCCTCGAGCTTCGCGCCGAGCAGCTCGCGGCGCGCGGTCAGAAGGATCCGGCGATCCTCGCGCAGCTCGAAGAGCTCCGCGCCAAGCTCGCCGCATACGAAGCCCCCGTGCGCCCGCAAGAAGCGCCGAAGGGGCTCGTGCAGCTCGGACGAAAGACGAAGGACGGCGTCGTGCGCATCCAGGACGCGGGTGACTCCGCTTCTGCTGCCGAATGATTTTGGGAACTGGGAAAGGGATCGACTCATGAGCCAAATGAACGTCGGCGGAGTGAAGGACAAGCGCGCGCTTCCGGTCTTCGACATGGACGCCGAGCTGAAGAAATTCGAGACGGAAGAGCGTGAGCGCCTCGGGCTCGCCGAGCCGACCGAACAGTGGATCGAGCAAATGGCCAACCTCACGTTCACGAAGAGCGAGCGCGCGAGCATCACGCTGCTGGTCAGCGGGCTCACGTACGCGCACGACTACTTCGTCGAAGCGAGCCTCGCGGGCATTGGCTACAACGTCCAGATGATCGACGCGCCGGACAACGCGGCGCTGCAGTTCGGCAAGGAATTCGGCAATCGCGGTCAGTGCAACCCGACGTATTTCACAGTCGGCAATCTCGTGAAGTTTCTTTGCACGCTTCGCGACAAGCACGGGATGTCGACCGAGCACATCATCAAGCACTATTGCTTCCTGACGGCCGGCGCGTGCGGACCGTGCCGCTTTGGCATGTACGTTACGGAGTACCGCAAGGCGCTCCGCGACGCGGGCTTCGACGGATTCCGCGTCGTGCTCTTTCAGCAGACGGGCGGCCTCAAACAGGCGACGGGCGAAGAGTCGGGGCTCGAGATGAACCCGACGTTCTTCTGGGCGCTCATCAAGGCGCTCGTCGCCGGCGACGTGCTCAACGCGATGGCGTACCGCATTCGGCCTTACGAGCGCACGACGGGCGACACCGACAAGGCGCTCGAGAAGTGCCGGACGATCGTCTACGCGGCTCTCAAGGCGCAATCGAACATCCTCGGCGCGCTCTGGCAGTGCAAGCCCCTCCTCGCGGCGATCGCGGTCGATCGCACGCTCCCGAAACCGAAGGTCAGCATCATCGGCGAGTTCTGGGCGATGACGACCGAAGGCGACGGCAATTACCAACTTCAGCGCTTCCTCGAGAGCGAAGGCGCCGAGCCGGACATCCAGCTGGTGACAGCGTGGATCCTCTACATGCTTTGGGAGGCGAAGCACGACACGAACGATCGCAAGGATCTCAAAGGCGCCGACGTCGCGTACTACGGGCTCGGAAAGCTCGGGCCGTTCGGCGTCGCGCAGAAGCTCGGCGGCGTATGGGCCGCAGGGAAGATCGTCCGCGGGCTCTTCCAGACGTTCGCGTACACGACCGGCCTCTACGGCTACCACTTGCCCGACATGGACAAGATCGCGCAGATCAGCCACGAATATTACAACAACGATCTCCGCGGCGGCGAAGGCCACATGGAGGTCGGCAAGCTGATCATGAACGTCGTCGACGCGAAGGCGCATATGACGCTCAGCGTGAAGCCGTTCGGTTGCATGCCGAGCGCGGGTGTCAGTGACGGCGTGCAGTCGGCGATCAGCGAGAAATTCCCCGGGACCATTTTCTGCCCGGTAGAGACCAGCGGCGACGGTCGCGTGAACTTCTACTCGCGCGTGCAGATGTACTTGTTCAAGGCGAAGCAGGCGGCGATCGCCGAGTACGATCGCGCGCTCGGCGAGCACGGCGTGACGCGCGAGCAAGTGCGCGCGTTCCTCGACGCGAATCCGAAGTACGAGAGCCCGCTCCACAAGTCGCCGCATGCGTACGCGGGCAACTGCGCCGACCTCGTCGCCGAGATCTCGCCGTACATCACGAAGACACGCGCGCAGCGTTGGCGCGATCGTCTCACCGGCGCGGTGACGCAGTCGCGTGCGGCGGCGCAGGTCGCTCCGCACATGGTCATCAAGCTCGTTCGCGACGCGGTCGAGTCGGCGCCGAGCGTCGCTGCCAAGGTGAAGGAAGACATCACGATCTTCCGCGAGGTGCGCAAGGCCGAGCGCGCGAAGAAGGCGAACGCGACGACGATGGTCGACGCGGCCGCCGAGTAATCGGAAAATCCGCTATACGCCGTCTATGGCGCGCAAAGCCAAGCGGCCGACGAAGAAGGCGAAGAAGCAGAAGAAGCTCGAGGCGCTCGACCTCTCGCCCGAGCTCGCGCTGAAGCTCGCCATCGCCATGCACCAAAAGGGCGATGTCGAGCGCGCGTCGAACCTGTACCGGCAGATCCTCTCGATCGATCCGCACCACGTCGACGCGCTGCATTTCCTCGGCGTCGCGGAGCATCAGAGCGGACGATCCGAGCGCGCGCTCGAGCTCCTCGACATCGCCGTCGGGCTGGCGCCGCTGCATCCCGACATTCACTCGAATCGCGGCAACGTGCTCAAGCAGCTCGGCCGGACCGACGAGGCCGAGGCGTCGTATCGTCGCGCGCTCGAGCTCAAGCCAACCGACGCCAACGCGCTGAACAACCTGGCGACGGTGGCGCGCGAGCGTGGCCTCTACGACGAGGCGCTCGATCTCCTCCATGACGTCCTCGCGCTCCAACCCGATCACTACGAAGCGCATCAGAACCTCGGCAACGTGCTCGGCAGCATGAACCGCTTCGAGGAGGCGCTCGAGTGGCACAAGAAGGCGCTCCAGTTGCGTCCCGGGACGGCGGACTCGTACCGGCAGCTCGGCGGGATGTTCTACGCGCTCGGGCTCATCGGCGAGGCGGCGCAGACCTACGAGCAGTGGCTCGCGATCGAGCCGAACAACCCAGTGCCGCGTCACCTCTTGACCGCGTGCCGCGGCGGCGACGCGCCGTCGCGTGCGTCGGACGACTTCGTTCGCGAGTCGTTCGATCACTTCGCGTCGAGCTTCGACTCGGCGCTCGCGCGGCTCCAGTACCGCGCGCCTGCGCTCGTCGCCGAGGCAGTCGTAGCGGCGCTCGGCGAGCCGCGTGCGTCGCTCGATGTCCTCGACGCCGGCTGCGGGACCGGTCTCTGCGCGGAGCACCTTCGCGCGTACGCCAAGCGCCTCGTCGGCGTCGATCTCTCGGCGCGCATGCTCGAGCGTGCCCGCGAGCGAAAGGACTACGACGAGCTCGTCGAGGCCGAGCTCACCGAGTTCTTGGAGGAACACCCCGCGTCGTACGATCTCGTCGTGTCCGCCGACACGCTCGTCTATTTCGGCGCGCTCGAAGCGGTTGCAGCCGCGTCCCTCGGCGCGCTTCGCCCGGGCGGCCACATCACGTTCACCGTCGAGCGGTCCGAGGAAAGCGACGCCCCTCACGGCCATCGCCTCCATCCGCACGGTCGCTACAGCCACACCGAAGCGTATTTGCGTCGCGTGCTTCGAGCCGCGGGGCTCGACGTCACCGCCCTCCGTGAGGTCGAGCTCCGCAAAGAAGCAGGCAAGTGGGTGCGCGGCTCGCTCGTGACCGCCCGAAAGCCGGCCCGAGCGAGCGCGCCGTAGGGAGCTACTTGCCTCGGTTCGCCTTTACGTCCCAACTGAACTTGACGGGAGTCCCAGGAGAGCCGTCGGCGCCGACCGGCGTGTACTCGTACTCGATTCTGCCGAAGTTGAGGGTCACGTGCTCGACCGTCTCGTCGCCCTTCACTGCGCTGGTGATCGAGCTGACGAGGACGTCGTCGAGCTTGATCTTGATGAAGTCGACGGCCCTTCCGCCCGCTTTTCGCACGGTCAATTGGACGTTGCCGATGTGCCTGCCCTCTGCGGCGTGCATGAAGAGCGACGGCGACGCGGCGTCGATGTGCTTGACGATCGAGATGTCGTGAACGTGGGCCTTGCCCGCGCCGCCACCACCACCCGTCGAACCGCCCGTCTGAGCGAGCCCCCAGCTCCACGAGACGACGTCGATCTCCCCCCTGTGCTTGCTGTCGGCGCTCTCGCCTTTGATGTCGCCGATCTTGATGAAGATGTCGTTCGACGCCGCCATGGCGCCCGCGGCCGCCGTGAGGCTCGTTGCTACCATCGCCGTGGTTACGGCCTTCTTCCAACCGATCATTGTCAGCCTCCTCTTCTTCGAAGTGCGCAGATTGGGTGCTTCTAGGCGCGGCGAGTCTACTTCAGCTCACACACGCAAGGCGTATCCGTTCGACGAGCGCCGCGCGGGGTTCTTCAATCAGCGTTCGAGCAGCTCGCGCGCGATTCGCAAAAGCTGGATTTCGTCGGTCCCGCCGCCGATCTGAAAGAGCTTCGCGTCGCGCGCGAGCATCTCGACCACGCTTCCCGTCATGTAGCCGGCGCCGCCCATGATCTGCACCGACTCCATCGCGCAGTCGGTCGTGATGCGTGCACAGTACAATTTACTCGCGCTCGCCTCTTCGACTGACAACGGCGCGCCGGCTTTGTCGGCTTCGAGTTGACGGAGGAGGAGCGCGAAGATGATCGATCGCGCCGTGTAGATGCGCGCGATCTTCTCCTGCACGAGCTGGAACGTCGCGATCGGTTTGCCCCACTGCTCGCGCTGCTTCGCGTACTTGATCGACTCTTCGAGGCAGCGATCGACGATCCCGAGGCACATCGGCGTCATCCCGAAGCGCTCGCCCTTCAGCGACGACTTCGCCGCCGTTCGCGCGTTCTCCGCGCGCTCGCCGCCGAGGAGCTGATCGGCCGGCACCTTCACCGACTCGAGGAAGATCTCGCCGGTCGGCGATGCGTGCATCCCCATCTTCTTGAAAGGCGCGCTCGTCGCGACGCCGGGGGTCGCGCGCTCGACGATGAAGGCGCGGATGTCGCCGGGGGGAAAATCTTCGCCGACCATGCGCGCGTAGATGAGGAACACGTCGGCGAACGGCGCGTTGGTGATGAACGTCTTCGATCCGGTGATCTCGTAGCCGCCATCGGTCTTGCGCGCGCGCGTCTTCATCGAGCCGAACGCGTCGCTGCCGGCGCCGGGCTCGGTGAGCCCCCACGCGCCGATCTTCTCCATCGTGAGGACGGGGAGCGCCCATTTCTCTTTCTGCTCGAACGTCCCCTTGGCCATGACGGCGCCGCCGAAGAGACCGAGCGATGCGCCGAACGCGAGCGCGAAGCCCGGGCAGCAGCGCGACAGCTCCATCATCAGGATCGCCATCATCGCGGCGTTCGCGCCACCGCCGATGTCGGCGCCTTTGGCATCGTCACCGCCTGCGGCGCGCGCTTTCATCTTCTCGAACGAGGCGCGGACCATGTCCGAGATCCCGAACGTCCCCGAGAGCTCGCGCATCGTCGGGTAGACGCTGAGCTCGCCCGCTTCCATCGCGCCGACCTTCGGCTCGAGGTGCTGCGCGCACCATCCGCGAATGGCCTGCTGAGCGAGCTTCTGTTCCTCGGTGAAATCGAGCATGCGGCACCCCTCTTGGGAGAATGCTTAGCACACGAAACATATGGCCGTCGCGTCCGGCGTGCGCGTGCCCGTGGTAATTGACCAAGCGTGAGCAACGACGAGATCGATCTGTCGGTCGTGCCGCGCGACGTGTTCGTGCTGTGCGAAAAACTGCGCGCCGCCGGGAAGCGCGCGTGGATCGTCGGTGGGTGCGTTCGCGATTTGCTCCTCGGTCGCGCGGTCAACGACTGGGACGTGTGCACCGACGCGAAGCCCGACGAGATGATGAAGATCTTTCCGCGCGCGATCCCGACCGGGATCGAGCACGGGACGCTCACCGTCGTGATGAACAAGGTGCACTACGAGGTGACGACGTTGCGCGGCGAGGGGGCGTACACCGACGGGCGACGGCCCGACGCGGTGCACTTCGTCGACGACATCTCGGCCGATCTCGCGCGGCGCGATTTCACCGTCAACGCGATCGCGATCGATCCGACCGGCGGGCACGTCATCGATCCGTTCGATGGTCGCAAGGATCTCGAAGCGCGCGTCTTGCGTGCGGTCGGCGTGGCCGAGGATCGCTTCGGTGAGGACGGGCTCCGCGTGCTACGCGCGGCGCGCTTCGTCGCGACGCTCGAGATGCAGCTCGATCCGGCGACGGAGGCGGCGATTCGGCCGACGCTCGCGACGTACCGCAAGGTGAGCGCGGAGCGCGTTCGCGACGAGTGGGTCAAGACGATGAAGGCGAAGCGTCCGTCGCGCGCGTTCGACGTCATGCGCACGACCGGCATCCTCGAGGTCACGTGCCCCGAGCTCCTCGAAGGGGTCGGTGTCGAGCAAAATAAATTTCACGCGTACGACGTCTGGCGGCACGGCATGGAGTGCCTCGACGCGTGCATCGGCGATCCGATCCTCCGCATCGCGGCGATGCTCCACGACGTCGGCAAGCCGCGGACGCGCGCCGTCGGCGACAAGACGCACGACTACACGTTTTACGATCACGAGCGCGTCGGCGCGGAGATCGCAGGACCCATATTGGCGCGCCTTCGCTTCTCGAACGACGAGCGCGCGCGGATCACGGATCTCGTGCGGTACCATTTGTTTCACTACTCGGACGAGTGGACCGACGCGGCGGTGCGGCGCTGGATTCGCCGCGTGGGAAAGGATCGCGTGGAGGATCTCTACGTGCTCAACGAGGCCGACGTGCGGGCGAAGGGGCGCGACTTCGACGCCGACCTCGCGTCGCTCGCGGGGCTCAAGGCGCACGTCGCGCGGATGCTCGCGGAGGGGGCGGCGCTGTCGACGCGCGAGCTGCGCGTGAATGGTCGCGATCTCATGCAGGAGCTGTCGTTGAAGCCGGGGCCGATCCTCGGCGAGATCCTGGATGCGCTGCTCGAGGTCGTGACGAACGATCCGGCGGCGAACGATCGCGACGCGCTCCTCGCCGCGGCGCGCGAGCTTCTCGCGAACAAGAGGGAGTGAGCGACGACGGCGCAAACGGATAGAGCCGTTCGCGCGCGCGTGATAGCGTCCCGCGGCAACATGGCGCGACGCTGGGGAGCGGCTCTCGGGACTGCAGCGGTCGTTCTCGCGTTCGCGCTGGCGATGCCTGGGACGGCGAACGCGCAGTCTCCGCCGGCCGCTCCGGAGACGTTTGCGATCGGCGATTGGCTCTTCGCACCGAGCCTCCAGCTTCGGACGCGCGGCGAGTACGCGCGCGATCCGGTCGACATGGGCGGCGGCGTCGACGCCAACGGTCAGAACCCGGGCGCACGTGTCCGCAACGCCGGCGGTGTGCACGAGCGCGCGCGCCTCGGGCTGGGCGTCGACAAGGGGGCGATCCACGCGCAACTGACGCTTCAAGATTCGCGCGCGTGGGGCGCGATCGCGCCGACCGGTGTGCTCGCGGCGCCCGCCGGTGGTCTGTCGGTGTTCGGGCCGTACGAAGCATTCGCGGAAGCTCACACGAGCTCTTCGCGTCCCAACTGGCTGCGCGTCGGTCGGCAAGTCGTCGTGTGGGGCGACGGTCGTCTCCTCGGCAACGCCGACTGGAGCCCGACGCCGCGATCGCTCGACGCGATTCGCGCGCACCTCGCGTTCGGCAACGTGTGGGACGTCGAGCTGCTCGGCGCGATGCTCGGCTCGTCGCGACCGCTCGGCGCGGGGTTCGGAGATACGAGCGGCACCGTCGGTGGTGGATCGGTCGGCGGCGTGCAGCTCTATGGAGCGCAGATTGCGTGGACGCTCGATCCGCTCCTCGTGGTGCAGGCGTTCGGTTTCGCGCGCGTCGCACGAAGCGGCGCGGGCTTCGCCGATCTCACGCGATCGTTCGCGCTCTCGGCGAAAGAAGGCGAGACGTACACCGCCGCGCTCCGTATCGGCGGCGACAGCAAGGGATGGCGCTACGGAATCGAAGGCGCGTACCAGCTTGGCAACGTCGCGAACTTCGGCGGCGGCAGCGGCGTCAACCGCACCGCGTACGCCGCGGCCGTGCACGTCGCGCGCAAATTCGATCGCGTCATGCTCACGCCGACCGTGCGCATCGGCGGCGCGTACGCCACGGGCGACGACGGCTCCGGCGACTACAAGCAGTTCGATCCGCTCCTCCCCGACGTGCACGCCTTCCACGGCGCGATGGACATCTTCGCGTGGTCGAACATCATGGAAGCGAACGCGCGCGTCAGCGTGGTTCCGTGGAGCGACACCTCGTTCGGCGTCGAGTACCGCTACGCGCAGATGGCCGAAGCGAAGGGCGAATGGCTGAGCGGCTACCTCGGCTCAGTCGGCAGCGTCGGACGCGTCGGCGCGAACGCGAGCCCCTCGAAAGAGCTCGGCCACGAGATCGATGCATTCTTCACGTGGGCCCCGTGGACGGCACTCGAGCTCCACACCGGCTACTCCGCGTTCATCGCCGGCGACGGCGCGCTCGCGATCCTCTCCGCGCAAGCGCGCGGCTCGCAGAACTCCAACGGTACGTTCTCGCCCGTCGGCCTCAGCCACTACGGCTACCTGATGGCCACTCTTCGCGTTCCCTGAAGCGTCCCCTGAGCCGCCTCGCGGTCAGTTCACCCAACGTCGATTCGGTCCGACGTCGGCGTGAACGAACCAATCGGCCTGCGTCGGATAGATCCCCACGCCGCCGTCCCAACCGAGCGCGCGGATCTCTTTCTCGAGGACCTTCGGCTCGATCCCCTTGGTGGCGCCGACCGGCACGATGCGAAAATCGCAAGCGTGACCGAGCGAGTGCTGGCTATGCGACGCGACGTGGTGCCCTTTCTTTCGCAACAGCTCGTTGAGCTTCGGGCTGCGAAAACCGCTGACGAGCTCGATGCGGACGGCGCCCTTCTCGCCGAAGCGCGTCGCGACCCGGCGGAGCAAATCGAGGAGGCGCGGATCGAGCGCGTGCTGCGTACCGGTGACCCGATCCGAGAGCAGCCCGTCGAAGCGCACGTGCTCCGGTCCTTGCGCGTCGAGCATCACGCGCTCGTCGGTGTGGAGCTGCGCGAGCGTCGCGAGGAGCGGCGGCAGGATCGGCTCGTCGCCCCCTTTCTTGGTCGCGTGACCCGACGCGCGCATTTCGATCGGCGGCGGGCGCGCCGGATCGCTCGCGGTGGGAACGCTGAGGCTCGCGGTCGCGAGCGCCGCGGCGATCGTCGCGAGGATGTTGGACGCGACGCTCATGGCCGGACTCGATTCGCCTCGTGCGCGTCCATACGCTGAACGCTGAATGAAGTGATGTAAGATATCTACTTCTTGACGAGTCCGCACGCGAAGAGGAGCCTCACGGCCTCATGAGTGATCCCCCCCAAGCAGGCCGTCCGTCCGACGGCGATCTGCTTCGTCGCATCGGCGACGGGGACGCGAACGCCGTGGGCGAGCTCTACGATCGATTCGCTTCGATGCTCCTGCCGCTCGCGCTCCGCATCGTGCGGGATCGCGCGGAGGCCGAGGACGTCGTGCACGACGCGTTCGTCGCCGTGAGCGATCGCGCCGGTCAGTACATGGCCGACCGCGGCAGCGTCGCCGCGTGGCTCGTCACGCTCGTCCGAAACCTCGCCATCGATCGCACGCGACGTCGCGATCGACGCGGCTCCCTCACGCGCGACGTCCTCGCGCACGAACCGAGCGCACTCGGCAATCGCGAGGTCGAGAATCCCGAGTCGCTCGCGTCGGCCGCATCCGACCGCGACAAGATCCGGCGCGCGCTCGCGACGCTCCCTGACGCGCAGCGCGTGACGCTCGAGGTGGCGTTCTTCGAGGGGCTCAGCTACCCGGAGATCGCGGCGCGCGAGAACGTTCCGCTCGGCACCATCAAGTCGCGAGCCGCGCGCGCGATCACGTCGCTGCGCGAGGCGCTCGAGCGCGAGGGCGTGCACCTCGACGGATCGCTCGGCGCCCCTCAAAAGACCTGACCTGAAGTATCCTCCTCGCCGATGACGATCCAGCATGACGAGGGCGTGCTCACGCAGCGCGCAGTTCCGGGACCGGCGCTCTATTTCGTCTCTGCCGCACCCGAGGCCGCGCCGAAGGCGATCGTTGGCGTGCTCCACGGCTACGCGGACCACGCCGCGCGCTACTCGCACGTCATGGACCGGTGGGCCGAGAAAGGGATCGCGTCGGTCGCGATCGACATGCGCGGTCACGGACGCGCGACCGGACCGCGTGGCTACTGCGCGCGCTTCGACGAGTTCCTCGACGACGCGGCCGAGCTCGCGCGTCTCGTCGGCGATCGCGGACGCGGGGCGCCTTCGTTCTTGTTCGGTCACAGCTTCGGCGGCCTCGTCGCGTCGATGTCGGCGATCGAGTCGCCGCGCTCGTGGCGCGGGCTCATGTTGAGCTCGCCGTATTTCGGGCTCGCCCTCGAAGTGCCGAAGGCCAAGATTCTCGCCGGGAGGATCGCGTCACGCCTCGTGCCGAAGCTCGGTCTCCCGAGCGGCCTCAAGGGGAGCGACGTCACGCACGATCCCGTTCGCGCGCGCGCGTACGACGCCGATCCGCTCGTCTTCAAGAACGCGCGCGCGCGTTGGTTCACCGAGACCACGAAGGCGCAGGCGCGGGCGATCGCGCGCGCTCCTCAGCTGAAAATGCCCCTCTACGTCATGCCGGGCGGCGCCGATCCCATCGCGAAGGTTGCGGACGCGCGCCGTTTCCACGACGCCGCGGGGTCGTCCGACAAGACGTGGGACGAGCGTCCGGGCTTGCTCCACGAAGTCTTGAACGAGCCCGAATGGCCCGAGCTGACGGACAAGCTCGGCGCGTGGATCCTCTCCCACGCGTCTTGACCGATCTCCACTCATCGCGTCTTCTCCCATCCCGCAATGACCAAGCCGAATCGCGCGAAGAAGACCACGCAGCTGAAAAACCTCGTCCGGAGCAAAGAGCTCAGCTTCCTCATGGAGGCGCACAACGGACTCAGCGCGAAGGTCGCGGAGGAGGCCGGCTTTTCAGGGGTCTGGGGGAGCGGTCTGTCGATCTCCGCGGCGCTCGGCGTGCGCGACAACAACGAGGCGAGCTGGACGCAGGTCCTCGAGGTCGTCGAGTTCATGGCCGACGCGACGACCGTCCCGATCTTGCTCGACGGCGACACAGGCTACGGCAACTTCAACTCGATGCGGCGTCTCGTCGCCAAGCTCGAGCAGCGCGGCGTCGCTGGCGTGTGCATCGAGGACAAGATCTTCCCGAAGACGAACAGCTTCATCCGCGGATCGACGCAGCCGCTCGCAGAGATCGACGAGTTCGCCGGCAAGATCAAGGCGGGAAAAGAAGCGCAGCGCGACGACGACTTCGTGATCGTCGCGCGCGTCGAGGCGTTCATCGCGGGATGGGGGCTCGAAGAGGCGATGCGCCGCGCCGAGGCGTACCGCGCGGCGGGGGCCGACGCGATCCTCATCCACAGCGCGCTCCGTGCGCCGACCGAGATCCTCGCGTTCAAGAAAGAGTGGGGCGACCGCCTCCCGGTCGTGATCGTCCCGACCAAGTACTACACGACGCCGACCGACGTGTTCCGCGAGCACGGGTTCTCGATCTGCATCTGGGCCAACCACCTGATGCGATCCGCGCTCACCGCGATGAAGGCGACCGCGAAGCAGATCTACACCGATCAAAATCTGCTGAACGTCGAAGACCAGGTCGCGACCGTCGCCGAGGTCTTCCGCATTCAAGGCGAGAGCGAGCTCGAGGTCGCGGAGAAGCTCTATCTCCCGAAGAACGCGCAAAACACGCGCGGCATCGTCCTCGCGGCGTCGCGCGGCGAGGAGCTCGGCGATCTGACGAAAGACAAACCGAAGGCGATGGTCGACATCGCGGGCAAGCCGCTCCTCGCGCACATCGCGTCCACGTACCGCGCCGCGGGGATCAAGGACATCACGGTCGTGCGCGGCTACAAGAAGGAGACGGTCAACCTTCAGAGTGTGTCGTACGTCGACAACGACGACTTCGCGTCGACGCAAGAGGTCGTGTCGCTGCAGAAGGCGCAGGCCGCGATCGAAGGGCCGACGGTCATCTCGTACGGCGACGTCCTCTTCCGTAAGTACATATTGCTCCAGCTCATCGACAGCGACGCCGACTTCGCGATCGCGGTGGACGCCGATTGGCGCGACAGCCGCAATAAGAACCGCCTCGCCGACTACGCCGTCTGCTCGCAGCCCAACTCGAAAAAGACGCTCCTCGCCAAGGTCACGCTCAAGGACATCGTCAGCGATCCCGAGTCGCCGAGCATCGAAGGCGAGTGGATGGGATTTCTCAAAGTGTCGGCCGACGGAGCGAAGATCCTTCGCGCGATGCTCGCGGGGCTCGACGCGGAGGCCGCGCGACGCATGCGCATGACCGACGTGCTCAAGGCGATCGTCAAAGCCGGGCACGAGGTGCGCGTCGTCTACACGACCGGTCACTGGCTCGATGTCGACAGTGTGAGCGACGTCGTTCAGGGAGGCAGCTTCTGATGATTCGTGCGGAGAGCTTCCTCGAGAAGGCGCGCGCGGCCGGGTTCGAGCTCTACACCGGCGTGCCGTGCTCGTACCTGAAGCCGTTCATCAACTACGTCATCGACTCGCCGAGCCTCAGCTACATCGGCGCGACCAACGAAGGCGACGCGGTCGCGATCGCGAGCGGCGCGGAGGTCGGCGGCAAGCGCGCGGTCGTGATGTTTCAGAACTCCGGCTTCGGAAACACGGTGAACCCGCTCACGTCGCTCAATGCGATCTTCAAGGTGCCGGTGCTCGTCATCGCGACGTTGCGCGGCGAGCCGGGCGGACCGGCGGACGAACCGCAGCACGAGCTGATGGGGCAGATCACGACGGGGCTCTTCGACTTGATGCGCATTCCGTGGGAATTTTTTCCGACGGAAGAGAGCGAGGTCGCGGCCGTCATCGAACGCGCGGTGGCGCACATGACGCGCGAGCGCACGCCGTACGGCCTCGTCATGAAGAAGGACTCGGTCGAGGCGCACAAGCTGAAGACGAAAGCGCAGCCGAAGCCCGCGACGAGCGCCGCGGTCGACGATCGCGCGTGGCCTGCGGAACGTCCGTCGCGTCACGACGCGCTCGCGGCGGTGCAGAGCGCGATGCGTCCGAACGACGTCGTCGTCGCGACGACGGGATTCACGGGGCGTGAGCTCTACGCGATCGACGATCGACCGAACCAGCTCTACATGGTCGGCTCGATGGGGTGCGCGTCGAGCTTCGGGCTCGGGCTCGCGTGGGCGCGGCCGGACACGCGCGTCATCGTCCTCGACGGAGACGGCGCGGCGCTCATGCGCCTCGGCGCGCTCGCGACGCTCGGGTACGAGCGACCGAAGAATCTCGTGCACGTGCTCCTCGACAACGAGGCGCACGACTCGACGGGCACGCAGTCGACGGTCACGCACTCGGTCGACATCGGCGCCGTCGCGCGCGCGTGCGGTTATCCGCGCGTCGTGCGTGCGACGAGCGCAGAGGAGCTCGCGCGCGTCGTCGGCGAAGAGACGCGCGACCTCACGTTCGTGCACATCAAGACGAAGCCGGGCGCACCGAGTGACTTGCCGCGGCCGAAGGTGACGCCGCTTCAGGTCGTCGATCGGCTGCGCGAGCACTTGAAGACGCGAAAGGGCGCGTGACGATGAAGCTCCTGAATCCGGGCCCGGTGACGTTGACCGCGCGCGTGCGTGGCGCGCTCGCGCGTGAGGACATGTGCCATCGCGAGCCCGAGTTCGCCGAGCTCACGAAGGACGTGATCGCGCGCCTCGCTGCGGTGTATCCCGCCGCGAAAGATTCGTACGTGCCGGTCCTACTCACCGGATCGGGCACCGCGGCGGTCGAGGCGATGATCGGATCGTTCGTGCCGCGCGGCGCGACGGCGCTCGTCGTCGCGAACGGCGTCTACGGCGAGCGCGCGGCGGCGATGCTCGACGCGCAAGGGAAGGGGCACTCGCTCGTGCGGTCCGATTGGATCGCGCCGATGCGCCTCGACGAGGTCGAGAACCGCCTCGACAAAGGCGGCTTCTCGCATGTGGTGGCGGTGCACCACGAGACGACGACAGGGCGCCTCAACGACGTCGCCGCATTGGGTGCACTCTGCAAGCAACGCGGCGTGCCGCTCTTGCTCGACGCCGTGTCGAGCTTCGGCGGCGAGGACATTCGCTTCGACGAATGGAACCTCGAAGCGTGCGCCGCGACCGCGAACAAATGCCTGCACGGCGTCCCCGGCATCGCGTTCGTCCTCGCCGACGCGCGCGTGTTCGACGGTGCGGCAGAAAAGAAACGCACGAGCGGCGCGACCAGCGTCTACCTCGATCTCTTCCGCTACCGCAAAGAGCAGCTGAACGGGTTCTCGCCGTTCACGCAGTCGGTGCAGGCGATGTTCGCGCTTCAAGAGGCGCTCGCGGAGCTCGAAGACGCGGGCGGGTGGACGAAGCGCCACGCGCGTTACCGCGCGATCTCGTCGCGCGTGATGGAGGAGCTGCGTGCGATGGGCGTCGAGCTGATGCTCGAATCGCCCGCCGCGTACTCGTCGATCCTCACGGCGTACAAGCTGCCGGAGGGCGCGACGTACGCGAAGCTCCACGACGATCTCAAGGCGGCCGGCTTCGTGATCTACGCGGGGCAGGGGCAGTTCAGCGGATCGATCTTCCGGATCGCCGTGATGGGCGATCTCGCGGACTCCGACATCGATCGCCTCGTCGCCGCGCTGAAGCGCTCGCTCGCGAAGGGCTGAAGACGATGAGCGCGGGCATCGACAAGGCGGTGATCCTGGCCGCGGGGCTCGGCAATCGGATCTCCGCGGTGTCGAAGACGACGCCGAAGCCGCTCCTGCCGATCGACGGGCACGGCGGCGCCACGACGTTCCTCGACTGGCATCTCGAGTCGCTGCACGCGATCGGCGTGCGCGAGATCTACATCGTCGGCAACAAGGTGACGCACGGGACGAACCTCCGCGCGATGAAGTCGGTGAAGGCCGAGTGGATCCTCAACCCGACCGACGATCTCTCGACGTCGGGGAGCGCGCACTCGGCGTGGTTCGCGTGGAACGCGGCGCACGGGATCCTCGACGGGAAATCGCGCGTCGTGCTGATGGACGCGGACATCGTCTACGAGCCGGCGCTCCTCGGCGAGCTCGCGCGCGCGCCCGGCGAGCGCTCGAAGACGTTCGTCTGCTCGGCGTTTCGCGAGACGCAGGAAGAGGTCGTCGTCTACGGCGATCCGCCGCGCTTCCACGGCAAAGGGCTTTCTCCCGCGGTCGTCGGCGGCGCCGCGAGCATCGGCGAAGCGACCGGCATCGTCCTCTTCGAGCCGGGCGATCACGCGCTCGTGCG
>JBBQXV010000207.1:0-16434 GCA_038209335.1 Polyangiales bacterium | reverse complement strand
AGTCCCTCAACCTGTGAAGCCGACGGATCCGATGCTCGGCCGGGTGATCGCAGGGCGATATCGCCTCGAGGCGCGCGCGGGCGAAGGCGGGATGGGCGTCGTCTACCGCGCTCGTCACGTCTTGATCGATCGCGTCGTCGCGCTGAAGCTCATTCGTCCCGACCTTCGCGGCGAGACGCACCTTCGCGCGTGGATGCTTCGCGAAGCGCGCGCGGCCAACCGCGTCGATCACGCGCACATCATCGACATCCACGACATCGGCGAGACCGAAGAGGGCGAGCTCTATCTCGTCATGGAGTACCTCGTCGGGACTTCGCTCTCGAGCGAGCTCGCGCGTGGACCGATGCCGCTCGCGCGCGGCGTCGACATCCTCGAGCAGATGTGCGCCGCCCTCGCGCGCGCGCACGATCTCGGCGTCGTGCACCGCGACTTGAAGAGCGACAACATTTTGCTCTCGACGCGCGGCGGTCGAAAAGACTTCGTGAAGATCCTCGACTTCGGTCTCGCGCACCTCGCGATGGATCCGCGGCTCGCCCCGAAGGGCGCGGTCTTCGGGACGCCCGAGTACATGTCGCCGGAGCAAGCGCGCGGCGAAGAGGCGAACGCGCAGAGCGATCTCTACGCGCTCGGTGTTTTGTTCTTCGAGATGCTGACGGGGCAGCTCCCCTTCCGCAGCGACGATCGCGAGACGCTCCTCGAGATGCAGCGCACTGCGGTCGCGCCGAAGCCGCGATCGATCAAGCCCGACGTGCAGCCGAACGCCGAAGGGATCGTCGTCAAGCTGCTCGAGAAGGATCGCCGCAAGCGATTCCAAGACGCGCACCATCTCCACGAAGAGCTCAAGGGGCTGCAGCGTTCGCTGCCGAGCACGCCGTGGGAGGTCGCCGCGACGACGGGTGAGAACGCGGCGCCGCCGCCGCCGCCGCCGCCGCAGTCGCCGGGCGTCATCGAGTGGGCGACGCGCGCGGGGCTCTTCTCGCGGATGGTGAGCCGCGCGTATCCGGGCGGCAACGCGCCGCCGGACGTGCAGAGCGCGACGTCGCAGGCGTGGGATCTCGCGTCGCGCGCGACGCGTCTCGAAGGCGAGGTCGCGACGCACACGCGCAAGCTCGAAGCGCTCGAGCGACGTGGGCGCGCGCTCCGCGCAGAGATCGGACGAAAGGTCGAAGAGCTCGCGCACGAAGAGTCGCGCGCGCTTCGCGAGGTGACCGCCGAGCAGAACGAAGCGCAGAGGCTCCGCGAGCAAGTGCAAGTCGCCGAGCGCGGCGCGGGGCAAGCGAAGCAGGCGGCGGACACGGCGACGAACATGACCGCAGGACTGCGCCAGGTGTACGAGCGCGCGGGTGCCGCGGTGGCGTTGCTCGAAGCGCGGCGCGAGCAGCTCGCGGAGCGCGAGCAGAAGGCGGCGGTCAAGGACGCGCACGCGCGGGATCTGCGAAGGCAGATCGAAGAGCTGCGCGCGCAGCTCGCGCGGTACGCCGAAGCGCTCGAAGAGGATCTCTCGTCGGGTCGCGAGAAGGTCGCGGCGCGCACGCGCGAAGGGCTCGCGTTCGAGAAGGCGTTCGGCGATGTGTCGGCGCTTCTGTTGAACCATCTCAAAGCGAAGCCGGAAGCGCGCGACTTGCTCCAAGACTTGATGGCGAACATGCACGGGCAGCCGAGCTATCCGCAGGGCGCCGGCACCGGCAAGGCGGCGGGCGGGCCGGAGAGTCGCGGACCGTAGAGCTCGCTCACCGTTTGGGCGAGCTCTTCTCGGGTGGCGCGGCCTTCGGTGCCGCGACGCCGACCTTCTTCGCGGGCGCCGCAGCCTTCGCGTTGACCGCGCGTGGTGCGGGCGTCGTCGTCTTCGCAAGCGGCGCGACGGGCGGCGTGATCTTCGCGAGGCCCGCCGCGATCGTGAGGTGCGCAGCATCCGGCGTGTCGCGTGCGATGTTCGCCGCCCACGGGCATGCGAGCACGACGGCCGCGACGAGACCGAGCGCGATGAAGCGGCGCTTGATGTGGCCGCGGCGCAGGATGTTCGTCTCGAAGTGATCGCGCGCCAGCGCGTCGGGCGTCGAGTCGTCGAGCGCGGGACGCGGCGCGCGCGCGGGCTCGGGCGGCATGGACGCCGCGACGAGCTCAGGCTCCGCATCGGGCGGCAACACCGAAACGATCACGTAGACCGGTGACGGCGCGCGAGCGTCTTCCGACGGCGCGGAGGGCGCCTTGATCGACACGAGCTCGATGACGTCGTTCTCCACGTCGTCGACATCATCATCGTTCAGCTCGACGATCGACAGCGCGGGCGGCGGCGACGGCCGCGCGTTTGCGCGAGCGCTCGACGGCAACGGCGGCGGCGTCGACGGTGGCGACTTCGGCGGAACGGTTCGCGGCGTCGGCCGCGGCGGCGTTCGCGGTGGTGACGGCGCAATTCCGCGCGCGACCGCGGCGCGTTGCATGGTCGGAATCGAAGGTGGCAGGCTGCGGAGCATCATGACGCACGCCACCACTGAAAGATTGATGCCACGCGACCCGCGCGCGCCACTCGCTGAATTTCCGGCGTTTCACGCGTGCGCCAACGTCGCACCCGTGATTCTGCTGCTCGTCAGCTGCTGCCTGCACTACGCAATCGACGCGTGCGTCTGCGGAATCCTCGCGGAACGGAACGCACGCGTCGCGTATCGTCGCTCGTCGCTTCAGCGCGTGCACGACGCGCGAACGACTACATCGGAGATGGGTGACACGCCATGAGATCTCACACCGCCGTCCTCGCCGTCACGACCGCGTTCGCGATCGGATCTTTCTCTGCACACTGCGCCACTCCGGCGCGCGCGCCCATGGCAACCGCCGCCACGGCGACCGCCGCGGAGCCATGCGCCACCGCGTGCGCGCCCGCGCCGCGATCGCCCGCCCTCTCCGCGAGCGCGTCGGCGCGCATCGCGGCCGCTAAGAAGCTTCGTCCGCTCGTCTACGCGCGCTTCCAGTCAGGAGGCGCGACGCTCCCGGAGTACCTCGCCACATCGGAGCTCGAATTCCGCGCGACGCGGGACTCGGGGATCGTCGGACCGGAGCTCGTCGCGGCCGCGTCGGAGTACATCGCATCGATGCGCAAGGCGCTCGAGCTCGTGAAGCTGCGCTACCCGCGGGTCGCGAGCGACGAGGACCTCGCGCGCGCCGAGTACGCCGTCGCGGAGGGCGAGTACTGGCTCGAGGACGCGAAGTCGCGCCGTTGAACGGGCGGCGACGGCAGCGACGTCGCGACGCACGACCGTCATGAAGCATACTGATGCGATGCGCGCGTCCGCCGTCGTCCTCGCGAGCGTCGTCGTCGCGGTCGTCGGGCTCGCGGCGGCGTGCTGGTTTCCTGGTGCGCCGATCAGAACCACCGGACGCCCGGTGCCGAGCTGCGCGTCGCCCAACCCGTCGAACCTGCCCTGCGATCCCGACGACACGCCGTCGTGCATGGCCGACGGCGAACGCTACGAGTGCGATCGGCCGGCGTGGCGCAAGCGCTGATGGCCGAGCTAGTGTTGCGCGATGCGCTTTCGAAACCTCTTCGACGCGATCGTGATGGGAGCGATCGCGACCTCGACGTCATGTCGCGTCTCCTCGATCCGCGAGGACGGCTTTCAGCTGCTTCGATGTCCGTCGAAGCGCGTGCTCCTCGAGGGACTTCGCCCGGCCGTGCCCGTGGACGGAATCGAGCTCCGTGCCGTCGATCCGCGCACGGGGGCGTCGACGCTCCTCGAGACCGTCGGTCGTCCGTGCGCCTCTGCGCAGGACGTGGATGCATGTCGCAAGGCGCTCTCCGAGACGAAGCTCCCTCCCAATCGTTGGAGAATCGGGACGACGGATTGCGCAATGACCGGCTGCATGAACGTCCTCGTCGTCTCGCGAGGTGACGTGCGAACCGTCATCGACGGACGCGGCGCTCTCGTCGAGTTTCTCGGCCCCATCGACACCCCCGAAGAGGCGGTGCTCCTCGCACAGACTTACGACTATCAAATCGGCTGCGCGACCGACGGGAACAGCGGCGTTCGAGCTTCTGCCGATGGCGGCTTCGACGTTCTCGCTACGATCGACCAGGGGTGCGGCCACGTGGAGCGTCACTTGGTCCATTTCGCGCGCGATGGAGGACGGCTCACGTTCGTCGACGGCGAGGTGCGCTCGCGGGCCACCAGCGATTGTTCGATGGGTCGGCGCCCCGCGGGCCTCGCGCGCGTCCCCGACGTTCGCTTTGGCGACCCGGTCGGTGCATGGCTCGCAAGCGCGGCGCGACTCGAAGCCGCGTCGGTCATGGCCTTTCATGTGCTCGAACGCGAGCTCACGCTTCATGCGGCGCCGCCTGCGTTGGTGCGCGCGGCGGCACGCGCGGCGGAGGACGAGGTGCGCCACGCCCGCGTCACGAGAAGGCTCGCGCTGCGCTTCGGCAGTCGTCCCGCGCGCGCGCGCGTCGCGAAGCGCTCACCGCGCGCGCTCCGCGAGATCGCCATCGAGAACGCGATCGAAGGGTGCGTCCGCGAGACGTTCGGCGCGCTGGTCGCGACGTGGCAGTCGCGTGCGGCGGCCGACGTGGAGATCGCGCAAGCCATGCGTCGGATCGCGGTGGACGAAACGCGCCATGCGTCCTTGGGGTGGCGCGTCGCGCGATGGGCGAACCCGATGCTCGACCCCGACGAGCGCAGCGCGGTCGCGCGCGCGAAACGCGACGCCATCGACGAGCTTCGCGCGGAGATCGATCGCGATCCTCCCGAAGCCGTCGTCGCACTCGCAGGCGTGCCGTGCGCACGCGACGCCCGACGGATGTTCGATGCGCTCCACGCCGAGGTTTGGGAACCGTAGCGGCCGTCGGTGCCGACTCGAGGATTCGGAGCAACGAAGCTCGGGACGCGCAGCCGCGGTCGGCGACTACAGCGGCATGGACTGGGCGATCCCCAGGCGTGACCGCACGCCGCCAGAGCGCGCTATCGTTCCCTCGTGATCTCAATCGCAGAAACGCCGCGCCTCGTCCTGCGCCAAATGACCGAGGCCGACGCCGCGAACCTCCTCGCGCTCAATACGCCGAACGTCATGCGCTTCATCCCGGGCGAGCCGCCGGTGCGGACGCTGGAGGAGTCGCTCGCCGTTTTGCGCGAGCGCGTCTTTCCGCAATACGCGCTCGGCCTCGGACGCTGGGCGTGCATCGAGAAAGAGAGTGGCCACTTCGTCGGCTGGTGCGGCGTGAAGCGAATGCCGAACGGCGAGAACGACATTGGCTATCGCTTTTTGGAGCCGCATTGGGGCAAAGGCTTCGCGACCGAGGCCGCGCGCGCGACGTGCGAGCTCGCGCGGCAAAAGCTGCGCGGCGAGCGCGTCGTCGGCAAAGCGATGCTCGCGAACGTGGCGTCACGCCGCGTGCTCGAAAAGATCGGGCTCACCTACGAGGGTGACGCCGAAGAGGAAGGGCACGCGTTCGCGGTCTACGTGCTCGCGTGGTGAGTGCTCCGCGCTTCGCTTCGAACGCGCCACGCGGAGGTCGTCACCAACGCCTCACTCGCTCGCGGACGCGGCAAGCTCATCGAGCTCTCGCCATAGCGCGGTGAGGTCGATGGTCAGCTCGTCGCATCCCGGAATCGCGATACTGCCGTCGGCGACGCCGAGCGCGTGCGCGTAGCGGCCGTCGGCGCCGAGCTCGAAGATCTCGAAGCTGCGAAGCTCGGGATCGACGATCCAATACCAGCGCGCGCCGAGCTCGGCGTAGTCGGCGAGCTTCTCGACGCGGTCGCGTCGCTGATCGCGCGGCGTCGGCGTGATGACTTCGACGACGATGCTGGGTGCGGCGCGAATGAGCCCGCGCATCGGCGGACGCTTCGCGCCTGCGAGGTACACGTTGAAGTCAGGCATCCTCCCGCGGTCCTTGCGGATGGCGATCTTGCAGCCTGAGCCTGCGACGATCGCGCCGTGGGCGATGGCCCAAGCCCCGAGCACGCGTGCGAACCAGAAGATGACGAACTCATGCGCGTATCCCGGCACCTCGTCCTCCACGAGGAAGCCGTCCACGATCTCGCCCGGCTCGCGTTCGTCGAGCGCGTACCACTCGTCGAGCGTCATCGGTCGTGCGAGCGAAGGCATGCGCACGATCATGACGAAGAATCCTGGAGGGGGCAACGCGGCTGCATCGCGAGCGTCGTCTCTGCGTTGCTCGTGTGCACCGTCACCTCGGCCGCGAGGCGATGGCCAGGCTCGCCGCGGTGTCCGTGCTCACGAGTTGGACGTGGGGTGGAAGGAGCTTCCCGAGGGCGAGGAACGAGTTCTCGAGCGTCAGCCCGCCGTCGCTGGTCATGTACACCCAGGTGACCGTCCCCTTCGGGTACGCCGCGATCTCCGCGGCCATCCGCTCCGGGGTCAGGCGAAAGGCATCGCTCTCGCTGTCGATGCCCCGCCACTCGCGCGGTCGGAACAGCGCGAGCCGCCCGCCGTCGGTGTCCTTCAGCACCTCGAAGAACTGCTCCTCGGGCCACCACGTGAACGTCGGGAACGCGAAGGGAACGTTGACGGGGAAGACCCCGCGGATCGATCCGTTGTTCAAGTACTTGGGCAGGAAGTGCTCCTCCGCGTTGTTCCACGTCCCGGCCTCGTCCCAGTGCACGGTGCCCGTCAGTCCGAGGATGCACGCGTCCCGATCCGTCGCCTCGACGAAGCGGCCCTGATCGCTCTCGGCCAACGACGAAGGGTAGGAGTAGAGGTGCCCGCTGGGTGGGAGGACGAAGTAGTCCCGCTTCGTCTGGTGGCTCTTCGCGTAGTACCAGCCGAGGACGTCGGGCGCGAGCCGCGTGAGGTGCGGAGAGATGCTCCAAGAGAGCGGCGCACAGGCGTTTGGGATCGCCTCGCAGGCGGCGACCCGCCGCTGGAACCAGTCGCGCCGCGTCGTCAGCATGTACTGGATGTTGTCGCCGTCCCCGACGACGAAGGCGACGTACGTCCTCTGGGGATCGTAGGTCACGACCTCGGCCGGGGTCTGCACGACGGCGCCCGCCTCCGTGATGGCTGGGGTGCGGGTCGAGAAGAACGACAGGTTGTCCGCCTCGCTCGCGATGGCGCCCATGTTGTGGGAGTCGAGGCAGGTCGTCTGCGCCTCGTACAGGTCGCCGCCGAAGACGTTCCAGGAGTTGTTGTAGCCGTACACGCCAAGGGGCGTCGGCCACTGGCCGGCGTTGACGATCCCGCTCAGCGCGTCCCTCTCGGGGTCCCCTTGGGTGCACCCGTTGACCAGGAACACGACGAACAGCTTCTCGGAGAAGACGAAATCGACGAGCGCCGGCTTCATCTCCTGGTTTAGCCTCGGCGACTTGGGATCGCTCGGCGCCTGTTCGTAACCCGGGTTGAGCATCGCGAGGCCCGTCGTCTGCGTACCGAACTTGTCGAAGACGTACTTCGTCGCGAGTAGAGCGGTGCTCTTGTCCGCGAGCTCGGCGACCGCGTCGAACGCCGGGCTCACGCACATCTCCTTCAAGCTGCCGTCCAGGGGAACAGCGCCGAGCGCCGCGGCGACGGTGAGGACGTTCGGCAGGAGAGCCTTCTGCTTCGCGTAGTCGTAGCGGACGCAGGACGGAAAAGCGGCGACGCACGAGGTCAGGAACGGCTCCGCGTCCATCGTCACCGCGGCAGAGAGGCCGAGCTCGCTCAGCCACCCGAGATCGTGCGGGTCCGCGTCGAGGTACACCGAGCCGCCGGCCTTGCGGTTGTGGAGCCCGGCGCACGCCGCGACGGCGAGCTGCATCGGCGGCGAGAGACCGGAGTCGAGGTGCACGACCGTGATCGGCTGGGGCGCAGGCTTCGCGCGCGACGGGTCGTACGTGCCACACCCGGGCGGGACCTTGTGCGGCTCGGGCTCCCTGCTCGCGTTGCTGCTGCCGCCGCAGGACGAGGCGACGGACACCGCGAGGAGCAAGAGGACGAGAGACGGGCGTTTCGGCATGAGGTGGGTCCGCGGGCTTGCCCGAAGGCAAGACGTACAACGGCAAAGTGAGAACGCAAGCGGCTGCGCCGGGGGACGTGAACGCCGAGCTCGTCATCGTGATGCAGTAACCGTCGCGCGAAGCGACGGCTGCGGCGTCTACCAATTCGCAAGGTGTCGACCGCATCGCCCGCCTCCTGAAGCTCTTCGGCTCGAGGGGAAGTGCCCGCTCGCCCAAGCGGCCCTCGTCACCTTGCCCTTCTTTCGCTGTCGTGTCCTCACACGCGCGGGTCGCTCAGAGTCCGCGTGCTGCCCGCTTTCGTGCGCTTGCGTTCGTACATCGCCTGGTCGGCAGCGCGCAGCAGCGCGCCGGCGTCGGTGACGCGGCCGTCGCCCATCGCGAACCCGATGCTCGCGCTGACCCGATGCTCGGCCTCGCCGATGGAGTGCGGCGCGGTGATCGCGGCGTCGACGCGGGCGATGACACGCTCGACCTCGCTGGCGTCGGCCACGTCGGCGACGATCACCGCGAACTCGTCACCCCCTACACGCGCCGTGACGTCCATGGGGCGCATCGACGCGCTCACACGCTTCGCCACGGAGATGAGGAGCTGATCCCCGACTCCGTGGCCGAAGATGTCGTTGATCGGCTTGAAGCCATCGAGGTCGAAGAAGAGGAGGGCGAACCTGTACTCCGGATTGCGCTCCGCGCGGCTAAGCTCGCGGCGCAGGATCTCGAACAACATGCCTCGGTTCGGCAAGCCGGTGAGGGCGTCGTGAAGCGCGGTGTGCCGGAGGGTCTCCTCCATGCGCTTCTGCTCCGTCAGATCGGTCAGCCCGACAATCACCGCGGGTTCGCCATCGAACGTCAGCGGGTTGGCGGACACCACCGCCCAGTACTCCTCTCCGCTTGCGCGCCGCAGCCGGACCTCGCGTCCCTCGACGAATCCCTTCTCGCGAAGCTCGCTGAGGACGGCGTCGCGGTCGGCGGGATCGGCGTAGAAATCGGGCGCCGCCTTTCCGACCATGTCTGCGATCGAGACCCCGGAGAGCTGGCTCATCGCAGCGTTCCCCCACAGACATCGCCCTGTGAGCGCATTGACCTGGATCGGCACGGGCGTTACGCGGGCGATGGTACGAAAGCGAGCCTCGCTCTGCCGCAGCCCCTCCTCGGCGCGACGACGGTGATGCGCCTCGACGCCGCGCGACAGCACGTGTCCGACCGAGAGCGCGAAGTGCTGCTCGTCGATGGTCCACGCGCGCGCCCCTCCGACATGCTCGTGGCACACCACCCCGGCGAGCTCACCGCCAGCGAACACGGGGACGTTCATCATCGCGCCGATGCCTGCGGGCTTCAGGTAGCTCTCCGAGAGCTCGCGCGTGGAAGGGTCGACGTGCGCGTCCTCGGCGAGGACGAGTGAGGCTGTGTTCAGGGCGCGGAAGAACTCTGGATGGTCGATGGCGCGGAGCACGCTTCCCGCCTCGTAAGCCCCGACGTCTCTTCGAAAGAGCGCGTCGCACTGGATCGCCTGGTCCGCGTCGATCCGGCGCCAGTAGCTGACGCGTTGGACGTCGAGCGTCACCGCGTCTTCCCTGAGCACGACGCGGAGCCGTTCGTCCCACGAGGCCTCCCCGACCGCGGAGAGGCGGAGCAGTGCCTCGCGCTGGCGAGCCGCGTTCTGCAGATGGACCAGGTACCTCTTCGTGCGGAGGCCGGCACGCACGCGCGCGCGCAGCTCCAGCGCGTCGAAGGGCTTCGTCACGTAGTCGGTCCCGCCGGCCTCGAATGCTCGGACCTTCGTCGCGACGTCGGCCGTTCCCGTGAGGAAGATGATCGGGGTGTTCCGGAGCGCGGGGTCTTCCATCAGCGTCCCGCAGACCTCGAGACCGTCGCGGCCGGGCAGATCGAGGTCGAGGAGGATCATGTCCGGGCGGCGCTCGCGGGCGAGGCGTAGCCCGGTGTCCGCGTCCATCGCGTGCAGGACCTCGAGCGGCTCTCCCTGCCGCAGCCGGACCTCCACGAGCTCGTGAATGTCCGCGTCGTCGTCGATGATGAGGACGATCGCCGGGAGGATGTTGCGAGGCAGCTCCAATCCTCCGACATCCTAAGCGTCGGGTCCGCTCGGTTCAACCGGCGCTCTCGCGTACGGGGATCCCGCGGTCGACCGCGCCGGACAAAGTGTGCTTTCATTAAGAAGACGCCGTGCCTGAAGTGGTCATCAACAGCGGTCGATTCTGGATCGACGGCGAAGGGTTCTTCCGCGGCGAGGCATCCCCCGCGGCGACGCAGGATCTCGCGGACGCCACGGAGCAGGTCGCCGCCCAGCGGGCGATGAACGTGTCGTTGCCGCGCCCGTTCTTGATGGACATACGAAACGCGCGTGCGCTCTCGCGGCAGGCGCGCTCGTACTACGCGAGCGCGGAGGTCGCGGAGGTGTTCTCGGCGACCGCGCTCATCGTGTCGTCGCCTGTCAGTCGCGCGATCGGAAACTTCTTTCTCGGGCTCAACAAACCATCGATGCCGACCCGGCTCTTCGGCAGCGAGGCCGAGGCCCTCGGCTGGCTCCGGACCTTCAAGCAGACGTGAGCCCGTCGAAGCGCAGCCCCCCGTCCGCCCTCGAAGAGCACGTCGAGGCGCTCACCAGGCAAGTCACCGCCCTGCTCGACGGCGAATCGACGTTGAGCGCGAGCACACGCCAGGGCCTCGAACGCCTCCGCGACATGGCGGACTCCCTCGCTGGTGTCGCGTGCGACGCGACGAACGAGGCTGACGAACAGAAGAGGACGGTGGACGAGATCCTCGACGTCCTCTTTGGCCTGGCCCAACTCGATTTTTCCCGACGCGCGCCCATTCGAGGGGACGGCCCGCTCGCCGCCCTCGCCGCCTCTGCGAACATGCTCACCGAGGAGCTCGAGGCGGCACTCCTCAGGCTGCGGGAAGCGCGCGACACCGCCGAGAAGGCGACCCGCGCGAAGGACATGTTCCTCGCGAGCATGAGCCACGAGATCCGGACACCGCTGACGGCGCTCCTGGGATTCGCAGATCTTCTCGCCGGGCCGAAGCTCTCTGAGAGCGACCGCCTCAACTACGCGATGGTGATCCAGCGAAACGGCGTGCACCTGCTCTCGCTCATCAACGACATCCTCGACCTGTCGCTGATCGAGACGCATGGGCTGAGCATCGAGCACTTGCCGTTTTCGCTCGCGCAGCTGCTCGGGGACGTCGCCGTCCTCATGCAGGGGCGCGCGGACGAGAGGGGCCTCGCGTTCACGACGGTGTTGGAAGGGCCTGTCCCCGCGGTGGTCTCCTCGGATCCCACGCGGCTCCGCCAGGTCCTGCTGAACCTCGTGGGGAACGCGATCAAGTTCACGCTGAAGGGGTCGGTGAAGGTGTCTGCGCGCTTCGAGGCGGCCTCCTCGGAGATCGTCCTCACCGTGACGGATACGGGAGCGGGAATCCTGCCCGAGCACCTGGCGCGGCTGTTTCAACCCTTCGAGCAGGGCGACATCAGTATGAGTCGACGCTTCGGAGGCTCCGGTCTCGGGCTCGCCATCAGCAAACGCATCGTCGAGACGATGGGAGGAGCCATCTCGGTCGAGAGTCAGCCGAGCCGCGAGACGACGTTCGTCGTCCGCCTACCGGTGGTCGTCCCCGCAGGCACGGCGTTCACCACGACGCTGTCGCAGACCGCGCCGGACCTGACGCCAGACTCCGCCAGGCTGCCCGTGGGTCGAGTGCTCGTCGTCGAGGACGGCGAGGACAACCAGGACTTGATCGCCGCGCTCCTGCGTGGCCGCGGCCTCACGGCCACCATCGCGCCCAACGGCGAGATCGCGGTCGCCGCCGCGTTGGCTGCGTGGAAGGGAGGGGAGGCGTTCGACCTCGTGCTGATGGACATGCAGATGCCGGTCATGGACGGCTACGAGGCGACGCGCCAGCTCCGCGCCGCCAGCTATCCATTCGCGATCGTCGCCCTTACGGCACACGCGATCGAAGGGGAGCGGGAGCGGTGTCTCGCGGCCGGCTGCGATGAGTACCAACGAAAGCCGATCGACCGGATCGCGTTCACGAAGATGCTCCAGCGATTCCTCGGGCCGCGCGTCGATGGGCTCGCGGTCGGGCCGCCGATCCTGTCGGATTTCGCGGCGGACCCGGTGATGACAGAGCTCGTGTCGCGGTTCGTTCGCGCGATGCCGGAGCGCATCGAGGCGATGCTGGCCGCAGCGCGTGAAGGGCGGACCGACGATCTGCGCCGCCTCGCCCACCACCTCCGAGGAAGCGCCGGCGGGTACGGGTTTCCGACGCTGTCGAGCGCCGCCGAACGGCTGGAGCAAGCGATCCTCGGCAAAGAAGGCGGCGCGGCTGCCGACGAGGCCCTGCGCGCGGTGGTCGCGCTGGGGCGGCGCGTGTGTGGAGAAGCTAGCAACCCGGTGTCGTAGCGTCGTCAACGCGTCGACGCGCGCGACGTGCGGGTCGATACCCTTTCCTTCGAGCTCGTCGCGCCAGCGCTCCCGCCGCGACGGCGGCAGCTTGCTTCCGCACCATGGGCAGTACGGGATGCCGACCAACGAGCTTCCGCCATCGTGGACGATGGGACCGTGCCGTCGAACGTTTGTACCGCAGTGCCGGGATGACGGGGCAAGCTCGCGCGTCGCCTCGCTCACTCCGTCTCGTGCGCCACGCGCGATCGCCGCCGCGCGCGCTTCGGCGATCGAAGCTGCGCGCGCGACTCGGGCGCCTTCACGCTGATCACGCGCTCCACGACGAACCCCCACGGGCTCGGACGCTCGCGCATCGAGAACGCGAGCCCCGCGTTCGGCGCGAGGTCTCGGAACGCGACGACGCGCACGACGCAGAGGACCGTCTTGTCGGCCGCGCGCTGCATCGCGAGCGTCGTCTCTGCGTTGCTCGTGTGAACCGTCACGCAGAGCGTGTGACCGGCGTCGCCGACGGGGCAGTGGATCTCGAAGCGCGCCGCCTCGCCGCTGGTCGCGCCGAGCAACGCCGCCTCCGAGGGCGGGAGGCCGCGCTCGTCGTGGACTCTCCCCTCGACGCAGTAGCGCTCGCCGTCGCGCGCGAGGTACGCGGTGAAGCACTGCTGGAAGCGGAGCACGGTGAGCATCGGCACGAGCTCACCATCGACGAGGACCGGCTCGGGATCGGGGAGCGCGCGTTGGATGGTGCGGAGATCGATGATGCGGGGGCGATCGTTCGATGCGCGCGGCGCGCCGTTCACTTTCACGGGCGCGGACTTCTTGCGCGGATCGACGTACGTCGCGACGTCGACCCGTTTGCACCCGAGCGGCTTGATCAGCGCGTCGAGCGTCGTCACCGTCACGCCTTTGTCCGACGCTTCGAGCAACGCGAGCGTGCGCACGGACACGCCGGTGATCCGCGCGAGCTCAGCGCGATCGAGCATCTTCTCGATGCGACGGCGGCGGAGCTCTTCGCTCTGAATGCGCCATGCGGACATGGGGCGGAGGAATAGTCGGACGAGGGAGATCGTGCAACGCTCGGGCTCCCATGGCGCTCATGATCGTCCCCAGTCAGGTACCGAAGAAAAGGAAGTGAGCTCTTCGACGAGAGCCCGCGCGTCTATGCTCTCGACACCATGACGCTCGAAGCCACAGAGCGCGACGAGCTCGTCGCCGATCTTCGCGCGCTCCTCGCCGACCATGGGAAGGATCGCTTCGTCGACGCCCCGCTCATCGAGCCCAACGCAGAGTTCTTTCCGGACCTGTGGTCTCCGGACGAGGCCGGCGTGAACGCGCTCGCGCGGCGAATCTTCCGCTACGCGGGGCTCGCCGACGCAGCGCTCACCTTCCGAGCAGAGCGCTCGCATCGCCGCGCCGAGAATCGCGAGGCGATCGCGGGGCGCGCAACGAGCGTCCGCGAGATCGTGAACGACGACGGGCCCGCGTGTCTGCTCACGACCGCGCCGGGCTCGTGCACGCTCGGCATCGACTACGAAGATCTTCACGACCCGTCGATGCTCGCCGCTTCGCTCTGCCGATCCGCGGCCGCCGCGTTTCGTTTCGCGCCGCAGGCGACGTACCGCGATCCGCAGTGGGTGCCACCGACCTCCGACAAAGACTTTCTGCTCCGCGCCGCCGTGGGTTCGGTTTACCTCGGCTTCGGGATCGTCACCACGAACGACGCGTATCGCTTCTTCGACAACGCGGTCGCTCGCGACGACGGACGGATCGAGCGCTCGATGGGCAGCCACCTCGTTCGCACCGGGGGCGTCGTCTCGCTCGACGGGATGGCGTTTCTGCTCGCGGTGCAGGGCGTCGCACGCGAATGGGACTCGGCCGAACGGCGGCGCGTCGCGTCGCTCCTCGATCCGAGTCAGGCCGAAGCGTTCGCGGAGCACTCGCGCGATCTGCGGGAGACACCGCTCGATCTGGGATAGTCGACGCCATCGATCGACGACGTGCACGGCGCGCATCGATGCGTGTCGGAATCCACACGGGCCCAGCCATCGAGGCGTCATCGGCAAGTGGAAGTTCAGATACGGCGCGATCGTCGGAGAGAAGGACGCCGTAGAGGGCCAGCACGACGAACGGCGCTTCGAAACGAGTTTACCTAGACGACGTTATGCGCAAATCCTCGTGGGCGGAATCGCGTACTCTTGGTTGTCGAAGAGGTCGCGCGTGCCGTGCTCGCGCGCTTCGTGTCGAGCGGATCTCGTCGCACCGAGAACGGCTGCAGTCGCGGCCTGGAGTGTCGGAACGACAAAGTGACGGCGGGCCTCGGCGTTGTACCCTGAGCGAGACGCACGCGAGCGCGACGAGGATCGCCCCGGCGCACCACCCTGGCAGGTCGCCGACCCGCTCGTAGATCGTCCGCGCATGCATCCAGCGCACGCTGACCGCGCGCGCTTCGCGCGTGAAGAGCGATGTCTCGTCGGCGGTGCGACCGAGCGGATCGACTACCGCCGAGGCACCGCTGTTGGTGGCGTGAACGAGGTAACGCCGGTGCTCGACGGCGCGGAGCTTCGCGAGCGCCAAATGAGTCTCGGCGGCCGACGACCAGCCGAACCACGCGTCGTTGGTCAGGCTCACGAGCAGATCAGGATCGCCCTCCGAGACGACGCGGTTAGTGAACGACGCGAGCACGTCCTCGTAGCAAATCAGGACGGAGATGCGGTGGACGCCGAAGACGAGGGGCTCCACGCTCGTCCCCGGGGAGATATGGCCCGCGTTGGGAATCCACTGGTGAAGCTGCGGCAGCCAGGCGTCGAACGGGACACGTTCGCCGATCAGGAGCGGATTCACTTTGTCGTAGATCCCGAGGACGCGGCCGTCGGGGTTGAAGAGCACCGCCGAGTTGGTGACGGCGTCTCCGCGCGCGAGGAGCGCGCCGGTGAGCACCGGCATGGTCAGGTCCGACGCGCCGTCTCGCGATGGGATGACCATGTCGCGCAGCGAAGACGCGAGGCCGTCCGCCCGGATCGCACTCGTAAGCGCCGTCTCCGGCCAAACGACGAGGTCGAGCGGCTCTCCGCGCTTCGCGAGCGCCGCGGTCTCCGCGCGGTGGATTTCGAGTGAGCGCCCGATGCGTGCGCCGGTGTGCGGGATGTTCCCCTGCACCATCCCGATCCGCGCCGCGGGGGCTTGTTGCATCCATCGCTCGATCTGCGGTGCGCGAACCCACCCGTAGACCAGCGACGCGACGGGTATCGCCACGGTCCACGCCAGCGTGGCGCGGCGGAGCGGGCGCCGTTCGCTTCCGGCGAGCACCAGCTCCGCGACCAGCGCGCTCACCGCCGCGAGCGGCACGCCGACCAAGGGGGCCCCGCCGAGGTCGGCCACTTGTGTGAAGGCTGGCACGCCGTGGAGCACGAGCCCCGCAGTCCATGGGAAGAGGAGCGGAAAGAACGTCTCCGTCGCGACGAGCGCCAGACAGAACGCGCCGCCCAGCCCCGCTCCGGGACGCGTCGCGATCGACACGAGCGCGCAGGCCACGGCAGTGCGCCCGGCGCTGTAGGCCCAGATCATCGATGCCAAAAGAACGCAGGCCGGAAAGGGAAGATCGCCGAACGTCTTGAGGACGCCGGGGAGCCACGCCCACCCGAGCACGTTCGTGACGAATCCGGACATCCATCCGAGCGCGAGAGCCTCGCGCCACGAGCGCCCGCGGAGCGCGATCAGGAGCGGCGTCCACATCACGAACCCGATTGGCAACGCGCCGTGCGGCGGCACCGCGAGCCACACGAGCACCCCAGAGAGGATGGCGAGCGCCTTCGGGGAGGCGAGGAGATCGCGCGCCGCGGGCAGGCGCATCGTCAACCGCCGGACTGGCACGCACCGAAGCTGAGGCCGATCGGGTAGGTCTTCGCGACCTTCTGGCCCTTGCTGTTGACCGACGTGGTGTACGCGCTGCCGACGACGCGGATGTCCGTGTACTTCCCGAGCTCGGCATAGAGATTCCCCGTCTTGGTGGGGAACGGACCCGAGTAGGGAGTGCCGTTGATGAAGCACATGTTCGGGAGGCCACTCGTTCCCCACGCCCA
>JBBQXV010000206.1:0-16500 GCA_038209335.1 Polyangiales bacterium | reverse complement strand
CTCCTCGCGCTCGAAGCGGGCGTCATCCGGACCGAGCTCTTCGTTGCGCTCGTCGTGATGGCGCTCGTGACGTCGCTCTTGAGCGGCCCAATCATGAAAGCGCTCCTCTACCGAGAAGAGGCGGAAGAGGACGTCGTCGCGCTCCTTCGCCGCGGCGCGTACGCGGCCGAGCTTCGCGGCGGCACGTCTTCCGAAGCGATCGACGAGCTCGTGCGAGCGCTCGGTTCGTTGCTCGCGGGATTCAAGCGCGACGCGCGCGAGAGCGTGCTCGATCGCGAGACGATGGCGCCGACCGGTCTCGGCGACGAAGTGGCGATCCCGCACGCGGCGATCGAAGGCTTGCAGAAGCCGCTCCTCGCGCTCGGCCGCGCGCCGCACGGGATCGATTTCGACGCGCCGGACGGGCGACCGGCGAAGATCATCTTCCTGCTCTTGATGCCGCCCAAGGCTTACGAAGAAGAGGTGCACATCCTCGGATCGATCGCGCGCGCGGTGTACGACGAGCAAGCACGCGTCGAGCTCCTCGCGGCGCAGAGCTTCGACGAAGTGCTCCGCGTGCTCGGAAAGAGCGCGCGTCGGACCGCGGTCTCGCATCGCCCGCCGCCGAGGCCCGCGGGCGACTCCGGGCTCTGAGATGCGCGACGACGCGCCGAGCGGATCCGGTGCTAGGCTTGGGAAGCATGGGCCTTCGTGCTCGCCCGCTCGCGCTCGTATTTGCGCTCGGAGCCGCAGCGTGCGGAAGCCACAGCGCCGTCTTCACCCCAGACGAAGGCGACGACGCATCGGCGTCGTTCGACGGATCGCACGACGTCTCGCTCAACTCGGACGCGCTCGTCTTCGTCGACGCGAGCGACGACGCGTCGACGCAATCCGACGTCATCATCCCCGGCTCGTGCATGGGCAAACCCGACGGCACGGTCTGCGTGCAATCCCACGATCCCTGCTACGCCGACGCCGTGTGCACGGGCGGACTGTGCGGCGGCCTCACGCCGCGCCCGAACGGAACGGTGTGCGCGCAGTCGACCGACGCGTGCAAGGCCGACGCAGTCTGCACCGGCGGACAATGCGGAACCTTCACGACGCGCCCCAATGGCTACAACTGGCAAGCTGGCGACGACACCGCGCGCTGCTGCGGCGGCGCGAAGATCCACACGAACACCAACGCCGACTGCGGCGCGTGCGGCATCCAGTGCAACACGGGGAACGGCGAGTCGTGCTCGCTCCTCGGCGGGCACCACTTCTGTCGTGGCTGCGTAGCGAGCGCGGGGTGCTGGTCGAAGTGCTGCTCGCTCTCGTTTTCGCCCGCGTCGTGCGCGGCGAGCGACTGCAACGGCAACTGCTCGGCGACGTACTGTCCGGCCGGAACGCACTGCGTGGTCGGCAATGGGACGAGCGACTACTGTGTGTACTGAGCGGACCCGTCGGCGAAGCCGAGGGGCGCCGAGTCGATGCTTTGCATCCATTGAGTGAGGCCCTCATGTTCGAGCCCGTGACCGAGACGATGATCAACGCGCCGCCGTCCGTCGTGTGGCGCATCCTCATGGACACCGAACGCTACGGCGCGTGGAACCCGCTCGTCGTGCGACTCGATGGAGAGCTCCGGCAGGGAGCGCGCGTGAAGATCACGCTCGGCATCGAAGGGCGACGCACGCCGAAGATTCCGGTGCGCGTCGACGTCGTCGAGCCGAACGTCGAGCTCGCGTGGACGGGTGGGCCGCGGAGGATTCTGCAGGGGACGCACTACTTCCGTCTGAGCGACGCGGGCGGCGGCAAGACGCGGTTCGTGCACGGCGAACGATTCGTCGGCGTGCTTTCAAGGTTGTTGCCGTTCGCGCGCGCAAAGGTCGAAGCGGGCTACCTGGCGCTGAACGAGGCGATCACGCGCGAGGCCGAGCGCGCGGCGAAAGTGGTCGTCGCGGTGGCGTAGAGCACTTGCTGGTCATTTTGTAAGTGCATGTTTTTGTGCGACGGCCAACCGGTCAGGGTTGGGCGGGTGACCGGCCGTCACGGCGCGGCCGGCAACGCCAACACCAGCTTCGGCACCCCCGCCTCCCCTTCGCGCATGAACCCATACCGCGCGAGGTTCCCCATCACCCGCCCGATGTAGTCGCGCGTCTCCCGATAAGGAATCCGCTCGATGAACACGTCGAGCTCGAGCCCCGGCGCGCGCGACAACCACCGCGCGATCGCCTCCGGTCCGCCGTTGTACGCGCCGATCGCAAGCGGCGCCTGCCCGTGAAACCGCTCGATCAAATCGCGCAAGTACCGCGCACCGAGCGCGATGTTGTAAGGCGGGCTCGTCAGACGCGCGTCGTCGTGCGGCATCTCCATCGTCCCCGCCAACGTCTTCGCCGTCTCCGGCAACAGCTGAAGCAACCCCACCGCGCGCGCCGGCGACACCGCGTCCGGATCGTACCCGCTCTCTTGCCGCATCACCGCGTACACGAGCCCTACCGGCAGCTTCTCGCGCGCCTCGGCCGCGCGCACGTGCCCATCGTACGGGCTCGGGTACGTGCAGTCCCATGCCCACCTCGATCGCGCGCCCGGCGCCACCGCGAGCGTCGCGTTCGAAATATTTCGCTGCGCGACCTCGAAGCGCCGCTTCGCGCGACCGACCATCCCGTACGCCGTGCACAGCGCCTCCGCGCTTCGTCCCGCCGCGGTCGCCGTCACCGCTTGCTCGCGATCGCGCAGCGCGATCTCCGCGTCCGCGTCGAGCCCGAGCCGATGAAGCAAATCCGCAGGCGGCGGCAACGCGACACGCAACCCCTCGGGTGCTGCGCCCGCCTCGGGCGGATCGATGGTCGGCGGCGGCGCCTCGCCGATCTCCGCAAGCCGCGCGCGCGCGACGAGCGCCGGGTACGTGAGCGGACGATTGCGCGCGACGTCGTTCCATCGCGCGACCGCGTGCATCCGATCGCCGTCGCGAAACGACGCGAGCGCCGCCATGTTCGCCATCCGCGCCGACGCGAGCGGCTCGGCCTCTTCGGCGCTGAGCTGCTCGAAGAGCTGCCGCGCGATCTTGAAGCTCTTGTTCATCATGTGCGCGATCGCTCGATTGCGCGCGCAGTCGTTCTTGTGGATCCCCTCGGGATATTTCTTCGCGTACACATCGAACCCGCGCGCGGCCTGCACCCACTCCGCGTGGAGCACGTGCAGGTACGGCACGAAATACGTCGCCTCGTCGCCCCACTGCGTCTTCGGCCATTTCCGCGCGACGGTGTCGTACGCCGGGATCGCCTCGTCGTCCTTGTCCGCGCGCGAGAGTGATCGCGCCGCGTGGAACGCATCTTCCGCCGCGTGCTTCCCGCCGTTGGTCGCCGCTTCGGCGAGGAGCTTCGCCGCTTCGAAGTAGCGAGTCCGCGCGTGGTAGAGCACGTACCCCTTCGCGCGCAGCCGCTCGTAGTGCTCGACGTTCGGTCCGATCGCGCTCGCGGTGTCGTCGATCGCGCGCATCGCATCGTCAACCCGCCCGGCGTCGCCGAACGCTTTGCCGCGCGCCATCAGCTCGGTCGTCGTGATCGGATGCTTCGGATCGAGCCGCGGAAACGCCGCGAGCGCCGGCCCCGCGAACGCGAGATCCGGCGCGTGGATGTACAGCCATCGCGCGTCCGCGATCTCCTGGTCGCCCTGCTTCTCCGCGAGACGAAAGCGCAACGCGCGCGCCTCGGCCTCCTGCACGCGCGTCCGCTTGTCGGCCACGACCGCGCGATCGCACGCGAGCCTCGCCTTCGCCGTCTCCTTCGCGCGATCGTAAGCGTTCGCCGCCTTGAGCTGCGCGGCCGCGCCCGCGCGCGCCGAGTAATAGTCGCCCGCTTCGGTGAACGGACCGACGTGGAGCTTGGCCTCCGCGCGATGCTTCGCGACCTCTTCACCGAGCAGCGGAAGCTGCGCCTCGACCCCCTGCAGAAGCTCGAGCGCCTTCGCGTGCTCGCCGCGCGCGAGCGCCGTTCGCGCGCGCACGTACCGCACGTCGGCGCGCGCTTTGTCGGCGTCGGGGAGCGCGTCGAGCGCACGCGCCGCCTGATCCCACTGCTCCATGCGCACGGCGTCGGCCCACGCGATCGTCTTCGCGTCGGCGTCGGGCTCGCTCGCGGCGCTCGCTCCGCCGTCGTCGCCAGCATCGTTCGATGACGCACCCGACGCGACGGGCGGAGTCGGCGGCGCGGACTCGCGGCGTCCACACGCGGGACCGAACAGGCCGCACGTTGCGAACGCGAAGGCGAACAGCGCAAGGGGCGGACGTCGCGCGAGATCACGCATGAACCGCGAACCCCCCTCCGCCTTGCCAGTCGACTTCACGTGTGACCCCCGTCTCGTCCGAACCATCCACCACCCTTCGCATCCGAGGCAAGCACAACGCGTCGAAGTGCGCTCCCTCCTCGATCCCGATCCACTTTCGCCCCATCTTGTGCGCGACCGCCGTCGTCGTCCCGCTCCCGAGAAACGCGTCGAGCACCCAGTCGCCCGGATCCGTCGACATCGCGACGATGCGCGCGAGCAGACGCTCCGGCTTCTTGTTCCTGGTGAAAACGACCCCGCCCTCGCGCGCGATTCCCTGAAACGGCACGTCGTCCCAAACGTTCGTCAGCGGCTCGACGAGGACGCGCCGACCGCGCGCATCGAGCCGCACTTTGTCGCCGAGAAAGAGGATGCGGTTCCCGGCGCGAAAGTACATGTCCTTGTGGCGGACGCGTCGGAGGCGCAACACCTTCGCGGGATCGAGCCGCGAGCGATCGATCCACGCGCGCGCTTCGCGGCTCACCGCGTCGTAGCGAGGCTGCGCGAAGCGGACGACGCTCTCGGCGTTGGCGATCGCGAACGCTTCGATCGCCGCGCGCGTCGGCTTTCCCCCGAGCTCCGCGGTCGCGCGCTTCGCGAGCGGCACGAAGCGCCATCGTGCCGGCGCCCCCTCGCGGTTCACCAAGAACGTCGCGTACGCCGCGTCGTACCCGCGTCGCGCGCGCCATTGCGCGTTCGGACGCCAGCGCGCTTTGTCTTTTGCATAGACGAGGAGGTAATCGGTGACGTTCACCGGACCGCGATTGATCGCTTTGTGCCCGGTGCTCGCGCTCCGAACGATCGTCACCGTCGACACGCGGTTCGCACGCCCGAAGACGTCGTCCATCGCGAGCTGCAGATGCGCGAGCTCGGTGTCGTCGATCTCCACGAAGATCGCGCCGTCGTCCGCGAGGAGCGGGCGCGCCGCGGCGAGGCGCGCGTGGATCATCCTGCGCCACTCTTCCGGCGCGAGACGATCGTCGTACTCCGCGAACGCGCGCCCGGTGTTGAACGGCGGATCGAAGTAGATGCAGCGAAACCGCTCCGCGTGCTCCGCGCGAAGCCACGCAAGCGCCTCGAGGTTGTCGCCGTGAACGAGCGCGCACCCGCTCGACGCGTCGCCGTACGATCGCGCGTCGTCGCGACGGAAGACGTGTCGGGTGCGGTGGGTCGCGAGGAGCTGCACGGCGCGTGGAGCTTAGCGGCGTTACGCGCGAAGTTGCATCGTCACCGCCGTTTTCGCCTGGAGGCGCAGGAATATCCCACCAAAACGCAAGCGCGAAACGATCTCGCCTTGCGCGCTTACGGAATCGCGCTTGAGTGGAACGTAGAGCGATCCTCCGCTGCGTGCCTGCTGTCCCGTCGTACGGCGCCGAATACAGAGGGACCTGAAACTTCCAACGGCGTGCCACCGGCGCGCCGCAGCAGGAGTCGTCCATGTTCCGTCACGTCCGCATCTCGCACCTCGCCGTCCTCGCCGCGCTCGGATCGTCGTACGCGTGCTCCGGGGCGCCGGGCGAAGTCGAGCGCATGGAGGCGACGCGTAAGACCTCGGACTCGATCATCGGCGGCACGCGCGCGAACGGGTACGAAGAGAGCGCGCTCGTCTCGATGCTTCAGGGCGGTCAGGTCGCCGCGTATTGCTCCGCGTCGGTGATCGCGCCGAAGGTCGTTCTCACGGCGGGGCACTGCGTCGATGGATTCACCGCGTGGCAGATCAAGGCGCCGTACGCGAACGGGACGTCGCAGAGCGCGCACGCGTCGGCGGGCGCGACGTACGACTGGGCCGAAGGGGGCGCGACCACGGTCAACCCGAACCACCACGACATCGGCCTCATCTTCCTCGACACGGCGATCACGCTTGGGACCTATCCGCAGATCGCGAACACCAAGCTCGCGAACAACGCGAGCGTCGTGAACATCGGTCGCATCAACAACGGCACGCTCTCGACGACGGACCTCTACGTGTCGAGCCCGATCCCGGTCACCGACGGCGCGAGCCAAGGCTTTCCGTTCGATTACAGCGCGCAACAGATCATCGAGTCCGGCGACTCCGGTGGCCCGGATGAAGTTCCCGGAACGACGCCGCACTTGATCGTCGCGGTGAACTCCGGCGCGGGCGGCGGCGAAGTGCTCGCGCGCGTCGACCTCCTCTACATGTGGATTCAGCAGCAGATCGCTTCGCACGGCGGTGGTGGCGGTGGCAATCCGCCGCCTCCGGACGCGGGCGGCGGCGGCAACCCGCCGCCTCCCGACGCGGGCGGTGGTGGCGGCAACGTCGACTCCGGCGGCGGTGGCGGCGGCAACGCGGACTCCGGGAGCGGCGGAGGCGGCGCGGGTCAAGACAGCGGCTCCGGCGGCGGAACCGGCGGCGGCACGACCGGTCACGATTCGGGCGGCGGCGGCAACCCCGACAACAGCTCCGGCGAGCCGACGTCGTGGAACACCGGCAACGGCGCCGGCTGCGCGATCTCGGTCGCGCGCGGCTCGACGAACGGCGCGCTCGCGATCGGCCTCGGTGTTCTCGCGATCGGCCTCGCGTCGCGTCGGCGTCGCTCGAGCCGCTGACCTCGCGCACACGATCGCCGCGCCCGCCGATCATGCTCGGGGCGGCGTGGTTGGCACATATGGCGCACCGGATCGTCGCGGATTCGCGGTGAATCGTGCGTCCCCCGCGCTGGCATCGACGTCGCAATGAAGCCCGTCGGAGGCTGCGATGCGAACAGCGTGGGCACTGCTCGTGGTGACGATGACGGCCGGCTGCGGCGCGAAGTTCGACACGTCGAGCACCGACGATGGCGGTGTGCATGACGGCGGCGGGGGCGACGACGGAGGCTCTCACTCGGACGCCGGCGGCGACGACGGCGGCACCTGGAGCCCGGTCTGCCCCGCGTCGCTCCCCGCGATCGGGAGCGCGTGCACGCCCGAAGGCGCCGAGTGCGAGTACGGCACGAGTGTGTACACTGCATGCAATACGACGGTCGCCTGCGCGCAAGGCGCGTGGCGCGCGCAAATGTTCGGCGGCACCTGCCCGTCCGGTCCGAGACCAACGGTGTGCGCGGCCTCGTTCGGCGATGTTCCGCGCGGCGCGACGTGCGCTCCGCAAGGCACCGAGTGCGCGTACGCCCAGGGCGCGTGCCGTTGCGAGTTCGGCGGCTTCGGTCCGCCGCCGCCGCAAGACGGTGGAGGCGCGCTCCCGACGTGGCACTGCGACGATCCCGAGCCAGGTTGCCCGCCAATTCGCCCGCGTGTCGGGAGCACGTGCAACGGTCCAGCTCACATGTTCTGCATGTACCGCGAGTGCGCGTTCGGCGAAGAGTGCACCGACGGCTACTGGCACGCATCGCCCGTCGCCTGCGCGAACGGAACGCGCTGAACGCGAAGTTCCTTGACCCGACAGCCGCGGTGCGAAAACAGTTCGTCCGCGAATGTCGTCCCCGTCCGTCCTCCCGCGCAAATTCGGGCGCTATGTCCTGTTCGATTTCATCGGCAAGGGCGGGATGGCGGAGATCTACCTCGCGCGCGCGAAGACCGACCTCGGCGTGTCGCGCCTCTGCGTCGTCAAAGAAGTCCTCCCCGAGCTCGCGTCGCACGCGCAGTTCGCCGAGATGCTCATCCACGAGGCCAAGCTCGCCGCGCGGCTCAACCACGCGAACATCGTCCAGGTGTTCGATCTCGGGCGCGCCGATGAGCGTCTGTACATCGCGATGGATTACGTCGAGGGGTTCGATCTCAACGAGCTCCTTCGCCGATGCTCGCGCGGGAAGGTGCCGCTCCCGTTCGAGTTCGCGCTCCACGTCGTCGCCGAGACGCTGAAGGGGCTCGGCTACGCGCACCGTCGCGTCGACGACGAGGGAAAGCCGCTCGGCATCGTCCATCGCGACGTCTCGCCGTCGAACATCCTCTTGTCGCTCGAAGGCGACGTGAAGCTCTGCGACTTCGGGATCGCGCGCGCGACGGAGATCGCGGTCTCGTCCGATTCGACGGGGGGCGGCGCGGTCGACGAAGCGATCAAAGGCAAGGCGGGCTACATGAGCCCCGAGCACGCGCGCGGCGAGACGATCGACGCGCGGAGCGATCTCTTCGCGGTCGGAATCGTTCTTTGGGAGCTCATCGCGGGCCGACGTATGTACAAAGTCGAAGAGGGGAAGCCGGCGCTCCTGGAACAGGCGCGCAACGCGCAGATCCCCGAGCTGCCAGTGCGCGGATTCGCTCACGAGGACAAGCTCCGTGCGCTCGTCTACAAAGCGCTCAAGCGCGATCGCGACCAGCGCTATCCGACCGCGCAAGCGATGTTGAACGATCTCGAATCGTACATGGCCGACGCGCGGCTCATGGCGAGCCCGATTCGACTCGGCGAGTGGCTCATCGCGAAGTTCGGCAATGACATCGTGACGCAACGACGAAGCCGCGAGCGCGCGATCTCGGCGCTCGATCTCGGCGCGCCGGTGTCGCTCGAGACGCTCCCTCCGCCGCCGACGCCGCTCCCGTCGAGGGTGCCGCCGCGCGATCCGCACGAGTCGAGCCAGGGGCGCGTCGCACGTTCGTCGCCGGTGCCGCCTCGGACGCCGTTGCCGCCGCCGTCGCCGATCACACCGCTGCCTCCGTTCTTGCCGGTGGGGATGTCGGCGGCGATCGATCGCGCGCCGAGCTCGATCGTCGGCGCGTCGATGGACGTGTCACCGCCGTCGAGTCAGCTCCCGGTGATCGATCTCGCCGCGACCGAGCGCGGTGCGTCGAGCTCGCGTTCGCGGTTCATCGTGATCACGGCGATCGTCGGCGTCGCGGCGGTGGTGGTGCTCGTCCTCGTGATCATGCGTCTCGTCTGAGACCGCCGCATCGACATGCTTCTCGCCGACGTCGCGCTTCCGGTGCCGTTGGCGCGCGTCTTCAGCTACGAGGTGCCCGAGGCGCTGTCGGCGCGGGCGGTCGTCGGCGCGCGCGTGATGTGCGCGTTCGGATCGCGTCGGTTGGTCGGCGCGGTGCTCGCGCGGCGCGACGCGGAGCCGCCGCCTGGCGTGAAAGCGCTCCTCGCCGTCGTCGACGAGGACGAGCCCGCGCTCCCGGAGGATCTGCTCGCGTTCCTTCGCGACGTCTCCGCCTACTACCTCGCACCGATCGGCGAGGTCGTGCGCCTCGCGCTTCCGCCGGTCGAGCGCGTCACGGCGCGCGAGCTCACGGAGCCGACGCTCTTCGATCGCGGCGGAAAGGGGGTCGGCGCGCGGCGCGTGCAATGGGTCTCGCCGACGGACGCGTCGAGCGGCGATGACTCGAAGCTGCGCGGCCAAGCATCCGCGGTGCTCGCGCATGTCCGTGCGGTCGGCGCCGCGCCGATCGCGAAGCTCACGGAGACGTTCGGTAACGCGCGCGCCGCGGTGAAGCGACTCACCGAGCTCGGCCTCGTGACGGTCGAAGAGCGCGACGTCCCGGACGATCCGTTCTTCGCCGAAGCCGCGCCACGCGACGTCCCGCTCGATCCGACACCCCCGCAGCGCGCGGCGATCGCCGCGATCGATGCGTCCCTGCGCGGACGCGAAGCGCGCACGTTTCTCCTGCACGGCGTCACCGGCTCCGGCAAGACCGAGGTCTACCTGCGCGCCATCGCCACCGCGCGCGAAGAGAAGCGCGGCGCGATCGTCCTGGTTCCCGAGATCGCGCTCACGCCGCAGCTCATCGCGCGTTTTCGCGCGCGCTTCGGCGACGACGTCGCGGTCATTCACTCGGCGCTCACGCCGAAAGAGCGCCACTCGATGTGGCGTCGTCTGCGACGCGGCGAGCTCGACGTCGCGATCGGAGCGCGCAGCGCGCTCTTCGCGCCCGTTCACGATCTCGCGCTCGTCATCGTCGACGAAGAGCACGATCCGTCGTTCAAACAAGAAGAGGGCGTGCGCTACCACGCGCGCGACATGGCGATCTTGCGCGCGCACCGCGCCGGCGGCGTGTGTGTCCTCGGCAGCGCGACGCCGTCGCTCGAGAGCGAGCAGCTCGCGCGGTCGGGCAAGGCGACGAAGCTGCGTCTTCCGGATCGCGCGCGCGCGCAGGCGATGCCCAAGGTCGAGATCGTCGATCTGCGGCGCATCGGCGCCGGACCGACGGGCGACAAACGGATCAGCATCCCGCTCCACCGCGCGATCGAGCAGACGCTCGCCGCGGGCGGACAGACGATCCTCTTTCTCAATCGTCGCGGGTTCTCGCCGAGCGTTCGCTGCGAGGCGTGCGGCGAGTCGTGCGCGTGTCCGCGTTGCTCGGTCGCGCTCACGTTCCACAAACGCGCCGGCGCGATCGTGCGTTGCCACTACTGCGACTACGAACGACCGATGCCCCCGGTGTGTCCGAAATGCAAAGCGCGCGCGCTCGTCCTCGAAGGGCTCGGCACCGAGAAGCTCGAAGAGACGCTCGGCACCGCGTTCCCGACCGCGCGCATCGCGCGGCTCGATCGCGACGTCGCGAGCGGCAAGGCGATCGAGAAGGTGCTCACGCGGGTTCGCGCGCGCGAGGTCGACATCCTCGTCGGGACGCAGATGGTGACGAAGGGGCACGATTTACCGCACGTCACGCTCGTCGGTGTCATCAACGCGGACGCCGCGCTATCCATCCCGGACTTTCGCGCGGCCGAGCGCGCGTTCCAGCTCATGGTGCAGGTCGCCGGGCGCGCGGGGCGAGGCGACACACCGGGGCGCGTGCTCGTGCAGACGTACAACCCGGAGCACGCGGCGCTCCTCTTCGCCGCGCGTCACGACGTCGACGGCTTCCTCGATCACGAGCTCGTCGATCGCCGCGAGCTCGGGTACCCACCGTTCTCGCGGATCGCGCTCGTGCGCGTCGACGCCGTCGACGAAGAAGTCGCGCGCGCCGCGTGCGCCGAGGTCGCGACGATCGCGCGAAGCGTCGCGGGCGCGGGGGTCGACGTCCTCGGTCCCGCGGCCGCGCCGCTCGCGCGCCTCCGCAACCGCTACCGATTCCGGATCATGCTCCGCTCCGGCGATCGCGCCGCGCTCCGCGTCGTCCTCGTCGCGATCGAGCGCGCGCGCGCAGGCTTTGCGCACGACGTGCGTTGTTCGATCGACGTCGACCCGGTGCAGCTACTATGAGCGCCGCATGGGTCCGTCGATCTCGACGCGCGTGACGAGCGTTCGCCTGGTGCTGCGTGCTCCGCGCGCCGTCGACATCGCCGAGCTTCGCGCGCGCCTGAGGCACAACGCGAGTCACCTGCGTCCATGGAGCCCCGCGCCGCCGTCGGGCGACGATCCGACATCGCTCACCGCGGTCTCGAAGAGCATCGTGCGTTACCGCCGCGAGTGGAAGCGCGGCGAGTCGTACGTGCTCCTCGTCACCAAGCGCGTCCTCGGCGAGCCGATCGTCGGACGCATGTCGCTCGGCGGCATCATGCGCGGCGTGTTTCAAAACGCGTACCTCGGGTACTGGATCGACGCCGAGCACCAGGGCCAAGGCCTCATGACGGAGGCGGTCGAGGCCGGGGTCGCGTTCGCGTTTCGCGAGGCCGGGCTCCACCGCGTGCAGGCGGCGGTCATGCCGCGCAACGTCGCGAGCGTGCGCGTCCTGGAAAAGCTCGGCTTTCGTCGCGAGGGGCTCGCCGAGCGCTACCTGTGCATTGCAGGCGTCTGGGAGGACCACCTCATTTTTGCGCGGACGTCCGACGAGCCTCGCTGAGCGAAATGTTCGCAACCGTACGCGTCGCGATCCGATGAAAGGAGCATGAGGCTCTTCTCGGTCGCGTCTGCGCTCTCCGATCTCGCTCTCTCCGTCCTCGCTCCTCCGCGCTGCGCGGCGTGCGATGCGTCCGTCGCGCTGCGGTCCGTCTTCTGCGTCGCGTGCGCGTCGACGCTCGAAGAGGCGCCGCCCGGCGATGGCGCGTCGATCGCCGTCGCGCCGTTCGTCTACGGAGGCGCCATCGCGGGCGCGCTCACTCGGTTCAAATACGAAGCGCGTCCGGATCTCGCGCGCCCGCTCGGGCAGCTCCTGCTTCGCGCGACGCGCGCGCTCGCGGACGATCGGCCCGACATCGTCGTGCCCGTGCCGCTCCATCCATCGCGCCTCGCCGAGCGCGGCTACAACCAAGCATCGCTCCTCGGGCGTCCGATCGCCGCGGATCTCCGCGTCGACTTCTCGCCGGTCGCGCTCGCGCGGACCCGCGACACGCCGCGCCAAGCGCACCTCGATCGCGCGTCGCGCGCCGACAACGTCGACGGCGCGTTTCGCGTGCGTCGCGCCTCGCACGTCTGCGGTCAGCGCGTCCTCCTCGTCGACGACGTCGTCACCACGGGCGCGACGCTCGCGGCGTGCCGCCACGCGCTCTACGATGCCGGCGCGCGCGACGTTCGCTCGGCGGTCGTCGCACGCGCGGAGGTATCCTGAGCCGAGGAACCATGACGACCGACGCATCGACGTACGAAGGGGGCTGTCACTGCCGGCGCGTGCGATTCCGCGTCCGCGTCGCGAAGCACGAGGCCATCGATTGCAATTGCAGCATCTGCAACATGAAGGGCTTCCTCCACGCGATCGTCACCGAGGCGGATTTCACGCTCCTCTCGGGCGCCGACGCGATCACGACGTACACGTTCAACACCGGCGTCGCGAAGCACATGTTCTGCAGCGTGTGCGGCGTCCACTCGTTCTACCGGCCGCGATCGCACCCGGACGGATGGGACGTCAACGTGCGCTGCCTCGACGGCGACGCACAATCGCGATTTTGCGTCGTGCCGTTCGACGGGAAACGCTGGGAAGAGAACGTCGACGCGATCCGATGACGATCAGCGTTCGTCGCGCACGCACCGAAAGCCGATCGTCCCCGCGGACGCGGCCTGCGCCGGGTTGAAGTTCTGCCGCGTGCGCGTGCGAACGTCGTCGGCGACGCTGCCCCAGGAGCCGCCGCGCACGACGTAGCCGTTGCCGTTGTCCATGTCGGCGAGCGGATCGAGCGCGCCGCCGGGGTAGCACTTCGACGAGACCGCGCAGCCGCTCGCCGGAAAGAAATCGAGCGTCCACTCCGCTTGATTCCCAGCCATCGCGTTCACGCCGAGCGACGTGTTCCCTTGCGTCGCCATCGGGCGCAGCCACGGGTACTTCGACGTCTGCGTCATGTAGCAATCCTTGTCGATCGCTTGCGAGCACGAGTTGTCGGGCATCGTGTCGCCCCACGGGAATTGATTCTTCGTCGTGACACCTTGCGCGACGTACTCCCACTCAGCTTCCGTCGGGAGGCGCTTCCCCGCGGACATGCAGTACGCGAGCGCGGCGTCGATGCGGACGCAGTTCATCGACGCCGACGATTTGAGCGCGTCGTTCGCGAAGCTGTAGTTGCAGCCGGCGGCGAGGCTCATCCCGGGATCGGGGAGCGCCGACGTCGGGTTCTTCCACGTGCGCACCGCGCCGAGACCCGACACGAAGACGAGCGCGCCATCGGCCGGCATCGGTCGCGGGCTCTTCGTCCACCATCCCGCGAACTCGGCGACGCTGACCTCGAACTTGTCGACGTAGAAGCGATGGCGAAATGTGATCTTGTGCGCGGGGAGCGTTCCCGGATCGATGGGCGTGCCGCCGTCGCCGTCGAGCCCGCCCATCGTGAAGTCGCCGCCGGGGACGCACACTTCGTTCGCTCCCGGCATCGCCGTCGCGTCGCACGCGAGCGCGAAGCACTTGCCGAAGAAGAGCGACCCACCGGGATCCTTCATGCACGTACGGACGCCGTCGCCACCGCCGGCCGCGTGGCAGTACTTGGTGTCGCCGACCTTCGCGCACGGCTCGGGCGCGGCGTCGAGGACGTCGCCGTCGCCGCCGCCTCCTTCGCCGCCGTCGGACGCGCTTGCGTCGTCGCCGGCGTCGTCGCCTCCACCGCCGTCGCCTCCCGCATCCGTGAACGTGCTCCCACAGGCCACGAGCGTCGCGAGTGCGACGCACACGCCTCCCCACCCCAAGTGAGACGAAGTCATGGCCTGAGGATGAAGCCTCCGAGCGGGAAGCACAAATTCCAAACTTTGTGCCAAGCCCTACCGAAGCAAGTCACGCACCGTTTCGCGGCGGGGAGCGCTATGCTCGATGCAACGTGAGCAGCGAGGGCGAGGACGCGCCGAAGGCGTCGCCTGGTGGCGGCGACGACAAAGCCGCGCCGGAAAAAAGCGAGAAGTCTCCGGCTCCGCCCGCGGTTGCGAGCGGCGGTCGCGTCGGCGCGCTCCGCACGGTCGTCGGCGTTCCGGCGCTGGATCGTTCCGGAAAAGGCGTTCCACCGCCGACGCCGTCGCAGACCGCGGTGAACGAAGCAGCGACGACGGGCGATGGACCGGTCGCGAACGAATCGAACACGGCGGTCGACGTGGCGGCGATGAGCTCCGCCGAAGCGGACCGCGTGCTCGCGTGGACGGGCTTCACGCAGGAAGAGATTCCGACGGTGCACGGCTCGTCGCCGCCGCACGCGCCTGCGGTCGCGATGCCGGCGCGTCCGGACGAATCGTCGTCGAGCTACTCCACGTCGGAGGTTCGTCCTTCGGGCGAGGGGACGACGAAGCACGTGTCGATGCCGACGCGCATCGGTGGTGCGTCGGCGATCATCGAGCCGCGCGGAACGACGCGAGGGATCGCGCCGCCGCAGCTGCGCACGCCGATCGGCGGATTGAACGCGCACTCGCGTCCGCCGCCGAAGAGCGTGAAGCCGCCGCCGCCGTCGATGCGTCCGATGCCGAGCAAGCGCGCGACGCTCGTGATGGACGCGGGCGCGCCTTCGACGGACGAAGTGCCGACGTCGACGACGATGGAGCGCGCGCCGATCAACGTTCCCGCCGCGGGCGCGCTGCAACCGAAGGCGGTCACGCAGCCGCCGCCGTGGGGCGAGGGGCGCGTGCAGCTCGGCGTGCCGAAGCCCGGAGGATTGCCCGGCATGCCGCGTCCGCCGGAAGAGAGCATCGAAGAGATCAGCGCGTCGGTGTTCCTTCCGGAAGACGAAGATCTCGCGAAGACGCGGATCAAACCTCCGGCCGCTACGGCCGCGGAAGAGCTCAGCGGCTCGCTGCTCTTGCCGGAGGACGCGGACGATCTCGAGAAGACGCGGCAGCGTGGTCCCGTCGTCGAAGAGATGAGCGGATCGATCTTGCTCCCCGACGATTCGGGCGCCGCGCGACCGGTGCCGACGCAGCGCGGACACGCCGCCCTTCCGCGCGCGATCCCCAAGACGAAAGAGTCGCCCGTTCACTCGCCGCCGTCGTCGAAGCCGCCGCCCGTCCCCGCGTCGCGATCCGCAGCGCCACCGCCGCCTGCGGTCCACGCGCACGCACCCGGGACAGCGCCGTACTCCTTCCCTCCTGCGCCGACTCCCGCGCCTCCGCCCGCGCCGCTCCCGCCGCCCAACCGCACGATGCTCGGCATGGCCGCGCCCGTCGCGTACTCCGCGCCCCCCGCGCCACCGCCTGCGCATCACGAGCCCGCGCCTTCGACGCACGTCGGCGTCCCGCTCCTCGCGATCGAAGATCCATCGCTCCCGCCCGGCGTCCCCGTCCCCGAGCCACCGGCGCCGATCGTCCATCCCGCGTGGCCGCCGCCGCACATCGATCCGCCTGCGATGACGCAGCACTCACCCGTCGCGCAAGATCCCTTCGCCGGTCTCACGCGATCGAGCGCGCCGCCGCCGCACCTCACTCCGCCTACGCCCGGCGTCGGCTTCCACATTCCGGGAACGTCCCCGTCGCCCTCATCGGCGCCGCCCCCCGCGCCTCGACTCGAGTCGACCGATCACTTCATCCCGAGCACCAGCATCCTTCGCAATCGACCGAAGTGGTTTCTCCCGGTCGTCATCGGCGGCGGCGTCGTCATCGGCATCGGGTTGCTCGGGCTCCTCATCTCGCTCTTCTCCGGCGACTCCGACGACTCGAAGGACGCGACGACGCGCGCGACGGGTGGCGCCGCGCGCACCGTCGCGACGATCGCGTCGAGCCTCGTCACGTCGGCGCCCACCGCCGCTCCCACGTCGACGTCGACCACGCCTTCGTCGACGCCGACGCCGACCGCAACGAACGGCGCCGCGTGCACGGTCGGCGGCGGTGCGCACGTCATCGCGCCGCGCGCGGTGATCTCCGCGGGCGTCGAAGCGGTCGCGGTCGAAGGCGGCATCGCGCTCGGCATCGCGCCGACCGATCGCGAAGGGATGGCCGTGCTCCTCGATCCGTCGTCGCTCGCCGCGACATCGACCGCGCGAACCAAATCGCTCGACAC
>JBBQXV010000205.1:0-16793 GCA_038209335.1 Polyangiales bacterium | reverse complement strand
CTCGGCGAGGCCGGCGCGGTCGTGGACGGCGGCGCTTCCGGAGGCGCGCTCGCGCTCGGAGCCACTTGCGCGCTCGCACCCGACGAAGGTGACGCGGCGGCGATCGGCGTCACGTCCGCGATGTGCTCGCGTGTCGCGCCGAGCACGAAAAACGCGGCGCCGCCGAGCGCGACGACGATCGCGCCCGCGATGATCCAGGCGCGCGATCGGCGTCGCACAGAGACGGAGGGAAGCGCCTTCGTCGGCAGCTCCGACGGCCACGCGACTCCATCGAGCGCGCGGACGCTCGACGCCGCCGGTGAAGTCTCCGCGGCCGGCTCGTGCCGCTCGATCCGCGCGATCTGCTCGCGCGCGATCTCGAGCGCGTCCCCCGCGACCGCGTCGAGCCACGCGGCGACCGCTTCTGGCGTGGCCGGGTGCACGGTCTGCGCGAGCTCCTGCGCCATCGCGCGGGCCGTCGGGAAGCGTGCGTTCGGCGATCGGGAGAGCGCGCGCAACACCAGCGCATCGAGCGCGGGCGGAACACTCGGCTCCGCATCGCTCGGCGCGCGCGTCACTTCGGACATCGCGCGCGCGACGAGCGCCTCCGCCTTCGCCCCCTCGAAGAGCGCCTCGCCCGCGAGGAGCTCCCACAGCACGACCGCCGCGCTGTACACGTCCGTCTCACGCGACACCGTCTCGCCGAGAAGCTGCTCGGGCGCCATGTAGCGCTGCTTCCCCTTGGTCATGCCGCCCGTGGTCGACGCGAGTCGCGTCGCTGCCTTCGCGATCCCGAAATCGATGACGTGCGCGACGCCGTCGGCGCCGACCAAAATGTTTTGCGGCGAGATGTCGCGGTGCACGATCGCGAGCGGCGCGCCGTGTGCATCGCGTGCTTCATGCGCGGCATGCAGCCCGTTCAACACGTCCACGACGATCGCGACCGCGACGTCCACCGGCGCACGCCCTCCGCGAACCGCGCGCGAGAGCGACTCGCCGAGCACGTAGTCCATGACGATGACGACGTCGTCGCCGTCCTCGAGCACGTCGAGCGTGCGCACGACGTTCGGGTGATTCACGCGCGCCGAGAGACGCGCCTCGTCGAGGAGCATCGCGCGAAACGCAGGATCCGTCGCGAGGTGGCGGTGCAGTCGCTTCAGCGCGACCACCCGCGAAAAACCCGCCGCGCCGACGAGCTTCGCGAAATGCACCGTGGCCATCCCACCTGCCGCGAGCTCGCCGTAAACCCGATAGCGCCCGAGGATCGGCGGATCATCGGGGATCGTGGTGGTGGCAGGCGAGGAGCTCATGGCAACAATCGATTGACATACTACAACGCGAGGACGGGGCCGGCAGTGGTAAGGCTGGAATCGAATGAGAGAAGTGCGACGCATCTCGATCGTCATCGTCGCCGCGGCCTTCGGCGCGCCGGCGCTCGCGCTCGCGGCGTGCACGTTTGGCCTCGACGTCGACTCGCTCTCGGGAGGATGCCGCGGCGAATGCCTCGACGCGTCGAGCGACGCGGCGCACGACGCCACCGCAGACACCAGCGCGGGCGACGTCGTCACCGACGCATCGAGCGACGCAGGCGACGCGCGCGCCGACGGCCCGTGCATGAGCACTCGCGGCCCGAGCATGATCGTCGTGCGGCTCGAGGCAGGCATCATCCAGTGCATCGATCGCACGGAGGTCACCAACGAGCAGTACGCCGGATTCCTCGAAGCCGGCGCGCCAAACGCGACGAGCATCGCGCCTTGCGTAGGCGTGGGCTTGGTGCCGCAAGCGAATTGGCCGTACACCACCGGCCAAAAGAACTGGCCCGTGGCGAACGTCACGTGGTGCGCGGCGGACGCGTTCTGCGCGTGGTCGGGAAAGGCGCTCTGCGGCGTCAAAGGCGGCGGACAGCTCGACGTCGCGCACGTCGGCGATCCGAAGCTCGACGCCTGGTACGCGGTCTGCTCGCACGAAGGCAAGACCGCGTATCCGTACGGCGACGCCTACGCGCCGGGCACGTGCAACGGCGTCGACAACGTGCCGATTGGCCCCCTGCCGGTCGGTACGTTCACCTCGTGCACGACGGATTCGAACGCCGACGCCGGCGTCGTCGACTTGAGCGGCAACGTCTGGGAATGGATCGACGCGTGCGGCCTCGGCGACCGATGCGCGGCGCACGGCGGCGCGTTCAACTCGACCCCCGACGAGATGAGCTGCGCCTACGCACCGCTCTACGTGCAGCGCGACGCGGGCCAGGCGACGCTCGGTTTCCGCTGCTGCAGTCCGTAGATCAAGGCGCGCCCGGAAGCGCGACGTACTGCCGACCAAGCGGACTGAGCACGCCGGACGCCGGCGAGAGCAGATCGATCGCCGGCTCTTGCGAGAAGCGCCCGCTGAACCACGCATAGCGAAAGACGTTCGGATTGGCTTCGAGCAACGCGACCGCCTCGCGCATGTATTGGAGCTCCTTCGCCGGCGTGATGACCGAATCGTCGAGGCACGAGAACTCGGTGAGCCAGAGCGGCTTCCGGTATTTCGATTGGTACTGCGCGAGGTAGTCTGTCAGCGCCGACGTGCTGCACGCGTACCAATGCGCGGCGACGTAATCGACTTGGCAATTGGCGCACGCGGCGAAGAACTGATCGAGCCAATCGAACGGATTTGTATTAATGCAGTTGCCGCCGCAATAGTTGAGTCCGGGCGACACGATCTTCAGGCCGCGCGATTTTGCGAAGGCCTCGACCTTGGGCCAGAGCGCTGCGGCCTGCTGCGGCGTGAGGTTCGACTGCGTGCCGAAGTTGGGCTCGTTGAACGTGAGCAGGTACTTCGCGCTCGCGGGCACTTGCGCCGCGAGCGTCGCAGGATCGAAGCTGCCTCCCCAGATCATCGGGACGAACTCGACGAGCGCCGCGGCGCCCGCGCTCAGCGTACCTTCCGGCCGCGGCGACCAGTTGTACCACCAGCCGATCCCCGCGGAGAGCGAGCGCAGATCGGCGTCGCTGTGCTGGCCGTACGCGATCCCACGCTTGTGGCTCTTCGCGAAGCCGGCGTCGCCGCCTCCATCCGCGCGCGGCGCGCCGCCGTCGTTGTGCACGCCCGCGTCGCCCGCTTCCGTCGAGCCGCCGTCACCTGGAATGCTTGGTACGTCACCCGCATCCTCCGCGCCGCCCGAGTCGGCGCCGTGCGTGATCGAATCGCCTCCGCCACACGCGACGAAACCGAGAGCAGCCAGCAACGCGATTCGCGACATCGAGGGCTCGTGCAGCACGACGGATGCCACGCGACAAACCCGGGCGGCACCACTCCGATCGGAGCGATCCGATCCGATCGCGTCGGATCGAGTCGATCCGATCGGCGCCAGACACACCGACGACACCCCCTGGAATCGCGGACGAAACGCGCGGCACATGCGTTGCTCAGCGTCGCGGTATGCACTCCTACGTCGCTCGATCGCTGGTCACGTTCGGTTCGTCGATCGCACTCGTCCTCACGGCGTGCGCCACAATCCCCACCGACAAATTCACGACGGAGGACGCCGGCGCCGAAGGCGGAGCGGCGAGCGACGGCGGCTCGGCCGACTCCCAAGTATCCCAAATGGACAGCGCCACCGCGGACACGTCGACCCCCGACGCGACGCCGATCGCTCCGTTCGTCGTCGACTCGTTCTTCGTTGCGAGCGGCTTCATGGGAGACGGCGAGACCGCGGGGACCATCGCAATGATCCCCGCGAAGCCCACCGACAACTCGGACTGCCAAGGCAACCGCGCCACGCCGGGCGCCGTCGGCGTCTGCCACGACGTCACGTACACGCCGCCTGCGTCGGCCGGCAAGGGATGGGGCGGAGTCTTCTGGCAATACCCCGCCAACAATTGGGGGACGAAAGCGGGCTACTCCATTCCGCCGGGCGCGAGCAAAGTCAGCTTTTGGGCGAAGGGCGCGGCGGGCGGCGAGCAGGTGACGTTCCTCGCGGGCGGGATCGCAGGCGCCGGAAGCATGTACCAAGACACCGTCAAATCCCAAATCAAAGCCACGCTCACATCGGCGTGGGCTCAGTACTCGATCGACATCTCCGGCCAGATGTACACGCAAGTCCTCGGCGGATTCGGTTGGACGATGACCGCGACGTCCGTGACGACGAGCGGGCACTTCTATGTCGACGGCATCGAGTGGCAGTGACGTGCCGTTGATGACGCGCGACTTCGCGCTCGAGCTCGTCGGCGTCGAGAAGCGGTTCGGTGGCGTGCATGCGCTGCGCGGCGCGAACCTCGAAGTGCGGCGCGGCGAGATCATGGGCCTCTGCGGCGAGAACGGAGCAGGCAAGTCGACGCTCCTCAAGATCCTCTCGGGCGTCCATCCGTTCGGCTCCTATGGCGGTGACGTCATCGTCGATGGCGAAGTGCGGCGCATGCACGCGCCCGCGGACGCAAGGCGCGCCGGCATCGCGGTCATTCATCAAGAGCTCACGCTCATCCCGGAGCTCAGCGTCGCGCAAAACTTGATGCTCGGTCGCGAACCCGGGCGACTCGGCATCGTGGACGACGCGGAGCTCGAGGCGCTCGCGCGCGCCGATCTCGCGCGCTTCGGGTTCGCCGACGAGCTCGACGTTCGCACGCCGGTGAAGAAGCTCGGGATCGGATTGCAGCAGATCGTCGAGATCGTCCGGGCGCTTCCGCAGGACGCGAAGGTCCTCGTCCTCGACGAGCCCACCGCCGCGCTCACGGAGCGCGAGACCTCGATGCTGACGCGATGGCTCGAAGCGCTCCGCGCGGGCGGCACCACGTGCGTGTACGTCTCGCACAAGCTCGACGAGATTTTCGCGCTGTGCGATCGCGTCACCGTGTTGCGCGACGGGCGTACCGCCGCGGTGCTCGACATTCGAGAGACGACGCCGCGCGAGGTGGTCACCGCGATGGTCGGACGCGACGTCGCCAGTGCGCGTCGGATCGCGTCGTCGATCTCGTTCGCATCGACGACACCTGTGCTCGAGGTGCGAGGGCTCCACCTCGGCACGGCGCGATCGCGCGTCCTTCGAGACATTTCGTTCTCGCTCGCGCATGGCGAGATCACGGCGATCTGCGGCGCGATGGGATCGGGGCGCACGGCGCTCCTCTCGACGCTCTTCGGCTGCGCGCGCGTCGAGGTGAGCGGCGAGATCCGGATCGACGGCGTTCGCGCGGTGATCGCGTCTCCCGCGGACGCGATTCGCCATCGCATCGCGCTCGTTCCCGAGGACAGAAAGGGCGCGGGCATCGTCCCGGACATGACGGTTGGACAAAACCTCGCGCTGACGTCGCTCGCGTCGCTCGACGTGATGGGTTGGACGACGAGGTTCGGGCTCGTCGATGCGTGCGCGGAAGAGCAACTCGCCGAACGTCACATTCGGTCGCTGCGCATTCACGGAGACGCGTCGGCTGCCGTCGTCACGCTGTCCGGTGGGAATCAACAGAAGGTCGTCCTCGGCAAGTGGCTGGAGCGCCCGCCGAAGATCCTGCTCCTCGACGAGCCCACGCGCGGCGTCGACATCGGCGCGCGCGAAGAGATCTACGGAATCCTCGAGGAGCTCGCCGAGCGCGGCGTCGCGATCCTCGTCGCGTCGTCCGATCTGATCGAGGTGCTCCGCCTCGCGCAGCGCATCCTCGTTTTGCGCGACGGACGAATCGCCGGCGATCTCGACGGTGCGACCGCGACCGAAGGCGCGATCGTCGAGCTCAGTACGGGCGCCGCTGGGCATCGCGCTCCGATGCTGCAGGTCGGAACATGACGCAGAGCGCGCTCTCGATCCCCGCGACGCGACCGAAGCCGGCGCCGTTGCGTCTGGGAGGTTCGCGGACGCTCCGCATCGCGCTGGTCCTTTTCGCCCTATGGGCCGTCCTCGCGATCCATCCCGAGACACGCGAGGCGTTCCTCACGTCGGGCAACCTGAGCAACCTGACCGCGCAGGTCGCCGAGATCGCGATCATCAGCGTGGGGATGACGTTCGTCATTCTCACGGGAGGGATCGATCTCTCCGTCGGCGCGGCGATGGCGTTCTTCGGTGTGATCGTCGCGACGCTTCAGATCGATCACCACCAGCCGGCGGCCGTCGCAATCCTCGCCGCGCTCGCCGCGTCGGTCGTCGTGGGTCTTTGGCATGGCGTGCTCGTCGCGAAGATGAAGATCCCGCCGTTCATCGCGACGCTGAGCGGCTTCCTCTCGTACCGCGGGATCGCGCTTCTCCTCTCCGACGCGCGCGGTCTCTCGCCGATGAGCGCCGACTTCGCGTTCCTCGGCGCGCGCATCTCCCCTGCCGCAGCGACCGCAGCGTGCATCGTCGGGCTCGTCATCGGCGTCGCGATCCCGGTGCATCGCTACCGTCGTCGGCGCGCGCTGGAGCTTCCGACGGAGAGCCTCGCGTCGCTCGGAGGACGCGCCGCCGTCATCGGGCTCGTCTTCGTAGCGGCGCTCTGGGTGTACCGCGCGGGAATGCCCTTCCCGGTGCTCGTCGCGGCGATCGTGACCGGGCTCGGTGCGTTCGCGCTCCAATCGACGCGCCTCGGACGCTACGCGTTCGCGGTCGGAGGAAACGCGGAGGCCGCGCGCCTCTCGGGGATCCCCGTCGTGCGCGTGAAGGTGGCCGTCTATGCGATCACCGCCGTGCTCACCGCAGTGGCTGCGCTCATCGCCGCCTCGCGCACGAACGGCGTGACGCCCGGCAACATGGGGATGAACCGCGAGCTCGACGTCATCACGGCCGTCGTGATCGGCGGAACCAGCCTCTCCGGCGGTCGCGCGACGATGCTCGGAACGCTCCTCGGCGCGCTCATCTTTGGCACGTTGTCGAACGGGCTCAACCTGCTTGGTGTCAGCTCGAATTGGCAGCTCATCTCGACGGGCGCGATCCTCCTCGGCGCGTCGATGCTCGACTCGTGGTCGACGCGATCGGAGGCGCACTGATGCGCGCGCCCTGCGTCGTTCCGCTCGTCGCGTCGCTCGCGCTTCTCGCGCTGTTGACGGCGTGTCGCAACGGCGGCGCGTCGTCCGACGGGGACGCGATGCCCGCGGACGAGAAGGGGAGCAAGGTGGCCTTCTTGCTCTCGACGCTCCAAGAGGAGCGCTACAAGAAGGACCAGCGCTACTTCGAGGATGCCGCGCGGCGGAGCGGCATCGCCGCGTTCACGCTGTCGGCGGACAACGACAACTCGCGTCAGCTCTCTCAGCTCGAGGACGCGCTCTCGCGCGGCGCGAAGGTCCTCGTCGTCCAGCCGACCGACAGCGCGGCGGCAGGCGGCTACGTCGCGAAAGCGCACGAGCGCGGCGCCAAAGTCGTCGCGTACGACCGATCGATTCCCGGCGCCGACTTCTATGTCGCGCATGACAGCTACCGCGTCGGAGTGCTGCAAGCCGAAGAGGCCATTCGCGCGACCGGAGGACAAGGCAATTTCGTTCTCTTGAATGGCCAGTCCGGGCACAGCGTCGCCAGCGAGATCGCGCGCGGATACCGCGACACGTTGAGGCCCTACGTCGACAAAGGGGCGATCACCGTCGTCGTCGACAAGAACCACGGCGCGTGGTCGCCGGAGCAGGCGCTCAAGACGGTCGAGGACGCGATCTCGAAGAACAAAGGAAACATCCAGGCGGTGCTCGCGAACAACAGCGGACTCGCCCGTGGCGCGGTCCAGGCGATCGCCGCCGCGGGGCTCGGATCGCGCGGCATCTTCATCGCGGGCGCCGACGCCGACGCCGCCAACGTGAACTACGTCTGCGAGAAGAAGCAGTCCGTCGAAGTGTTCAAAGACGTCCGGCCACTCGCGGAGCAGGCCGCCGCCGTCGCCGCAGCGCTCGTCCGCGGAGTTGCGGTCGACGCGACGGCGACCCTGTCGGGCGTGCCGATGGTCGCGGTCCCGGTCGTGCTCGTGACCGCGGACAACGCGAAGTCCCTCCTCATCGATAGCGGCTTCCACGCGGCGTCGGCCCTGCCGGCGTGCGCGAAGTAGGCGCGCGATGGACACGAATCACCCGAAGCTCGAAGGGAACACCGTCATGCCGTCGCCGTCGTCTCGTCGTGCTTCTCTGTCGCGAAAGCGCACTTCGCGCGCCCTCGCGGTCCTCGTCGTGATCCATGCGTGCGGGCTCGCGATCGCAGCGTGCACGCACTTGGTCCCGACGCGCGGCGCGTATGGACCGGGCGATGGAGGTCCCGACTACGACGGCGGCCCGGGCGATCCGACGACCGACGGCGAAGCGCCGGACCTCGTGAAGATGTCGTGCGGCGACGGGGTCTATTCGGATCCATGGTCACCGGGTTACGCGCCGGATCCGACGGTACAGAACGCCGCCCGCACCGCGGTCGCGTCGATGAGCATCTCCGAGCGCGCCGACCAGATGCGCGGGACCAACCCCGGCGGCGGAACCAACTTCACGGACATCTTCCGAACGCCGGACAACACGAACAAGGGAATCCGCGGCTTCCTCTTTCGCGACGGCCCGCGCGGCGTGAACATGCTCGCGCAGCTTCCGAGCGGGAAGAACGGTTACTCCACGACGTTCCCCGTTCCGATGGCGCGCGGCGCGGCGTTCGACATGGACCTCGAGTACCGCATCGGGGTCGCGTCGGGCGACGAGACCGTCGCGTCGGGGAACACGATGCTGCTCGCGCCGACGGTGAACATTCTCCGCCATCCCGCGTGGGGTCGGTCGCAAGAGACCTACGGCGAAGACCCGTATCTCCTGGGTCGCCTCGGCACCGCGTTTACTGCGGGTGTGCAGACGTTCGTCCCTGCGTGCGCGAAGCACTACGCCGGCAACAACATCGAGAACGGCCGCGCCAGCGCGAATGCCCAAATGGACGAGCAGACGCTGCGCGAGATTTACGGGCGGCACTTCGAGATGATCGTCCGCGACGGCGGCGTGGCGTGCGTGATGGCGGCGTACAACCTCGTCAACGGCAAGAAGTCGACGCAGAACAAGCACCTTCTCACGGATATTTTGCGAAGCGACTTCGGCTTCAAGGGATTCGTGCTCGCCGATTGGTGGGCGATGCCGCCGGGCAGCGCGTCGTCGTCGGCGGACGCGCTTCAAGCCAACGCCGCGGAGGCGGTGAACGCCGGGTTGGACATGGAGCTGCCGTGGTCGTTCAACTACCAGCAGCTCGAAGCCGTCACGGGCTCCGGCAAGCCTCTGCCCGAGTCCGCGATCACGCAGTCCGCGACGCGGATCGTGGAGCAGAAGTTCCGCTTCAATGTGGCAAAGACCGGAACGCCGATCGGTCTCAAGGTGCCAAAGACGACGCTGAGCGCGCAAGGATCGATCGAGAACAACGCGGACCACATCGCGATTGCGCACGAGGCCGCGCTCAAAGGGATCACGCTCCTCAAGAACGACAAGAGCACACTCCCGATCGATCGCAACAAAGTCCACACGGTGGCCGTGATCGGCGCCGACGTGACCTACCACGTCGTCAACACGGACCAGGCCACCGGCACGATCCACTTCGCGACCGATCCGCGCCTCGGCGATCTCGGGAGCAGCCGCGTCCTCGCGGATCCGGCGAAGAGCACGGGCCCCGCAGCCGGATTGAAGGCGGTCGCGGGGAGCGGCGTCAACGTCGTGAGCGGCTCGGATCCGAACCTCGCAAACAACGCCGACTTCGTCGTCGTCGTCGCCGGCCTCACGCCCGAGGACGAAGGGGAGGAGTACACGGGCGCGGGCGATCGAAACAACTTCACGCTCGACGGGAAGAGCGGATCGAACGCGCAGAACGCGCTCATCGCCGCGGTCGCCGCGAAGAACAAACCGATGGTCGTCGTCCTCGAAGGCGGGAGCGTCATCGACATGCCGTGGCTCGCGCAGGTCCCGGCCGTCGTGATGGCCTGGTACCCGGGAATGGACGGCGGCCGCGCGCTCGGCGAGCTCTTGTTCGGCGACGCGAGCTTCAGCGGCAAGTTGCCATTCACGTGGCCGGCAAAGTGGGGCGACGAGCCGTCGTTCACCGGCGGCATCACGACCGCCATGGACTACTTCATCGGGTATCGGTACTTCGACAAGAAACAGATCGCGCCGCTCTACCCGTTTGGTCACGGGCTCAGCTACACGACGTTTCAATACCGGTACCTCCAAGTCCCTTGCACCGACGTCACCAAAGCGGGCGTCGTCGACATCAAGGCGGACGTGACGAATACCGGAAAGACGAAGGGCGACGAAGTGTCGTTCCTCTTCGTCTCGTATCCGAGCACGCAGGCGCGGCGCCCCGTGAAGGAGCTCAAAGGGTTCCATCGCGTGTCGCTCGAGCCGGGTCAGACGAAGCGGATCACGTTCCAACTGCGGATCGCGGATCTCAAGTTCTGGGACAACGGCAGCAACGCTTGGCAGGTCGAGAGCGGCCCCGTGCAGATCATGGTCGGCCCGAGCTCCGCGGATCTTTCCCTCAAAGACACGATGGTCGTGAAGTGAAGAAGCTCTCGTTGCAGGTGGCGTTCGCGCTCGCGCTCTCGTCGTTGTGTGCTCCCGCGCTGGCGCAGCCTCCCGTGGATCCAGCCGAGCCGGTGAGCCCCGAGCCCGCGAAGCCTGAGCCCGCAAAACCGGAGCCCCCGAAGCCCGAGCCCACGAAACAGGATCAGGCGCCGACGCTCGGTCCGCTCGAGCGTCTACCTCCGTCGGCATTTCCCGAGCCGCGCGTTCGCGGGATCGAGGGCGGCTCGCTTCGGACGACGTTCCACGGTCTCCAATGGCCTTACTATCCAAAGACCGGCATTGGCATCTCCGGCTACGGATGGATCGACTCGGGATACGAGCGAATCAAGCGCGGCAATCCGAGCGAGCAGAGCCTTCGGTATTGGCTGCAGCAGGGGCGCTTGCTCCTGCGCGTGACGCCGACGTGGAGCGACGGCACGTACTTCATCCAGGGCCAGGCGGAGATCGTCGCCAACAAGGACCAGTCGCTCCACCAGCCGGACATCGGCGACACCGACGACGTTTGGATCAAAGCCGGCAAGTGGAACGCGTGGGACGTGCAGCTCGGACGCTACGAGGCGTGGGAGATCTACCACTTTGGCATGGGGCTCGATCTCTACACGCTCGAGCGTCGCGGCGCGTCCGACGAGACGCTCTCGGCTCCGGAGATCTACGGCGTCTCGTATGCGTTCTATCGTCCGGCGGGGGTCGGGCAGGGGGCGATTCACCTCTACCCGACCGACTACCTGCGCTTCGAGCTGGGGACGCAGTTCGGCAACGAGTTCGGCTCGAACGTGCTCGCCGCGCGCCCCGTCGGCGTGCTCGATCTCGGGTGGCTCAAGCTCAAGCTCGGCGCCGAGTACAAGAAGCTCGCGGATCAGAAAGAGGACTCGAAGGGGGAGACGAAGCAGCGCGGCGCCGGCGGCTCACTGCAATTCGTCGTCGCTCCGTACGTCGAGTTCGGAGTGAGCGGCGCCTATGGGCTCGTCGATCGCGTCGCGCAGGATGGGACGGTCGACGAGAAGGGGAGCAACACGACGTACAGCATGGGGGCGTTCGCGAACGCGCGCGTGGTGCAGGATCTCACCGTGGGCGCCGGGATCAACTACACGTACCTCGAGGATCTGCATTTTGATCCTGCGCTGAACCGCGTCGAGAAGTTTGCGCACTACCAGGCGTTTGGCGCGTTGCAGTACCTGCTGGTGAAGCAGCTCTATCTGAAGGCCGTCTTTGCTTATGCGAAAGCCGACTTCGCGCCGACGTTCGGGGATCCGGTCTTCAAGAACGAGATGTTGAGCGCGCGGCTCAGGATGCTCTTCTTGTTCTGAGGGGCGCGGAACGGCGCGCATTCGCGTCACTCGCGACCGACCGCGACCTTCGTGAGGCGGCGCGATGCGACACTGTGCGACCTCGCACTTCGCGCGCGCCTTTTCGCGTGGCCTGGTCTTCGCACCGCAGCGCCGCATGGGAATCTTGCGTGCCGCGATCGCCGTCTCATTCTCCGTCGCGATGCTCGCGTGCGGCGCGTCGCCGGACGGAGAAGCGCAGAGCCCGAGCGACGACGCGGGGACCGCGACGCAAGACGACGGCGGCGCCGCGACCGCGACCGACACCGGAACGACCGACGCCGGCCATGCGGACGGCGCTGCGCCCGCGAGCGACGCTGCGCACGCGAGCGACTCCGCCGCCGCGCACGACACGGCCCACGACACGTCGACATCGAGCTGCCCCGTCCTCGCGTATCCCTCCGGCGTCCACATCCAGACGTACGAAGACGCGACCATGACCGCGAGCTACGCGCATCACCTCGCGTCCGGACAGACCGCGCCCAAGTGCTTTCTCGATGTCACGCGCCTCGACGATCCGATCGCGAACAAGCGCTACGACATGTCCGTGATGGTCGCGACGAACTTCGCACTGTCCGAGCTCGTCGGAACCGAGGTGAGCCAAGGCTATGGCAACATCGTGCTCATGGACCCCGAAGCCGTCGCGTCGCTTGAACGCTTCCGCGTCGCCGTCGGCACCTCGGTCTCGGTCAACAGCGGCTTCCGGAGCCCGCGCCACCAAGAGGCCACCTGCAACGGCTTGTGCGGCATGCCGCTCGGATGCCCCGGCACGTGCGCGAACAACTCGCGTCACATGTGGGGCGACGCGTTCGACTTGCCGCTCGCGTTCTACACGAGCCACGACGAGGATCTCGCGTGCGCCGCGGGCTTCAAGTTCGCGTACCTCGAGAGCGGTACGCACCTGCACGTCGATCGCAATCCGGCCTACGCGACGTGCGTGAAGCAGTGAGCGCGACGCGCGTCGTCGCGCGCCTTCAGCGCATCGGCTGGTAAATCTGAACGAGGTTCCCGCACGTGTCAGCGAAGATCGCGATCGTGACCGGCCCCATCGCCTTCGGTGCGCGCGTGAACGCGACGCCGCGCGCTTCCAGCCGCGCGTGCTCCGCCGCGATGTCGCTCACCTCGAACGCGGTGATCGGAATCCCCTGATCGAACATCGCCTTCTGAAACGTCTTGCCGGCCGGGTTCGCGTTCGGCTCGAGCGAGAGCTCGACGTCGTCGGGCGCTTCGGCCGAGACGACCGTCAGCCACTTGTACTCACCGACGGGGATCTCGCGCTTCTTCACGAAGCCGAGGACGTCCGTGTAAAAGCGCAGCGCCTTCTCTTGATCGTCGACCATGATGCTCGTGAGCCTGATTCGCATCTCTGCCTCGCAGGGTGGGTTCGCGCGCGACTATGGACACGATTCGCGCGTCACGCTTCTCGGAAATTGCGGAACGCCGTCGCGGGCAACATCGCCATGAGCGTCAGGCACCCGGGCGCGAGCGTTCGCGTGAGCGTCTCCGGCACCTGCGCCATCGCGCGCGCCTGCTTCCGGTACGCCGACGGGGTCGTTCCCACGCGTCGCGTGAAGAGATCGCTGAAGCTGCCGACGCTCGAGAAGCCGATCTCCATGCACGCCTCCGTGACCGAGAGCTGGTCGACGGCGAGCAAATGCTTCGCGCGATCGATGCGCGCGCGCGTGCGGAGCTGATGTGGCGTGACCCCGAACACCGCGTCGAACTGGCGGATGAAATGAAACGGCGAGATCGCGAGCGCGCGCGCGACCTCGCGCACCGACGGCGGGTGCTCGTGCGGCTCGCAGAGGAGATCGCGCGCGCGGCAGAGGCGTCGAAAGGCGAGGGGGTCGAGCAGCATGAGACTCTCGTCTATCCTCCATCGGCACGCGCTTCAAACGCGAAGGCTTGCCGGCGCTGATCCCGCGCATCCTCACCCCGACGTCGCGGCGTCGTGGGATACGCCTTACAGGTGGCGACGCACCGCAGAGGGTAACGGTGCTACGGCTGTCGCGATGACGACCTCCCGACCGCTCGGCCTTCCGCGTGCGTTCGCGCGCGTCCTTCTCTCCTCGCTCCTCGCGCTCACGGCGCTCGTGCTTTGCGAGCCCCGCTCGTTCGCGGCACCGCCCGCGTCCGCGTCCGCGCAAACGCCCGCGCCCGCGCCCACTCCAACGCCCGCGCCGGCGCCCGCCGCAATCGTCCATCCAGATTCCGCGGGCCTCGACCGCGCGACGCCGCGGCGTGCGTACGACGGTTTCCTTCGCGCGGCGCGCCAAGGCGACTACGCACGCGCCGCCGACTACCTCGATCTGCGCGGGGTTCCCGCGGCCAGCCGACCCATCGAAGGCCCGAAGCTCGCCGCGAGGCTCGCGTACGTGCTCTCGCATCGACCCGCGGTCGACCTCGCGAAGATCTCGGATGCGCCGGAAGGCGATCCGCACGCGACCACGCCCGGCTCGATGGTCGTCGACACGATTTACGTCGACGAAGAGCCGGTGCCGATCTCGCTGACGCGCGTGCGCTTCAATGACGGCTTCGACCGGTGGATCGTCTCGCGCACGACCGTTTCGATGGTCGCCGAGCTCGACGCCGCGTTCGGCCCGAAGAAGCTCGCGTTCGCGGTGCCTGCCGTGCTCGAGCAGCCGATCGTCCTAGGCAATGCACCGTGGCAGTGGATCGGACTCGCGGCCGGCGCGATCGCGGGCTTCCTCGTCGCGTGGCTCGTGACCGCGATCCTGGCGTGGATTCTGCGCTTCGTGGCGCGGCGCACGAAGACGAAGGCGGACGACGCGCTCGTCGCCGCGATGCGGAGGCCCGCGCGCCTCCTGCTGGCGGCGTGTCTGTTTCAGCTCGTGCTCGAACCGCTTCAGCTCACCGTGTCCGCCGATCTCGCCGCGACGCGTTTCGCGTACACGCTCATCGTCATCGCCGTCGCGCGCGTCGTGACCGGCGCGCTCAGCGTGCTCGGCATCTGGCTCGAAGAGCGCGCGAGCGGCGGCGCGCACGACGACATGCGGACGCGCGGAATCCGCACCCAGGTGTCGCTCTTTCAGCGCGTCGCGACGGTCGTCACGATCTTCGTCGCGAGCTGCGTCATCCTCATCCAGTTCGAGTTCGTTCGAAACGTGGGGGTGTCGATCCTCGCGGCGGGCGGTCTCGTCTCGGTCGTCCTCGGCTTCGCCGCGCAGAAGTCGCTGAGCGGAATCATCGCGGGCATTCAGCTCTCGATCGCCCAACCCATTCGCATCGGCGACGCGGTCTCGGTCGAGGGCGAGTACGGCGAGGTGCAGGAGATCAGCCTGACGTTCGTCGTCGTGAAGCTGTGGGATCGCCGTCGCATGGTCGTGCCGATCACGTATTTCTTGGAGAAGCCGTTCGTCAATTGGACGCGCGGCTCGTTCGACCTACTGGGCGCCGTGACGCTGAATGTCGACTACGCGACGCCCGTGGCGCTGGTGCGCGACGCGCTCGCGGAGATCTGCGCGAGCGATCCGCTCTGGGATCGCGACACGTGCAGTCTGCAAGTCACGGATTGCGACGGCACGACGATGACGCTCCGCGCGCTCGTCTCTGCGGTCGACGCTGGCAAGAACTCGGATCTGCGCTGCAACGTTCGCGAGCGCCTCATCGAGTTTCTCCTTTCGCTGGAAGGCGGCCGCTTCCTCCCGCGCGCGCGCCACGTCGTGCAAGCGGCGGCGTGAGCGCAAGGTCAGCGATCGACTTCGTCCGGCTCGAACTGAAACGGGTATACGGCCGTGAGGGTCCCGTCGGCGGGCTTCGCGAAGACGAGCGCGCGGAAGACATCGAGCACGCACGCGATCACGTTCGCGTCGGGCAAGGTCGACCCGGCGTCCTCGGCCTTCGCGACGGTGCCGTCCGCCGCAATCACGAGCCTCACGACGACGCGCCCGCGCAGCTGCGGCGCGTGCGCCATGCCGCGCTCGTAGCAGGTGCGCACTTGCGCGTAGCGACCGATGTCGAGGACGGCCGCGTGCTCTCGTTGCGGCGCGGGCGCGACGGACGACGAGCCGCTCTCAGGCGTGCACGCGACGAACAGAAGAAGGCCGAGCGCGCAACGCACGGACGGAGCATAGCGGGCCTCTCGCGAAAGGACCCGTTTGCGACAAAGGAGCGAACAACATCATCCGCGGCTGGCCCTGACTCGCGCTACATAGAGAGAGGACGTAACGCGCTCCGGAGGAGATCCGCGTGAACGACGACTCCTTTCTCCGCGACAATCGCATCCTGGCGGCGCGTTACCGCGTCGACCGCCGCGTCGCGTCCGGAGGCTTCGGCATCGTGTACGCGGCGCATCACCTCGTGCTCGAGGTGCCGGTCGCGATCAAGGTGCTGCACGAACGCTTCGCCGGAGCGCCCGACTCCGGTGAAGCGGTCGCGGCGTTTCTCCAAGAGGCGCGCACGCTCGCCCGCCTTCGTCATCCGAACATCGTCGGCGTGATCGACGCCGGGATCGTCCCGGGAACATCGGTGCCGTGGATCGCGCTCGAGTGGTGCGACGGCAAGACCCTCGACCTCGTGCTCAGCGACGGCGACGTCGTGATGCCGATGTCGCCGGCGAAAGCGTGGAAGCTCTTGCGGCCCGTCGCCGAGGCGATCGCGTACGCGCACGAGCAGCGCGTCGTGCACCGCGACCTCAAACCGACGAACATCATGGTCGTGCGCGCGTCGGGCGAGCTCGTGCCGCGCGTGGTCGACTTCGGTCTCGCCAAGGCGATCGAGGCGGCCGAGGCGACGTCGACGACGACCATGCGGCGCGCGTTCACGCCGGCGTACGCGGCGCCGGAGCAGATCATGGCGACGGGGACCGGCGCGTGGACCGACGTGCACGCGCTCGCGCTCCTCTTCTCGCAGCTCGTGACGGGCGAGCGACCGTATCCGCGCGGCGACGAGCTGACGGCGGCGATGAGCAAGGAGCGTCCGACGCCGCGCCTCTTCGGCGTCGAGATCGCGACGAAGATCCACGACGTCGTCGAGCGCGCGCTCAGCGTCGATCGCGCCGCGCGCCAACCCGACGGCGGCGTGTTC
>JBBQXV010000204.1:0-16883 GCA_038209335.1 Polyangiales bacterium | reverse complement strand
ACGAGGAAGAGCGCGGTGAAGGGGAAGATCCGCATCGTTCGAAATATACTCAATCCATCCAACCGCGCAGGCGCGTCTCGCCCGACACGCGATCGATCTCGAGCCACGCGACGATGCCGCCTTCCATTTCTGCGGCGACGATATCGACCGCGCCCGCTGCACCGCGCCGCCACCATTCGATCGCCTCGAGGCGCGCGAGGAGCTTTGTGCGCGTGAGCGGCGCGGGGGGAGCGACGCCGACGCCGAGGACGCGTGATGGTTCGGGGGCGTGCGACACGAAGGAGCTCGCGCTCGGCGATGACTCGCCGCTCGCGCGGTACGGGACGAGGCGCGTGCGTGCTTCGGGGATCCAGGTGTCGCACAGCTCGAGGACGCCGATGCGTGCGTCGCCGATCTCCGCGGCGAGCTGCGCGGCGAGGCGCGGGAGCGCGATGTCGGCGCGCGGCTCGGCGACGAATAGATCGAGCGCGCGACCGTCGACGCGCGCGAGCTCGGGGACGCGGAGCGCGACGGCGCGGACGGGGGCGCGCGCGGCGTGCGTGCTGGCGTGCGCGTCGACGCGGGCGCGGAGGACGGCAAAGAGATCGACCGCGCGCGCCATCGGCGACGGGAGCGCGAGCGCGACGACGATCGTCGCGGGATCGTCGGACGCGTCGGGTGCGTCGGTGATGCCGCTTGAAGTGATGCTGCGGAGCATCGCGCGATCGAGCGATAAAATGAGCTCGATCCTCGCCGCCGCCATCGCTCGTCCTTCGTGTCGCGCGGCGATCCGATCGCACAGACCTTTCGCGACGAAGAGGAGCGCCTCGGTCGCCTCGATGCCGTGATCGAGCTCGACGCGCTCTTCGATCGCCGCCGGCGGACGGTACGGCGTGAGCGGCGTCGCGTCTTCGCCGCGCAGGAGCCCCATCACGTCTTTCACTTGCGCGCCGAGGCGCGTGCCGAGCGCCTTCGTCGGGAGACGCTGCAGATCGCCCGCCGTGCGCATGCCGACGCGCGAGAGCCACGCGAGCGCTTCGTCGTCGAGCGGGAGCGCCGCGAGTGGGAGCGCGCGCATCGCGACCGCGCTCTTCCCTTCCGCGACGACGAGCGGACCCGCGCGATGCGAAGGCGCGTGGAGCGCGACCGCGGCCGCGACGCGCGGACCGTCGGCGATCGCGACGCGGCATGCGTGGCCCATCGCGCGCACGCGCTCACCGAGTTTGTTCGCGAGCGTCGCCTCGCCGCCGAACAGATGCGCGCACCCCGTCACGTCGGCCCACACGACGCCGTCCTCGAACGACGTCGTCGCGCCGAACGCGAGCGCCGCCTCCGCCACGCGCGCGAGCGCATCGCGCACCTCGTCGACGTGAACGACGCGCACGCGCAAATCGGCCGTCTTCGCGCGCGCGACGGCGATCGTCTGACCGCGCCGCACGCCGAGCGCGATCGCCTCGCGCGACACCTCGTCGATGCGCGTGTTGCCGAGCAGATCGGTCTCTCTCTGCACCGTGCCGCCCGCGCGCGCGACGACGACGCCGAGCGGAGCCGCATCCCCTTCGGCGATCGCGCCGAGACGCGTGCGCGCGATCTCGATGTGCACGCGCGGCAAGACGATGGCGGCGAAACGCGGCATCGCTCACACCGCCTCTCGACCCGGCCGCGATCGCATCGGCACCGTGCGCGCGAGTCCGATGCGACCGCGCCGATCCTTTGCCACGCGCATCGACAGATCGTCGGGCGTCGGATGAGAAAGCTCGATCCGCAACGCGACCGGGAGCGCAGCCGGTCGCGGGACGCGCGTGTCTGTGAGGAGGAGCACCGTCGTCCCCGCTTCTTCGGCCGCGAGCGCGAGGCGACGAACGAGCGTCGTCTCGGGAACGCCGCGACGACGCGATGGCTGCGTATCGATCTGCGCGAGCGGGATCGGATCGAGATCGACGACGACGACGTCGAGCCCGCGCGACGCCACGACCTTCACCGCGATGCGTCCAATCTCCGCGCGCGCCGGTCGCACGACGAGCAGCCGCGCGAGATCGATCCCCGCGCGCACGACGCCCGGACCATAGAGCGTCGCCTCCGGATCGATCCACGCGCACCACGCGCGAAGATCCTTCGACTGCGCCGCACGAACCGCCGCGAGCGCGACGCTCGTCGATCCACCGAGCGCGCGCGGCGATGTCAGCTCGACCACGCCGCGCGGAAACCCTCCATCCGGCAAGAGCGCGTCGACCTCGGGCCAATCGAGCGCGAGCGCAGGAGGACGCGCGAGCGCGCGATCCGCACACGCGATCCGAGAACCCAAGCTCGCGAGGAGCGCGTCGACGGCAGCACCCATAGGACTGAACAAATTAGCAGTCCACGAGGGGGGATTCATTAGCTAGCTAACGATCTCGTGATTCTTGAACGATCTCCTACGCCTCCTGAGATCGAAACCCGAACCTCTCTCCACGCATCCACGAACCTGAGTGCTATGAAAGCCCCAATGGACCCGCACCTCGCACGTCTGCGCGCTCTCCTCGAAGAGATGGGCTCCGTGCTCGTCTGCTACTCGGGCGGGATCGACAGCGCGTTCGTGCTCGCGGTCGCGCACGACGTCCTCGGCGCGCGCGCGATCGCGATGACCGCTGTGAGCGCGAGCCTCGCGCCGTTCGAGCGCGAAGCGGCCGTGAGCGTCGCGAAGCAGATCGGCGCGCGTCACGAGCTCGTCGAATCGCACGAGGTCGACGATCCGCGCTACGTCGCCAACGCGACCGACCGCTGCTTCTTCTGCAAGAGCGAGCTCTATCGACTGAGCGCCGAGAAGCAGAAAGAGTGGGGCACCGCGTTCGCGATCAACGGGACGAACCTCGACGATCTCGGCGACTACCGCCCCGGGCTCGAAGCGGCGAAGCAAGCCGCGGTGCGAAGCCCGCTCGTCGAGTGCGAGTTCCGCAAAGACGACGTGCGAAGGTGCGCGGCGCTGATCGGTCTTTCGATTTGGGACAAGCCGGCGGCCGCGTGCTTGTCGAGCCGCATTCCGTACGGCACATCGGTCACGCGCGAGCGCCTCGCACAGATCGGCGGGCTCGAAGCGGAGCTGCACGCGCTCGGGTTGAAGCAAGTGCGCGTTCGCTGGCACGCGCTCGGCGAGACCAAGGGGATCGACGGCGGCGCGATGGCGCGCGTCGAGGTCGCGCGCGACGAGCTCCTCGGCGCGTTCGACGTTCGCGACAAGATCGTCGAAGCGGGCAAGCGCTACGGCTTCAAATACGTAACGCTCGATCTCCAGGGGTACCGCACCGGGAGCCACAACGAAGTGCTCTCCGGTCGATCGCTACGGATTCTGTAGCGGCAAAAAAAACCCCGGCACGTACGCAAGGTCGCGCACACCGGGCAGTGCTCGGGCCACCAGTTGCCGGGCCGGGCCTTGTCAGCGATCGCGAAAAAGCGCGTTCAGGTCGGCAAACGAGGGCGCGTCGTCGTTCGCGCCGTCCGAGCGTCGTCCATCTCGAAGGAAGGCGCGCGCCACCGATGCCGCACGTCCGAAGGCAGCTTGCGCGATGGCCGAGCCGGCGCTGAGCCGACGGACGCCGAGCGCCTCGAGCTCCGACGATGGAGGCAGGCCGGGCCACGCGAGGACGTTGAGCGGCAACGTCATCGACGACGTGATCACGCGGATCTCGCTCGGGGCGATCACGCCCGGAACGAAGATGCCATCGGCGCCCGCGCTCTCGTAGCGCCGCGCACGCGTGAGCGTCTCGGTGACGCGCAGCTGCTCGGGGACGAGACTCCTCAAATAGACGTCGGTGCGGGCATTCACGAACAAGTCGACGCCCTCGCGCGCGGCGACCTTCTTCACCGCGCTGATCTTCGCGGCGAGCAGATCGGGCGATGCGCGCCCGTCCTCGATGTTGATCCCGACGACCCCAGCGCCCGTGCCTCCGTCATCACGCGGACGTCCGCAATCGCGATCGTCACCCCGGGTGCTGAAATCGCCACGTCGACGCGGCCGTCTGCACGATGGGCATGCGCAGCGCCGAGTTCGGATGGCTCCGCAAGAAGCCGAGCGGATTGAGCGGCGAGATCCCCGCCGCGCGCTCGAGGCGGCTGAAGAAGTCGAGGAGCGTCAGACCGCCCGCCTCGGTCCATCGGTACGCGACGGGCTGCCGCGCGCGGCCGCTGTCGAGCGTGTTGATCGCGCCCGCGACGTCGGCCGCCGCTTCGTTCGGCTGGTTCAATCCCGGAAGGACGCGCGTGAAGAGGTGACCGATTTGCGCCGGCGTCGGTCCGCCGCTCGACGATCCCTGCCCGTTCGCGCAGCCGGTGTGCCCGAGGTAGTGGTGCCCGAGCTCGTGACCGAACGTGAACGCGACGATCTCGTCGAAGATCTCGTGCGCGCGCGAGAAGCGGTTCGCGTCGCCCCAATATTGGTTCGGGATGATCCCGCCCGGAAGCGCCGGTCCGCCGCCGTTTTTCTGCACCATGCGCGGCGCGACGTACGCAAGGTACGCCTCGTACGTCTGCGTCTTGAAGAGCTCGTCGGTCGCGCGCGTCTGCGACATCGCATCGACCGCTTCGAGCAGCCCCTCGGTCCCCGCGAGGAACGGCGCGCCCTGATCGTCGCAGCCGGCGAACGCGTTCACCTCGTTCGGATCCGGATCGAAGACGAGCGGGATGCCGCGCACCTTCGCCTGATTCGCGGCGCTCAAGTTCGTCACGAGCTCGGCGAGGACGTTGCGCACTTCTTGTTGCCACGCCGCCGCACCGGCGAGCGGCGCGAGGATCGGACGTGGACCAGGCGGCGGCGTCGGTTGCGGCGCAGTCGGCTGCGGCTGCGGACCCGTCGGTTGCGGATAGGCCTGAGGCGGATATTGACCAGGGGGATACTGCCCGGGCGGATACTGCCCTTGCGGATATTGCGGCGGAGGATTTTGCGACGGCTTGTCGCACGCGAGAAACGCGATCGTCGTCGCCGCGAGAATCCAAGCGCGCTTCATGACGACGCACCGGCGCGCGCGATCTCTTCGCGCACTTCGCGCATCGCTTGGGCGACTTGACGTGCCTCTTGGAAGCGATCCGCGGGGAGTGGCGCCATCGCCTTTTCGATCACGTTGCGCCAGGCCTGCGGGATGAGCTTCGCCGCTTTTTGGATCCCCGAGTCGAGGCGCATCGCGGCGGTCACGATCGGATTCTCGCCGGTGCGCACGAGGCCGCTCGGCGTGGGCGGCGGCGGCGGCTCGCCGACGAGCCCTTCGTAGAGGACGGCGCCGAGCGCGAAGATGTCGCTGCGTCCGTCGACCTCGCCGCCGGTCTCTTGCTCGGGTGACATGTACCCGGGCGTGCCGAGCGGGCCGCCGGTGTTCGTGATGCGCGTCTCTTCCCATTCGACGCGCGCGATGCCGAAGTCGAGGAGCTTCACGCGCATCGAGCCGGCGGGATCCTCGCGATCGACGGCGAGGAAGATGTTCGACGGCTTGAGATCGCGATGGATGACGCCGGCCGCGTGGACGGCCGCGAGCGCGTCGCAGACTTGCATCGCGATCGGCAAGAGCTCGGCGGGCGAGAGGCGGCCCTTCGTCTTGATGCGCGTCGCGAGCGATTCGCCGTGGAGGAGCTCCATGACGAGGTACGCCGTGCCGTCCGGGAGGTGGCCGTGATCGATCACCTCGACGACGTTGGGGTGCCACGACAAGCCGAGCGCTTCGGCCTCGCGACGGAGGCGATCGCTCGCGACCGCGTCGTGCGCGGCGGCGGCGCGGAGGAGCTTGATCGCGACCGGCATGCCGTCGCTGATGCGCACCGCTTCGTAGATGACGCCGCTCGCGCCCGATCCCATGCGCTGCTTGATGCGGTACTGGCCCGCGGCGACCGAGCCTTCGAGCTGACCGGCCTGCGTCTTCTCGCGGTTCTCTTTGAGGACGAGGCTTCGTTCGAGCGCGTGGACACGCATCGCCTGCGCGTGCGTCTCGGCGCGTCGAACTTGGTCGCGCGCGCGCGCCGTACCGAGGAGCGTGCCCGCGAACGCAGCGACCGCGATCGCGACGGCGCCGATTTCGATCGTGGTCGCGCGGATCACGAGCGGGCTCGCACCAACGACCGCGCCGATGACGCCGCCGACGGCCGCCGACGTGTGCCGCTTCGCCGTCGGCCAATCGACGGTGAACTCTTGCACGACCGTCCCGGATTTCACCGCGCCGTGCTCTGCAACTCTCGCGTCCGCGTATCCGAAGAGCGCGGGGATCGCGAGGAGCTCCGCGGTGCGCGCCTGCCGCAAGAGACCGTCGTCCTCGAGCGCCGGATCGTGCGCGATGTGGACGCGCCCGCGCCAATGACCGGGGCGGGCGGTGAGGGTCTCCCATCGCGTCGTGCGTCCATATTCGCTGTCGGCCGAGTCGAGGCGCGTGAACGCCTCCGCCGGAGTCGTCGTGCCGCGAAGGACGCGCATCCACACGCCGAGGTTGTCGGGCACGATGAGATGGCCCCAGAGAGCGCGAATCGCGTCGCGCGACGTCGCCTCCGCGAATGCGCGGAGCGCGCCGTGCAGCGCCACGAGCGGTACCGTTCGCGTCTCGTCCTCGAGATCGTCGCGCACCATCCGGAGCGAGCGGAGCCACGTGTCGGCCGCGGCGGCGCCCTTCGCGCTCTCCAGCGCGCGATGCATCGCCTTCAGCATCGCAGAGCTCGTCTGCCCAGAGGGAAAGCTACGACGGTTCAAGCTACGCACAATGCTAGCGCATCGGGCTCCGGACGTCCGCGGAGCCTGTCGCGTGGGCCTGGTAGGCTGGCTGGTAGGTTCGCGCGTGCCCTCCGTTTTATTCCCCGGTTCGGTTGCCGCGAGCGATTCGCTGGGTGTCGTGCAGCGCGTCGACGCCGCGCGCCTTCCGACGGGCGACGCGGCGCTCGTCCGGACGCGCGCGCCAGGCGCGACGCATCACCTGCTCGTCGTGGCCGAGCGACGCGGCACGCGGATCGCGCTCGTCGACCGCGACGCGCTCGGGACGACGCGGGCGGCGCTGCGGGCGGACCGTCATCCGCAAGAGCTCGCGTGGCGCGTGCGGCTCGAAGGGGCGCGGATCGTTTGCATCGAGGCGGATGGAGCGCTGTTCGAGCGCGAGGGGGCGCGAGTCTTTCTGACACGCGATGGAGCGACGCTCGTGCTGCGCGTGCGCGACGGCGACGCGACCGCACCGATCGATGCGATCGCCGACGACGGAGCGACGCTCGCGTCGGAGCTCGCCGTGGGCGCGGTCGACGGGCGGCGCGCGGCGCTGGCTCGCGCGGTCGCGCGCGCGATCACGAAGGTCGAACGGCGCGCGGACGCGGTGCGCGGCGATCTCGCGCGGATCGGAAAAGCAGAGGAGACGGCGGCGAGCGCGCAGCTCTTCGTCGCGGAAGCGGCGCGTGTGCCGCGCGGCGCGCGCACGATGTCGGTCGTCGATTGGTCGAGCGGCGAGGCGAAGACGATCGAGATGGCCCTCGATCCGGCGCGGTCGGCGCGCGAGCAGCTCGACGCAGTGTTCAAGCGTGCGCGGCGTTTGAAGGACGGCGGACGCATCGGGCGCGCGCGCCTCGCCGACGCGGAAGCGACGCTCGAACGACTTCGTACGATCGCGGCGGAGATCGGCGGCGCGGTGGATCTCGTCGCGCTCGACGCGATGGCCGAGCGCGCGCGACGTGCCGCCCCGCGCGATTTTCGTGCGACGACGGCGCCGTCGACGGAGACCGGCGCACGTCGAGGCGCGAAAGGAGCGCAGCCTGCGTTGCCTCCTTACCGCACGTTTCGCGGCGCGCGCGGCGCGAAGATCCTCGTCGGCCGCGGCGCGGCGCACAACGACGAGCTCACGCTCCACGTCGCGAAGCCGCACGATCTCTGGCTCCACGCGCGAGGACACGCGGGCGCGCACGTCGTCGTGCCGCTCCCGAAAGGGGCGTCGTGTCCGCCGGATTTGCTCGCGGACGCCGCGCATCTCGCCGCGCATTTTTCGCGCGCGAAGGACGAGACCGCGGTCGAGATCGCCTACGTGCCACGCCGCTACGTGCGAAAACCGCGCGGAAGCGCCGCTGGCCTCGTCGTCATCGAACGCGAGAAGGTGTTCGTGCTGAGGCGCGAAGAGGATCGCCTGCGCGTGCTCCTCGAGAGTGAGGAGATCGCAACGGAGCGATGAACGCAGGCGAGCTTTGCTAGGCTCGCGGGCGTGCGCCTAGGAGAGCTCGTCGGCCGCTGGGTCGGGAAGGTCGAGGTCGTCCTCGCGGGTGCCGACGACGATCTGCGCGACGGCGAAGAGGCGCTCGCCTCAGGCAATCCGATGCGCGCGCGCGCCGCAGCGCACCGTGTCCTCGCGCGTGCGCCCGACTCGCCGCTCGGGCTCGCGTTGCTCGCGGATGCGTGCGAAATGGCGGAGCTCGAGGCCGAGCTCGCGTTGACGCTCGAGGAGCTCGCGCGGCGGACGGCGTCGCGCGCCGAGGTATGGGTGCGACTCGGTCGCGCGCGGCACGCGACGAACGCGTCGGCGGATGACGTGCGCGATGCGTTCGTGCGCGGGCTCGCGGTCGCCGAATCGGGGAGCGAGGCGCGTCGCGAGGCGCTCATCGCGCTCGCGGTTCTGGACCTCTCGAACGGTGACGGTGCGCGCGCGGAGCTGTGGCTCGAGCGCGCGGCGGGCGACACGTCGGCGGAGGTGGCGTTGCGGCGCGCGGAGGCGAGGCTCCTCCAACGTGACGCGGCGGGGGCGCTCGCTCGGATCGACGGGATCGCGAGCGCGGCGACGGACGGACGCGCGGCGCTCGTGCGCGGGCGGGCGCTCGCGGCGAAGGGCGATGCGGCAGCATACGCGCCGCTCATTCGTGCGACGGTGCTCGACGCGCGCGGTGCCAGTGAGGCGCTGTCCGCGACGCTCGCGTGGGTGCCGAGCGACGAGGCGACGCGCGCGCGCGTTCGCGCGGTGGTCGATGCGAAGGGCGAAGGGGATCTCGCGCGATGGCGCGCCGCGTTCGCCCGCGCCGCAGGTCGACGCGACGATGCGCGCGCCGCGCTCAGGGACGCCGTCGCGAGCGGCGACGCGGCGGCCGCTGGCCCGCTCCTCGACGCGGCGCTCGACGATCGCGATCGCGACGCGTTGCTCCTCGCGATCGGCGCGCTCCCGAAGGACGATCCGTCGTCGCGCGATCGCGCCGCCGCCGCGAGCGACGCCGCGCGCCTCCCCTCCCCCGACGCCGTCCTCGATCCAGCGCGCGCCGCCGCGCTCTTCGACGATCTCGACGCGATCGAGAGCCCGCGCGTCGTCGCGTGGGCCGACGCCGTCACGCACGACGTCGCGCGCACGCTCGTCCCTGCGAGCGGCGCCCCCGGCGCGTGGCCCGAGCTCCTCGCGCGCCTCGACACGCACGCGCGTGCGCTCGCCGATCTCGACGCGCTCGCCCGCGTCGCCGATCTCGCGTCCGAGCGCGGCCGCCCCGTTCGCGTCGCGATCGTCGGCGAGTTCAACGCAGGCAAGAGCACCTTCATCAACGCCATGATCGGCGCCGACGTCGCGCCCACAGGCGTCCTTCCGACGACCGCGACGCTCCATCACCTTCGCTACGCGCCCGATCCGATCGCGCGCGTCCTCCTCTCGTCGGCGTCGTCCGCCGAAGGTCGCACGAAGGAGCGCATCGTCCCTCTCGCCGATCTCCGCGCGACGCTGAAATCCCTCCAGGCCGCCGATCCCGAAGGCACGCCGATCCGTCGCGTCGAAATCCTCCTGCCGCTCGCGTCGCTCACGCGCGTGGAGATCCTCGACACGCCCGGCTTCAACGCGCCGGACGCGCGCCACACCGAAGCCGCGCGCGCCGCGTTCGAGGAGGCCGACGCCGCGATCTGGCTGCTCGACGCGGCGCAGGCGATGAAGCAGAGCGAGCGCGCGGTTCTCGAAGAAGCGAAGGCCGCGCGGCTACCGGTGCAGCTCCTCGTCAACAAGGCCGATCGCCTCGCGCCTGAAGATCTCGCCAAAGTGATGACGGAGGTCGGCGCGTCGCTCGACGAGGTCGGTTTGAAGTCGTGGTCGCCGCCGCTCGCGCTCAGCGCGCGAAAGGCGCTCGCGGGTCGGCTCGGCGACGCTGCGGCGCTCGAGGCGTCGGGATGGAGCGCGGTGCAGGCGCTCCTCGACGAGCAGATCGTCGGTCGCGACGAAGAGCTGAAGGAGCGGGCGATGCGACGACGCGCGGCGCAGATCGTCGTGCAGCTGCGCGAGCGCGCATCGAGCGCAGCGGCGGCGGATCGCGCGGCGTCCGAATCGGCGGCGGCGCACGCACACGCCGTATCGCAAGGCGGCGCGCGGATCGAACGCGACACAGAAGAATCCGCGACGCGCCTCGCGCAATCGCTCGCGCCGGCAATCGGACTGTGGGAACGCGATCTCGCCGTCGTCTTCACGGGACGCGACGCGGACACCATCGCCGGAGACCGCGTCCTCGCGCGCTACCGCGTCGACCGCGCGCTCGCTCGACTCGCCGCGCCGCTCGCGAACGCGCTCGCGTCGATCGCCCCCGAGGCCGCGATCGCCCCCGCCGCGTTGCTCCCGCTCGCGCGCGCGATCGTGCGCGGCGCCGTCGCCGCTCAGCCGGACGCAGACGCCGTCGCGCTCCCGCTCGCGCGCGCCGCGATCGCTTCGCTCGTCGATCACCTCTTCGCGCTCGCCGTCGCGATGCCCGCGTCACGTCGCGCCGCCGGCCTCCTCCGGGAGCTCGCCGCGCTCGAAGCCGCGCTCGTCTCGTCGTGAGCCCAGGCGCGCCGTTCCGCGCTAGAGTTCACCTCGTGAGAACCCTCCTCCGTTGGGCCCCCGTCGTCGCCGTCGCCCTCGCGACGACGTTCTCCCAACCGACGGCCACCGCCGCCGAGCCGTTCGGCGTCGGAGGCGAAGCGGTCAACGTGCAAGCCGAGAAGCTCGATCTCGACATCATGGCGGGCGAAGCGGTGCTCACCGGCAAGGTCATCCTCTCGAAGGGCGATCTCACAGTGAGCTGCCCGCGCGTCGAGCTCCGCTTCGATCACTCGCCGCACGTGACGTGGGTGCGCGGCTCGGGCGGCGTCTCCGCCGACGTGCGCGGCGTCCACGCCGAATCGCCGACCGTCGAGCTCGACATGGCCAAGCAGATCCTCGAGCTCCGCGGCGGCGTGAAGCTCACGCGCGGCCAAGGCTGGCTCACCGCGGACAACGCGCGCATCGAGATCGCGACCGGCAAAGTTCAGCTGACGCAAGTGAAGGGTTCGATCCCGGTCCCGCCGAAAGGGCCCTGAGGCTCTCGAGTCTTCGTCGATGCTCCTCGAAGCGAGCGGAGTGCGCGTCGAGCGCGGGAAGAAAGCGATCCTGCGCGACGTCGAGCTGAGCGCCGCGGTCGGCGAGGTCGTCGGCGTCCTCGGACCATCGGGCGCCGGAAAGACGACGCTCTTCCGCGCGCTCACCGGCGAGGTGCCGCCCGACACAGGACGCATCGCGCTCGACGGCGTCGACGTCACGCGATGGCCGTTGTGGAAACGCGCGCGCGCCGGCATCGCGTACATCCCGCAGAGCGCGAGCGTCTTCTGGGATCTCACCGTGCGCGCGAACCTCGAGACGTTTCATCACGTCGTCTTCGGAGCGCGCGATCCCGCCGCCGCCGCGATCGCCGCCGAGCGCGTCGGACTCGCGCATCGCTTCGACGTGCGCGCCGGCGAGCTCTCCGCGGGCGAGCGCCGTCGCCTCGAGTTCGCGCGCGCGATCACCCGCAAGCCGCGCGTCTTGATCTGCGACGAGCCGTTCGCTGGCGTCGATCCCGCAGGCGCCGCGCAGCTCGGCGATCTCCTCGCCGAGCTCGGCAAGAGCGGCGTCACCGTGCTCCTCGCCGATCACCACGTCGCCGAAGCGCTGCGTGTCTGTACACGCGCCCTCCTCTTGCTCGACGGCAGCGTCGCCGCCGCGGCCGAGCCGTCCGCGTTCGAAGACCATCCGCTCGTCCGCGGCCGCTACCTCGGCACGTGGCGGCGGTCCTTGCCTCCGCCCTCGTCTGCCGGCGCACCCTGACTGCGGGGAGCAAACTTCGGTCCAAGGACCCGAGTGCGCCGAAGCATAGCACCGCGATTTCGAATGCCAGTCAAAAACGGCCGCTGGCACGATTGTCGCTCCAGTGCGGTACGCCCAGTGTTAAATTGGCGGTTAGACAGACCTCTGACACGGATCGGTTCATCGACTTGGGCCTTCGTTCGTCGTCAACAAAGACTGGCTTTCCCCGCTCGGGAAGGTTGTGGGAACGGGTACCTCTGGGATCGGCATGGAGATAAAACAACAGCTCAGACTCAGTCAGCAGCTGGTGATGACTCCCCAGTTGCAACAGGCCATTCGCCTGCTGCAGCTCTCGCGACTCGAGCTCATCGACGAAATCCGCAAGGAGCTCGACGGCAATCCCGTGCTCGCCGACGAGGAGACGGATCCGCGCGCGCGCGAGAAGAACGGCGACGCCAAGGTGCCCGAGCTCCTCAACGGCGCGGTCGGCTCCGACGTCGCCGAAGGGACGAGCGAGCGCATGGGCGCGCTCGACATGGAGAAGCGCGCCGAGGACAAGAAGGTCCAAGAGATCGACTGGGAGCAGTTCCTCGAAAACCGGACGCTCCAGCAGCCGCTGCCGTCAGGGCGCGGAGGTTTCGAGGATCTTCCGCCGATCGAGCAGAACCTCACGAAGCAACAGAACCTCGTCGATCACCTGCGATGGCAGTTGCAGATGAGCGACTTCACCGACACCGAGAAGCGCTTCGCCGAGCTCGTCCTCGGCAACCTCGACGACAACGGGTTTCTCGATCTCAAAGGCGTCGAGCGCGAGAACGGCGAGCGCACGCCCGACGTGACGATCGAGGAGATGGCCGTCGAGACGGGGCTCGACCCCGAAGATGCGCCCGAGGTCCTTCGCTGCATGCAGGAGTGGGATCCCGTCGGCGTCTGCTCACGCGATTTGCGCGAGTGCTTGCGCGTTCAGGCCGAGGTCTTCGGCTGCGACGATCTCGAGCTCCTCATCATCGAGAAGCACCTCCACAACCTCGAGAAGCACAACTACCAGGCGATCTCGCGCGACCTCAAAGTCCCCGTCGAAGAGATCTACGAAGCGGTCAAAGAGATCCAAAAGCTCGAGAGCCGCCCGGCGCGAAACTTCACCGAGACCGACGACAAGACGATCGCCATCACCCCCGACGTCTACGTCATCAAGGACGACGACAAGTTCACCGTCAGCGACAACGATCGCGGCGTCCAGCGCCTCTACATCAACGAGACGCTCACGAAGCAGCTCTTGCGCGATCCGCAGGCCAAAGAGTTCATCGGTGAAAAGCTCCGCAACGCGCAGTGGCTCATTCGCGCGATCGAGCAGCGCCGCAAGACGATCATCCGCGTCACAGAATGCATCGTCGAGAAGCAGCGCGACTTCTTCGAGAAGGGCGTCGCGTACCTGAAGCCGATGATCCTCCGCGACGTCGCCGAAGCGGTCGGCATGCACGAGTCGACGATCAGCCGCGTGACGACGAACAAATACGTTCACACGCCGCAGGGTCTGTTCGAGCTCAAGTATTTCTTCAACTCGTCGATTCGAAGAATGGCAGAGGAGGACATTGCATCGGAGAGCGTGAAGCAGGCGATCAAGAAGATCATCGACGCCGAGGACAAACAGAACCCGATGAGCGATCAGCAAATCGTGGAAGTTTTGGCCAAACGCGACGGAATACAGATCGCCCGGCGGACGGTTGCAAAGTACAGGGAGATGCTGGGCATCCTTTCTTCGAGCAAGCGTAAGAAGCTCTTTTAGGCTTCTCGCTGGCCTCGCATCGGACGAGAGAGTTGGCGCTTCTGAACGGTCAATCGTGGCGCCTGGGGTGGATCGAACCTGCAGTAGGAGGCTAGGCCCTCATGAACATCGCAATCACGTTCCGGCAGATGGATGCGACCGAATCAATGAAGGGGTACGCGACGGAGAAGGTCGCGAAGATTCAAAAGTTTCTCAGGCAACCGCTCAAAGGACAGGTCACTCTCAGCTGCCAGCAGAACCGACTGCACAGCGCGGAGATCGACGTCCACTCGGGGCACGAGCACTACCACGCACACGAGACGAGCGAGGACATGTACGCCTCGATCGACAAGGTGATCGACAAGATCGAGCGCCAGATTCGCAGCGCAAAGGGGGCGACGACCACCAAGAAGAAAGGGGCGGATCGCGCGTCCGATCATCTGCTGCCGGACGCCGGCGAGGAGTGATCGTCTCGATCTAGATCTTCTTTCGATACAGCTCGACTCCAGCCACGGGACTCTGTTTTCGCCGCGTCACCGCGCGGCACGGCGACCTCCATGCGACTTACCGATCTTTTGACGAGCGACCGCGTCGCCACCCGGGCGCGCGGCGACGGCGATGCGGCCACCTTCGACAAAGCGAAAGCGATACGCGCGCTCTCCGAGATGCTCGCGCGCGGCGCCGGCGTGACCAACGCCGACGTCGAGCACGTGCTCCTCGAGCGCGAGGCTTTGCAATCGACGGGCATCGGTGACGGCGTGGCCATCCCGCACGGCGCGCTCGCGCAGCTCGAGAGTCAGTGCGCGGCGCTGCTCGTCGTTCCGGCGGGGGTCGACTTCGCGGCAATCGACGGCGCGGCGGTCTACATTCTGTTTGCGGTCATTGGACCGAAGCGGGCGACGGGCGAGCATCTCAAAACGCTCGCGCGCGTGTCGCGGTTGCTTCGCAACAAGGCGTTTCGCGATCGGCTGATCGCCGCGCCCGATTCGAAGACCGCGTACGATCTCATCGAGACGGAAGAGGGCGATCGCCCATGAAAGCGAGTGGGGGGGACGGCGTCTTGGGGAGGCGCGATGGCGGAGCATGACCGCGACAAGGGGTCGGCGGGAGTCGCGCCGCATTCGCACGGGATCGAGGTCACGGTCGGGGATCTCGAGAACGATCCGAACCTGACGATCCGTCTGCGCCGCGTGGCCGGCGAAGCGGGCCTCGTGCGTCCGCTGCGGCATCCGCGGGTGCAAAAGTCGGGTCTCGCGCTCGCCGGGCATTTTCACGGCGTCGTGCCGACGCGCGTCCAAGTGCTCGGCGAGACCGAGCTGTCGTACCTCGATTCGCTGAGCGGCGAGGCACGCAGCGTGGCGGCGCGTGGGTTCTTCTCGCTCGGGCTCTCGTGCGTCGTCATCACGGGCGATCACGATCCGCCGCGCGCGCTCGTCAGCGCGGCAGAGGCGACCGCGACGCCGCTCTACGTGACCGACGCGCGGTCGAGCCGGACGATCAACGCGCTCCACGCGGTGCTCGACGATCGGCTGGCGCCGCAGACGTCGCTCCACGGCGTGCTCGTCGACGTGTTCGGCATCGGCCTGCTCTTGCTCGGCAAGAGCGGAATCGGAAAGAGCGAGTGCGCGCTCGAGCTCGTCATGCGCGGGCATCGTCTCGTCGCCGACGACGTCGTTCGTTGCGATTGGCGACCGCCGGGAATGGTCTTCGGGCAGCCGGCGGATCTCCTGCGGCACCACATCGAGATCCGCGGGCTCGGTGTCCTCAACATCAAAGAGCTGTTCGGCGTGACCAGCGTCCGCGAGCGCAAGCGCATCGACGTCGTCGTGCACCTCGAAGATTGGAACGACGAGGAGGAGTACGATCGCCTCGGCGTCGAGCGGCGGTTTCACACCATCCTCGGCACGTCGATTCGCGATCTCAAGGTGCCGGTGCGACCCGGGCGCGACATGGGGAGCATCCTCGAAATGGCCGCGCGCAACGAGCTCTTGCGGCGCGCGGGGAACGACACGGCGCAGGAGTTCATGAACCGGATCGAGGGCCAGCTCGTCACGCGTCCGGCGATCGAGCGCGACAACGAATCGCTCGCGCCCGGCCCCGTCGACGCGATCGAGCATCCGCAGCCTCCTCACGAAAGGGAGCCGTTGCCCGAGCCGCCGCGCGTGCCGTCGGACCGGCCGACGTGGACGACGCTTCAAGCCGAGCGCGCGATCATGACCGAGAGCTCGGCGTGGATTCCTGCCGTGCGCCCGAAGCCGGACTCGGACGAATGAGCGCGCGCGCGCAGGGCCAAGGGCGCCCGGTCGTCGTCGTCGTCACCGGGCTCTCCGGCGCGGGGAAATCACAAGCGCTCCATGCGCTCGAGGATCTCGGATTCTTCTGCATCGACAACTTGCCGACCGCGCTCGCGCCGCAAGCCGTCGCGCTGTGCGAGCGCGGCGACATGATGCGCGTCGGCCTCGGCATGGACGTACGGGTGCGCGCGTTCCTCGCGGAGGTCGGGAGCGTGATCTCGCTCCTCGAGAACGGCGGCCAGCGCGATCTGCATGTGCTCTTCTTCGACGCGTCGGACGAGACGCTCCTCCGTCGATTCAACGAGACGAGGCGACCGCACCCGCTCACCGCCGACGCCGACGCACGCGACGGCGCCGCCGTGCTCGACGGAGTGCGCCTCGAACGCGAACGCCTCGCGCCTCTTCGCGCGCGCGCGACGCGCGTCATCGACACCACGAACCTCTCGGTGCACGAGCTCCGCCGCGTCCTCATCGCGCACTTCGGTCCGGCGTCGGGCGAGTCGACGCGCATGGTCACGCGCATCGTCTCGTTCGGCTTCAAATACGGGCCGCCGGTCGACGCCGATCTCGTGTTCGACGTTCGCTTCCTCGACAACCCGTACTTCATTCCGGCGCTCAAGCCGCTCACCGGGCTCGACCTTCCGGTCGCGAGGCACGTCCTCGAAAACCCCGACGCCGTCGCGTTTCTCGCCAAGATGCGCGATCTCTTGGCGTTCGTGCTCCCGAAGTACGAGCGCGAGGGAAAGAGCTACCTCACGATCGCGATCGGGTGCACCGGCGGTCAACACCGCTCGGTCGCGATCGCCGAAGCGCTCGGTCCGGCGCTCGCCGTGACGAGCGGCCTGC
>JBBQXV010000203.1:0-17090 GCA_038209335.1 Polyangiales bacterium | reverse complement strand
CGTGCTCGACGGCTTCGACGCCGTGATCCTCGACGACATCGGCTACGTGCAGCAGAGCCGCGACGAGATGGAGGTGCTCTTCACGTTTCTCGCCGAACGCTACGAGCGAAAGAGCGTTGTCATCACGAGCAACCTGCTCTTCAGCGAGTGGAATCGGATCTTCAAAGACCCGATGACGACGGCGGCGGCGATCGACCGGCTCGTCCATCACGCCGTGATCTTGGAGCTGACGGGAACCAGCGTCCGCGCCGACGAGGCCGAGAGCGCGAGGAAGAAGGAGACGAAGACCACGACGACAACTACCGCGACGACGACAACTACCCAGGCGCCGCAGTCCAACGAGGTGAATGGGGAGATGTAATTGTCGTCACGGGGAGAATGAAATTGACGTCAGGCACGCGACCTCATCGCGCGCATCCGCGCGCTCCACGACGCGGTCCGGCGGCCCGGCGAAGGCCCCATCGTAATCGGCAGTCTGCGCATCGAACGCGAAGCGAAACGAATCCTCGTCGGGAGAGACGACATCCAGCTGACGGCGATCGAGCGACGGCTCCTCGTGACGCTCTGCGACCGTCGCGACAAGGTTCAAACGCGCGAGGTCCTTCTCGCTGACGTGTGGGGCATTCAAGCGGGGATCACGACGCGCACCGTCGACACGCACATCAAGCGCGTTCGAGAGAAGCTCGGCCCCATGCGTGATTGCATCGAAACAGTGCGCGGTATGGGCTACCGGTTCGTGGCTCCGAACGATTCGCCGTGAGGAGGTACTCGAATTGACATCCCCGCACTTACGATCGATGGCGCAAGCGTCTCGATCCATACGACTCGCAATGCGGGCAGCCGTCATTGCGCTGGTGGCGTGCGCCTCCTGCAGCAGCAAGCCACCCAAAGGGAGCCACAGTGATACCGGCGGGGCCGAATACGCCTCGCTCGAAACGCAACCCAGCACTTCGCCAGCGGATGCGCAGAAGGCAACCGCATTCCATCGCATCAAGAACGTGTTCGTCATCGTGATGGAGAACCACGAGTTTGGCTCGATCCAAGGAAACGGGTCCGCTCCCTACCTCAATGGCACGCTGCTCGCGCAGGGGGCTCACGCGACGCGCTACACGACCCCCGGGGATCTCAGTCCCAGCGAGCCGAACTACATATGGATGGAGGCGGGCAGCAACTTGGCGATCCTCGACGACGACGACGCCGACATCAATTACCGGACCACCCGCGCTCATTTGACCACGCAGCTCGATACTGCGGCTTTGCCCTGGAAGGCCTATGAAGAGGGGATCTCCGGAATGGAGTGCCCGATCACGTCGGGTGGCCTCTATGCCGCCAAGCACAACCCCATGGTGTTCTTCGACGACGTGACGGACGGCCGCGATCCGCGGTCCGCACACTGCATGGCGCACGTGCGGCCGTACGCCGAGCTCGCGCGGGATCTGGAAGCCAACGACGTCGCCGCCTACAACTTCATCACGCCCGATCTCTGCGACGACATGCACAACAGCGACGGCTGCGTCACCGGCGACCCCGTCGCAAACGGCGACTCTTGGCTCGCGCGCGAGCTACCCAGAATCATGGCCGCGAAGGTCTATGCGCAGAGCGCGATCTTCATCGTCTGGGACGAAGGCGGGCCGGGAACACCCATCGGCATGATCGTCGTATCGCCATTCGCAAAACCGGGATACGCGGGTCGCGTCGCCTATACGCACAGCTCGCTCCTTCGCACGGCGCAGGACGTATTTGGATTGCGACCGTACCTGCGCGACGCGGGCAACGCGAATGGCCTGGATGATCTGTTCTCGGTATTTCCATGAATGCGTTCAATCCGCGCCGCCCGCCACCCCGGACGTCCGGCGCAGTCGCTGGCAGAGCACGGTGACCGAAGGCGCCAAGCGCGCGGTCGCGGTCGCACCATGGGCATGGCTCCCAAGCGACGTCCCCTCGATACAATGGCGTCGGGATTCGCGGCGCCTGTCTCTCGTCGAGACGTGCGGATTCAGCTGCCATGAATGCATCGGCGGGTCTCCGGCACGTTAGGTAGCTACCGCAGGCCCAAGACGTACAGACAAAGGCTCCCGATGTTGTTCACCTGGTCCGAGCGACTACTTCGCGTGATCGAGCGAGTCGATCACGGCAAGGAGCGACTCCAGCGACGCGGTGCTCGCGGCTGCGTTTGGCGGCGCCGTGCGTGTCTTCTTCAGCACATCGTCAATCGCATTGTCCATCGACGTCCACGCCTTCGAATTCATCGGTTCGAGACGCGCTTGGCCCGCGTCCCACGCCTTCTCCAACTCGTCGGCCTTCGACTTTGCGCCCGCCCAGTCGCGGGAACCCACAGCGCTGCGCATGTCTGTGGCGATCGTGCGGAAGGCAGCCAGGTCTCCCAGCGGACGATCGGGCGAGCTCGATGCTGCCGCTCGCGCCTGAAGCTGCGAGCTACGCACGTAGTACCCGGTGACGCCGAGGCCGAGAAACACGCTAACCACCACGATGACTTGCACGACCGCACCGCGTCCTCTCTTTTCCGTGGACGCAGGCGACGTCGGGTCTTCTATGAAGTCTTTGCGCGTTGCCGCCAGGTACACGACGACCGCGAGAATCGCGACGAGGAACACGGCGCTCGTGACTGTGGGGCCGAGGCCCAGTCCACCGTCGGCTCGCGACTGGGACAGGTAGTCGCCGAGCGACGCACCGAGTGGCCGGGTCAGGATGTAGGCGATCCAAAATGCCAACACCGAATCGAGCCCGAGCCGCAGGGCGATTCCCGCCGCGGCGATGACACCGAGGACGATGAGGCCGGTGCCGAGATATCCGACGCCAAGCTTCTCCGCGACGAGATCTCCCGTCGCGGTCCCGAGGGCGAAGGTGAACAAGATGGCGAGCCAATAGAAGGCCTCGCGGCGGCGCGTGAAGATGGAATGGATGGAGAGCGTCCGCTCCTTCGCGTACCACGCTGCGAACGTAAGCCCCAAGGCGAAGCTGAATAGAACGGTGCTTACTTCGAGCGGGAATTTCAAGCTGTCGGTCAGAATGTCGGTAATCAGAGTACCGAACACACTGATGAGTACGACTGCCAACCAGTACACGGCCGGGGTGTACTTCTTCACGCGGAACTGCACGAAGAGCGCGATCAGGAGGCAGGCGCCAGCGGCAACGGCGGTGCCAGCCAAGCCCAGACCCATTTTGGCGTTGAGGAAGTCCGACGCAGTTTCGCCGACGGTCGTGCATAGAATCTTGATGACCCAGAAGAAGATGGTCACCTGCGGGACTTTGCTGAAGAGGTCCCGCCGAGCTCGCGGCTCGGGCGTTCCCGCCGGAACCGGTGTCGATGCGCTGGTCGTCATGGTGTCCGTGTTCCCGCCGCCGGGTGGCTCTCGGCGTGCGACTGAGAACGTACTCCTCAACCCGCTGTCTCGCGCGCCGCCCGCCAGCGCTACAAGAGCGACGACGCTCGGAATGAGGCGCGACAATTCTTCCTTGAGCGGCCCGCTCACGCCTTCCATTTGGTGCACTTCCGTCCGCCAGAATTGCTCCTCATGGGTCAAGGGTGGCGTCGAGCGCTTCGTCGTCGTCGCGAACGGCAATCGCGATTCGCCCCAAAATCCGCAGGAAACGAGGGCGCGCCACAGAGGATTCGAACCTCTGACCTACGGCTCCGGAGGCCGTCGCTCTATCCAGCTGAGCTAGTGGCGCGAACGCTCGGAACCTAACCGCGTGGGCGGCAGGTGCGCAAGCGACACGCGCCGATTGTGCTCGCCCTTACTGGCTGGTCTCTTCGAACTCGGCGTCGATCACGCCGCCGTCCTTCTTCTTGTCGCCGGCAGCGGGAGGTGCGCCATCGCCGCCGATGCCGCCCTCTGCAGGCGGTCCGCCGTTCGGTCCGCCCGCACCCGGCGCGCCTTGGTACATGACGCTCGCCATGCGATGCGCTTCTTTTTCGAGGCGCTCGCTGACGCTCTTCACGGCGTCGTCGTCCTGTTTCTCGACGGCCTCGCGTCCTTCTTTGATGAGGCCTTCGAGCAGCGTGACGTCTGCCGCGGGGATCTTCTCTTTGTTCTCGCCGATCGTCTTTTCGAGCGTGTAGCAGAGGTTGTCGAGCTTGTTCCTGCGCTCGATCTGCTCGCGGCGCTCCTTGTCCTCGGCCTCGTGCTCGGTCGCTTCCTTCACCATGCGCTGGATGTCCGCCTCGGTGATCCCCGAGTTGGCCGTGACGGTGATCTTCTGATCTTTGCCCGTCGCCGTGTCCTTCGCGTGAACGCTGAGGATGCCGTTCGCGTCGATGTCGAACGTGACCTCGACCTTGGGCACGCCGCGCGGCGCCGGCATGATCCCTTCGAGATGGAACTGGCCGAGCGAGCGGTTGTAACGAGCCTCGGTGCGCTCGCCCTGGAGGACGTGCACCTCGACCGACGGCTGCGACTCGGTCGCCGTCGAGAAGACTTCTTTCTTCTGCGTCGGGATCGTCGTGTTGCGCGGGATCATCACCGTCATGACGCTGCCGAGCGTCTCGACGCCGAGCGAGAGCGGCGTGACGTCGAGGAGAACCATGTCCTTCACGTCGCCGCTGAGAACGCCGGCCTGCACCGCCGCGCCGATCGCGACGACCTCGTCCGGGTTGACCCCCATGTGCGGGTCCTTCCCGAAGAACTTCTTAACCGTCTCGCGAACGAGCGGCACGCGCGTCGATCCGCCGACGAGCACCACTTCCGCGATGTCCTTCGGCTGCTTTTTCGCGTCGGCGAGCGCCTTGCGCACCGGCTCCATCGACCGCTCGACGAGCGGCGCGATCATCTGCTCGAGCTTCGACCGCGAGAGCTTCATGTCGAGGTGCACCGGACCGCCGGCGCCGACCGTGACGTACGGCAGGTTGATGCCCGTCTCTTGGACGCTCGACAGCTCGATCTTCGCCTTCTCCGCCGCCTCTTTCAGGCGCTGGAGAGCCATCTTGTCCTTCGTGAGATCGACGCCGGAGCTCTTTCGGAACTCGGCGATCATCCAGTCGATGATCAAGTTGTCGATGTCGTCGCCGCCGAGGTGCGTGTCGCCGTTGGTCGCGATGACCTGCACGACGTTGTCGCCGACCTCGAGCACCGAAATGTCGAACGTGCCGCCGCCGAAGTCGTAGACGGCGATGATCTCGTCCTTCTTCTTGTCGAGGCCGTACGCGAGCGCCGCGGCCGTCGGCTCGTTGACGATGCGTTTGACGTCGAGCCCCGCGATGCGACCGGCGTCTTTCGTCGCCTGGCGTTGCGCGTCGTTGAAGTACGCGGGCACCGTGATGACCGCCTCGGTCACCTTCTCGCCGATGAAATCTTCGGCGGCCTTCTTGAGCTTCTGAAGGATCTTCGCGCTGACCTCTTGCGGCGACGCATGCTTGCCGCGAACGTCGAACCCGGAGTCGCCGTTCGGTGCGCGCACGACCTTGTACGGGACGCGGCGGGTCTCTTCGCTGACCTCTTCGAAGCGGCGCCCGATGAATCGCTTGGCGCTGAAGATCGTGTTCTCGGGATTCGTCACGCCTTGCCGCTTGGCAATCTGGCCGACGAGGACCTCGCCCTTCTCGTCCCAAGCGACGACGCTCGGGGTCGTGCGCGAGCCCTCTTCGTTGACGATGACCTTGGGCTCACGCCCCTCCATGATCGCGACGACGCTGTTCGTCGTGCCGAGGTCGATGCCGATGATCTTGCCCATGTCCGTATGCCTCCGAAAATGAATCTGGCGAAAGGGGCGGATGCGCGAATGCGCCCGTCGTTCGTCGCCGATTCGCGATCCCGGCACCTAAGCCGTGCGGACCGCGGTTTTGCTTGGAAAGTCTTAGAAAGTGCCGCGTGTTGCCAGCGCCGTCACGTTGGCCAAGCTAACCACCTGGCCATCGGCGTCAACGGTCGCGGCACGGTTGTCGCAGAGATCGTCGCGGATGGGGCGCACTAACGGTCGGTGCCGTCCTTCTGTTTGCTGATCGCCTGCTCCGCTGCGATGAGCGCGCGCAGCGACTTCGTGCCGCTGGCCGTCGGGTTCGAGCCACTCCCGGGCTGCGATGCATCGGGATTCACGGACGGATGCGAGCGCTCCGCGTTCGAGCGATCCGGGTTCGATCGCTCGGTGTTCGAGCGCTCCGGACTCGATCGATCCTCGTCGAACTGTGGCGCGAAATTCGGCTGCGTGTGACCGCCGCTCGGATCGACGATCGTTTCCGAATGCCCCTCGTCCTCGAAGACGACGTCCGTCCCTTCGAAGAGCGGCGCGTCGCGATCGAGCGCGGCGACGACTTGCCACCATTCCTGCAGCATCTCGCTCGCCGATCCGTAGCGATCCTCCGGCTTGCGTGCGAGCGCCTTGGCGACCACCGCGTCGAGCCGCTCGTTCGGAAGCACGCCCTGCATCGACGAAAGGAGCGGCGCCGTCGATTCGCATTTCAGCTTCGTCAGCGCCTCGAACGATCGACCGACGAACGGCAGCCGCCCCGACACACAACGAAACGCGACGACGCCGATCGCGTAGAGATCCGCCGGCGGCCCGACCCCCTTCGCGTATTCGAGCTGCTCCGGCGCCATGTACCCCATGCTGCCGATCAAGTGATGCGTGCTCGTGAGGCTGATCCCGGCCTTCGCGATCTCGTTGAGACGCGCGACGCCGAAGTCGATGAGCTTCACCTGCGGTTCGGCGCCTTCGCGTCGCTGCAGAAAGATGTTCGACGGCTTGATGTCGCGATGGATGACGTTCGCGTTGTGGCAATCGCGGATGCCGATGAGAAGCTGTTCGATCCATTCCGTCAGGCGTACGACAGACAAGCGACCTTCGCGTCGCAAGACGTCGCCGAGCGTCTCGCCTTCGAGCCGTTCGAGGACGAGAAACGGCTGATCGTCCTCCCATCCGTAACCGAGGAGACGGCTCACGAACGGGCTCTGGACGCCCGTCAGCAGAACGGCTTCGCGCGCCAATCGCTCGCGAAGCTCGTGTGAGCCGCGCGCCGAAGCGTCGAGCACTTTGATCGCGACCTCGCGTCCTGTGGTGATGTGCCTCGCTGCGAAGACGCGGGCCGTCGCGCCCGACCCGAGCGGGCCCGCGAGCTCGTAGTCGTCGAGGCGCGTGGGGGCGAGGGACATCGACGGTTCAGCCTAACATGCGGAAGGGGCCGCGCTGCCCGCGCGCGCACGCATCGGAGCCACGCCACATTGCGAAGGTCAGCCGCCGCTGGTAGAGTCTAGATCGGTTTAATAGATCTTCACGAAATCCGAGGACTTCTCGCCTATTTCCAGCGCGCGAATCCCGATGCGCCAGCCCGACGATACCCGACCCGCACCCCCCGACCTCCCTTCGTTCACCGTCGAGGAGACCCCCTCCGTCACCGGACGAGGCGAGGGCGAGCGCGAACGAGCACGCCTCTCCAACAATGGCGGGGGCGAGGGCTCGGGTGCGGGCAACGCATCCGCGGGATCGATCCTCGAGCGGCACGCGGGGACGGGGCTCGTGCGTCACGACGTCGCGCTCGACGACGACGACATCGACGCGGACGCAGCGAAGGTCGTTCGCAGGCTCGAACGAAGCGGATACCAGGCGTACCTCGTCGGCGGATGCGTTCGCGATCTGCTCCTGCGTCGCCGACCGAAGGACTTCGACATCGCGACCAGCGCGCGACCCGACGACGTCCGCGCGCTCTTTCGCAATTGCCGGATCATCGGCCGACGCTTTCGACTCGCGCACATCTTGTTCGGCGCGGGCAAGGTGATCGAGGTCGCGACGTTCCGACGCAACCCGGCCATGGAGACGACCGACGTCCCCGACGACGGCGAGATCGACGTCGACGAGGACATCCTCATTCGCAACGACAACGTCTTCGGCGACGCGCACGAAGACGCGATCCGCCGTGACTTCACCATCAACGCGCTCTTTTACGATCTCGATCGCCGCCAGGTCCTCGACTGGTGCGACGGAATGAACGACATCGAGCGTCGCGCGATCCACACGATCGGCGATCCGACGGTGCGCTTCCGCGAGGATCCGATCCGCATCTTGCGCGCCATGAAGTTCGCGGCGCGGCTCGATCTCGGGATCGCGCCGGACGTCTACGACGCGATGGTCGCGTGCCGCGAAGAGCTCTCGAAGGCAGCGCGACCGCGCTTGTTCGAAGAGCTCCTTCGCCTGCTTCGCGGCGGCGCGGCGCATCGATCGATGTGGCTTCTGTGGGAGCTCGGCGCGATGTCGATCGTGTTGCCGGAGCTCGCGGCGTTCATCGACGACGACGAGGCGACCGAAGGCGGCGGACAGCGCTTCTGGCGCAAGATGGACGCGATCGATCAACTGACGAAGCAGCGCGGGCGACCGCTCGACGACACGGTGCTTTGGACGGCGCTCCTTCAAGAGCCGCTCGACGAAGCGTGCAACGGCGAACGCGACAAGATCCGCGCGGCCAGCGATTTCCTCGAGCCGGTGATCGCGCGCATCGCGGTGCCGCGACGGATCGCCGACGGCGTGCGTCGGATCGTCGCGATGATGCCGCGTCTCTCGACGGGCAAAGCGGGTCGCTTCGGGCGCACCGAGCTCATGGAGCCGGCGCTCGACGTCCTCGAGCTCGACTGCATCGCGCGCGGCCGACCGACCGAAGCGATCGAACGGATGCGCGAGACCGACGTGGCGCCGCGCTCGCAACGCTCGTCGCCGCCTGGCCGCTCGCCGTCGCATCGCGCGCCGTGGCATCGCCCGCCACGCGGTACGCCTCGCGGTTAGTGCTTCATCGTCGACACGGCGCTCTGGAGTGCGCCGTGGACGATCTCGTGCGCGCGCTCCACGCGGTCCGCTTCGGGTAGCGACGCAGGCACTTCGCGCGCGAGGTAAATCGGATCGAGCATCTCGGTCGTGATCCGCACCGGGAGCGGGACCGCCGCCACGATCGCCACGCCGACGAGCACGAGCGGATCGACCAGCGCGAGCGCGACGGCGCCGGCGGCGAGCGCGGTGCCGATGAGACCGAGCGTGATGGGTGCGCTCTCGAGACGCGCGCGTCGCTTCAATCCGAGCTTCTCCGCGAGCCACGCGTTTCCCGGCGCCATGAGATACGTGAAGTGTGCACCTATCGTCGCGACCGGGACGATAGGTACGCGCATCTCGAGCGCGAGTCGGATGTAGCCGCGGCGGTTTCCGAAGACGACCTTGCGATGTTGGTAGAACGGGCGAAACGAATCGATGTCGCCGCCCGGGAAGACCATCAGATCGCGTCCGCGCGCGAGCATCTCGCGACCGTTCTCGTACGACGCCGGAACGGCGCCGATCGATCGCAGCCACGGTCCGGCCGCGGGATACGCGAGCGAGATCTTGTTCGCCATCGCCCACACCGGACGCGCCTCTCCAAAGCGCGCGACCCACGCCGGCAACATGCAGAGCACTTCGACGGCACCGGCGCCGCTGTGGTTTCCGACGAGGAGGCACGGCCCTTCGGGAATGCGATCCATGCCGCGGAGCGTGTAGCGAAACGCGGCGCGCGTGACGGGACCGAGCACGCGCGCGGATCGAGCGACGGACGCGGCGTTGCGGAGATCGACCGCCGGGCCCGACGCGGGCAGACCGGTTTTTTCTCCTTCTTCTTTCGCGTCGATCGCCGCGGGCATTACCCGACAAGAGTAGCTTTTCGCAGGCAGGCCCGCGCGTCGATCAGCGCACGATGGTCTTGCAGCCCGTGAGCACGTCGACCTCGCCGTGCGAATCGGAGGTGATCGCGGTGCACGTCGCTTGGCAGAGGACGATCTGCGTCGGCGCGTTGGCGTTGTCGTAGTACCAGGCGTTGCCGCTCGTCGGACACGCCGCCTTGTTGGCGACCTGCGGGATGACCTGCGCCCCCATGCCGTTGCCCGGAACATACTGGACGTTGACGGTCGTGAAGTCGGGCGTGCCGCTCTCGGGGAGCGGGATCTTGTAGGTGCAGCCGAGAGCGGTGCCGCGGATCTTGTTCAGCGCGTCGAGGAACTGCTGGTTCACGTTCTGGTTCGTGTCGACGATGAACGCCTGCATCGTTCCGCCAGCGGCCGCGATGCCGTTCAGGTTCGCGAGCGAGCTGCCGACGCCGATGACGAACGTGAGCACCTTGGGCGTGCCGTTCGCGGCGGCGGCGGCGATGGCGTCGATGTTCGTGAGGTTCGTGTCGCACGAGCTCGGATCGCCGTCGGTCGCGAAGACGACGATGGTCGCGTGACCCGAGTGCGCGCCGGCCCACGCCTTCGCGTGATCGACCGCGCCTTGCAGCGCGGCGGAGGTCGGCGTCCCGGTCGTCGGCGAGTGCATTCCGATCGACGTCGTGAGCGGGGTCGCGTTGCCGGGGAGCAGCGCGATCTCGACTTCGGGCTTCGCGTAGTCCGACGCGGTGCACGAGTCGGCGCCCGCCGTGCATCCGAGACAGGCGCCGAGGAAGCACGGGCCGTTCGCCCCGCAGTCCGCGCTCGTGTTGCACGTCGGCGTGCAACCGCCCGCAGTCTTGAGGCCGAAGTACTGAATGCCGACCGAGACGCCCGTCGAGGGTTGCGCGACGAACGTCTTGAGCGCGCCGCTGACCGCCGTCCACTTCGTCCCGCCGCCGGCGACCATCTCGTTCATCGATCCGGATTGATCGAGCATGATGTAGATGTCGAGCGGGAGCTGCTCCCCCTTCGACTTCGCGGCGGCGCACGCGGCGTCGCTGCCGATCCCGCCGCTGTCGCCGCCGAAGTTTCCGGTCGGTCCGCCGTCGTCGCCGAAGCTTGCGCCGGAGTCGTCGCCGCCGCCTCCGCCGCCATCGCTCTGCGTTTCGAAGCCGCTCCCTTTGTTCGCACCGCTGCACGCCTGCGCGAGCAGCATGATGGAGGAGAGCGCCGTGATTCCGACGAGCGCGTTCGACGATCGTTTCATGAGAGCCTCCGAACCTCGCCGGAACATCGCCGAGGAAGTAAGCGGCTCCATCGCACGTAAAAGGCGCCAGCGTCTCGCTCAGCGCGTCAAAGAGACGCCTCGTGGACCCAGACTCGTCGGAGGTTCACGCACACGTCGCCGCCGTGGTCGCACGATTTCACTCGCCGCGGACGTCCGACGCGCGAAACGCTCATCCGACGAGCGCGCGACGCAGCTCCTCCGCGGTCGCGATCGGTAGAGAGCACGTTCGTCCGCGACACACGTACGCGACCGGCGTCGCGTGCGCGGGCTTCCCTTCGGCGAGCGCGGCGGACGCGGCGACCGACGCGGCGTCGCTTGGATCGACGCGCGCGAGTGTGCGGTTTGGCAAGTACGCGCGGAGCACTTCGGCCGCGAGCGCGCGCGACGCGTCGCTGTCGCGCGGTCCGACGACGACGACGTCGACGCTCCCACGGACGAGGCGATCGAGCGTGCAGATCGTCTGACTCAAGCCGAACGGATTCTCGACCGCGACCGGCGCGAGGCGCTCGAGCTCGCGCGTCGCCATCGCCGCGTAGTCGCCGCCGACGAGCGCGCCGAGGCGGAGCATCGCGCGGCACGCCATCGACGCGCCGCTCGGGATCGCGTGATCGAAAGGATCCTTGGCGCGATGAATGAGCGTCTCGCCGTCGGACGGCGTGAAGAAGAAGCCGCCGTCGCCGCCTGGTGTCGTGTCCGCGAAGCGCGTCACGATCGCGTCCGCGAGCGCACGCGCGTGCGTGACGTACGCGGGCTCGCCCGTCGCTTCGTAGAGATCGATCGCACTGTCCGCCATGAACGCGTAGTCGTCGAGGAACCCCGGCCCCTTCACGACGTCGCCCTTCGCGTGACGCATCACGCGGAGCGCGCCGTCCTCGCGCACGAAGAGCCGCCGCTCGACGAACGCGAACGCGCGCGCCGCCGCGTCGACCATCGCCGCATCGCCTAGCGCCGCGCCGGCGTCCGCGAGCGCGCCGATCATCAGCCCGTTCCAGCTCGCGAGGATCTTCTCGTCGCGGAACGGCTTGGGCCGCTTCTCGCGCGCCGCGAACATCGCGGCCTTCGCGCGCCCGAGCGCCGCTTCGATCGCCGACGGCGCGGTCCCGCGCTTCACCGCGATGTCCGCGATGCTCTTCGACTCGTGGAGCACGGTCGCGCCGCTCTCTTCGAAGTTCCCGTCGTCGCTGATCCCGAACGCGAGGAGCGCGACCTCCGCCGCTTCGTCATCGCCCGCGAGCGCCGCGCGCACCTCGGCCGGCGTCCAGACGAAGAACTTCCCCTCTTCGCCCTCGCTGTCCGCGTCTTGCGTCGCGTAAAAGCCGCCGCCCGCGTCGGTCATCTCGCGCGCGACGTACGCCGCGATCGCGCGCGACGTCGCCGCGTAGCGCTCCTCGCCCGTCGCACGCCACGCATCCGCGTAGAGGCGCAAGAGGAGCGCGTTGTCGTAGAGCATCTTCTCGAAGTGCGGCACGAGCCACCGTTCATCGGTCGAGTAGCGATGAAATCCTTCGCCGAGGTGATCGTAGATCCCGCCCGCGCGCATCGCGTCGAGCGCCTGCCGGGTCCGCTTCATCGCGCGCGCATCGCTCTCGAGCGCGCCGCGACGAAGCATCACTTCGAGCGACATCGTGTTCGGAAACTTCGGTCGCGTCCCGAAGCCGCCGATCGTGTCGTCGAAGCGCGTCGAGAGCGCCGACGACGTGCGCTCGAGCAAGTCCGGCGCAGGCGCGTACGCGCTCTCGGATCGCGCGCCCGTCGCGTTTGCGATCGCCAATGCCAGCTCGTCGGCCTGCGCCGCGACCTCTTCGCGACGCGCGCGATACGCCTCCCAAACCGCCTGCAGCACCTTCGGAAAGCCGGGCATCCCGTACTTGTCGGCAGGCGGAAAGTACGTCCCGCCAAAGAACGGCTTCTGCTCCGGCGTGAGAAACACCGTGAGCGGCCAACCGCCGCTGCGTCCCATCAACTGAACGACGAGCTGGTAGATCTGATCGAGATCCGGACGCTCCTCGCGGTCGACCTTGATGTTGACGAAGAGCTCGTTCATCACGGCCGCGACGTCGGCGTTCTCGAAGCTCTCGCGCTCCATGACGTGGCACCAATGGCACGCGGAGTAGCCGACGCTCAGGAGGATCGGCTTGTCGAGACGCTTCGACGTCTCGAGCGCCTCGGGTCCCCACGGAAACCAATCGACCGGATTGTGTGAGTGTTGCACCAAATACGGCGAGGCTTCTTTCGCGAGGCGGTTCGGCATGGGCCGCGCATGATAGCGCGCGACGGCGTCACCACACGACGCGGTACTCGCAGCCGCGTGCGAACGTGAAGCGGCATCGCGTGTGCGTGATGACGGCGCGCTTCGCGCCGACCAAGTGGAGCGCGTGCGTAAGCCAACCGGAGACGCCGTGCGCGCACGTCGGCTCGCTCGCGCCGTCGTCTTCTCCCGTGGGTGCGTCGAGGCGAAGTCGCCAGTCGTGCGGCGCGTCCTCGTAGACCGTCATGCCGCCGCGATCGAAGTAGCGCTCCCACAGCCAGGTCGTGCGCCGGAGGACCGTCTCCGGGCTCGCGAGCTTGAGGAGCATCTTGAACACGGTGTGGAGATCGGCGTCGGCGACGCGCCGCGCGACGGCGGTCATCTCAGCGCCGGCATCGGCAGCGTGCGCACCCAAGTGCAGGTCGAGCGCGCGGTTCCACGCGCCGACCGGGTACCACGCGCTCGACACGATGAGCGAGTCGAGCGTCGCGCGATCGACCTCGGGCAACTTGGCGACGAGCTGCTTCCACGCCGCATCGCCGTCGCGCTCGATCACGTGCGCGCGAAGGTGGACGAGCAACGCTCCTTTGACGTGTGCGTCGCCCATCCCAATGACTTCAGCATTCATCTTTGCCTCGTCAAAGGATCTTCCGCCTGCTGCGTTCGTATGACCAAAGGTGAGGCCGCGTTTTCGGCCGAGGAGACCGTCATGACCGCTCCCGCTCCGGTTGCCGTGCGCGCCGCGACCCTCGTATTTGCCGTCGGCGTCGTCGGGTTTCTCGTCTTTCACGCCTCCGCGACCGCCGGGTGCGCGAGCACGCCGACCGCGCCATCGACGCAAGCGTCGCCGAGCTTGTCGGTGACCGTTCCGGCGCCCGGCCCCGATCCGGCGAACGGCAACGTGAACAGCGATCCGCGCTACTTCCCCGCGACGAAAGCGGGACCGGTGTTCACGCCTCCACCGCAGCAAGCGCCGCAACAGAAGGCGCACGGAAAATGATCGCGTGGCTCGTCGGCGCGCTCGGCGCGGCCGCGGCCAGCTTCGCCGTGCTCGCGATCGTCTTCGTGCCGCTCGAGCGCGTCTTCCCGGCGCGCGCGCAACGCATTCTTCGTCCCGGCGTCGCGCTCGATGCGTGCTTTTTCGTTGGTCAGTACCTCGTCTTCACGGCGGCCGCGATCGGCGTGGTCGCGCTCGTCGGCGGCGCGGCGCGTGGCCTCGTGCCTCACGGCGTGCGCGCGTTCGTGTTCGCGATGCCGGCGTGGACGCAAGTGACCGCCGCCGTGGTGCTCGGCGATCTCGCGGTCTACTGGTTTCATCGCGCGTGCCACTCGTTCGATTTCTTGTGGCGCTTTCACTCCGTGCATCACAGCTCCGAGCACCTCGACTGGCTCGCCGCGCATCGCGAGCATCCGGTCGACGGGATCGCGACGCAGCTCTTCATGAACCTCCCGGCGATCGCGCTCGGCGTGCGCATCGAGCTCCTCGCCGGCGTCGCGGTTTTTCGCGGCCTCTGGGCGATCTTCGTCCACTCGAACGTGCGCGTTCCGCTCGGCCCGCTGCGTTGGATTCTCGGCGCGCCGGAGCTCCATCACTGGCATCACGCGCGCGTCGAGCGCACGTCGCACAATTTCGCGAACCTCGCGCCGTGGATCGATCGCCTCTTCGGGACGCATCATCTTCCGGCGGAGGAGACGTACGCGCTCGGCGTCGACGACCACGAAAAGCCGGCGGCGACGGCGACGCCCGTTCGCTACGCGGCGTTCCTCGCGATGCCGTTCGTGAATTTGAAGTTCAAATCCTAATCGAGTCGACTGAGCAGCGCGTCGATTCGGAGCATCGCGGAGAGATTGCCCACGCGCTGAACGTGATCCATCGCCGCGAAGAGGTGCGTCTGCTCCAAGACGAGGCGTTCGGGGTTGGCTTCGAGGAGCGTCACGTAGTGCTCGAAGAGGCGGCCTGCGATCGGTTGGCTCCATCGCGCGACGGCGTACCTCACGACGGCGTGCACGGCGTAGCGCCCCGGCATCGGCTCTTGCACGAGGTGCCATCGTTCGAGCGACGCGAGCGCCGCCTTCGCGCCTTTGCGAACGCGCGCGAGCTTCGCGAGCGAATCGATATCCATGTGATCGCCTTCGACGTGCGACAGCACACCGAGCATCCGGCGGCTCTCGCGACTCAGTCGCTTCCACGCCCACGCGACGAGGAGCGCGACCTCGGGGAGATCGTCCTCGTGATCGATCGCCTTCACGCGCGCGACGCCGTTCGCTTCGAGGAACGCTTCGAGCGACGCGACGCTTGCGCCGCGCGTGGTGACGATGGCGTTCGCGATGTCGAGCGCGAGGGGGTTCCACCGAAGCGCACGCGTGAGGCGAGCGACGCGCGGGAATGCGCTCTTCCCGGACGTCACGAGCGGCGCCGTCACCGGAAAGATCAGCACGCCCGCGAGCAGGCAACGCCGCGCCGTGACCACGAACGTCGCCGGCGTCCCCGACAACGCGTCGAGCAGGCGCGCCATCGCCGCGTCGTCCTCGTGGTTGTCGAGCACGACGAAGCGCTCGCCGCTCTTCGCGAGGAACGCGCGAAGCCCTGGCACGATCGCGCGGCGGTCGCGCGTCGTCCCGAAGCGAAGCGCGAGCATCTCCGCGAGCGTTCGAAAGTCCCACGCGCCCACGCGAAACCAATCGATGCGCCCGTCGAAGCGGCGCGACATGCGATGCCCGAGCGCGCACGCGAGGAGCGATTTTCCGCTGCCGCCCGAGCCGACGAGCGCGAGGCGTGTCGGCGCCGTCGCCTCGATCGTATGGGTCAACGTCGCGAGCTCTGCCGTGCGTCCTTTCATGACACGCGGGAGCGGCGGGAAGAGCGTTGGGGCGGGCACGTCGCGACGATAGCGCGACTCGCGTGGCATACTCGCCGAATGCGCGCCGTCTTCTCGAAGGACGAAATTCTCGCGACCGAGACGGGACTCGAGCCGCTCATCGCGAGCGGCGTTCGATGCCACGGCGGCTTCGATCACGAAGGCGGATACCGATCGCCGCGGACGCTCCACCGCATGCCCGCGATCCGCGCGTGGCAAGCGCAGCTCGCGAAGGACGGGCACACGCTCGTCGCGATCGATCGCGCGCTCGTTCCTCCGCAATACCCGAGCATCGAGCAGGCGAAGCTCCTCTTGCTCGAAGGGGTGCGCGAGCCGATCGTCCGCGCGCTCACGTTCATCTCGATCGTCGAGGGCTTCGGCGCAATCATCCGCGACGTCGCGATTCCGAAATACGCGGACACGTTCGTCGAGCCGATCGAAGGCACGGCGCTCGCGCACTTGGGTGAAGGGCTCTTCGAAGCGCACGCGCGTGACGAAGCCGGGCACCGCGACGAAGGCGGGCACAAGCAGATGTGGGAAGCCGCGCGTGATCTCGCGCTCGACAAGCCGAAGATCCCGGGCGACGTGCTCATGCGAATGATGAGTGGACGCGGCGGGCGCGGCGGCGAGCGCGTGCAGCTCGTTCCGGAGATCGATCCGACGCTCGAGCGGATGCTCTCGACGATGGCAAACGTCCTCGTCATCGAAGTCTTCGCGGCGCGCACGTTCGATTGGGGAGAGAAGCTTCTCTCGGATCCCGCGGTGTCGGCCGATCCCGAGCGCGCGGGCGCGATGGTCGGGTACGTGCGTCGCGATGAAGAGCCGCACGTCGAGTACTTGAGGACGGCGCTGTCCGAAGCACGCGCGCGGACGCTGAAGACGATCGACGGGCGCGAGATCGCGGGGCGGCGCGTCGTCGATGCGATCCTGCATCGCACGCTCTCCGCGCTGACGACCGAACGCCCGAAGGCGCAACGCGAGAACGTCCGCGCGACGCTCGCCGAGGCGATGCGCGCGGCCGGCAAGGGCGACTCGCTGCTCGAAAGGTTCGACGCGCTCGACACGACGTGGACCGCGCCGACGCGCAC
>JBBQXV010000202.1:0-17306 GCA_038209335.1 Polyangiales bacterium | reverse complement strand
CGGCATGACGAGCGGATGCTCGAACGTCGCGACGTGATCGACGTGCTCGTAGCGCTCGTCGAGCCCTTCGCCGGTGTGGTCCATCACGATGACGACGCGTCCCGTCGCGCCGTGCGCGCCCCACATCCAATAGTTGTTGTGCCCCGAGATGACCGGCGGGAGCCCGATGCGCGGTCCGAAGAATTCGAGCGCGCCCGCTTCGCCGTAGTTCCCCGCGAAGATCACCGCGTCGGCGCGTTCGTCCGGCGTCAGCGTGCTCGTGGCGTGCGCGACCGCGTCGGCGAGCTCGGGCCAGCCGTGCATGTCGGCGAAGAATTGCGGGAGCGGTCCGATCTCTTTTTTCTCTTCGGTCGCCGGCGCGAGCCCGAGCTTTGCCGCGTACGCGATGTACGTGCGCACCGGAAGAATCGGCAGCGCGAGCGGCGCCGTGATCGCGCCGCCCATCACGAGGAGCGCGCCGTACGTCGCCGCGATCCAGCGTCGCGATCGCGTTGCTCGCTCGGCGATCACGCCGCCCGCCGCGAAGAGCATCGGGTACGCGGGCGCGAGGTAGCCACTGCGGCTCTTCTGGTTGATCAAGAGGAGCGCGAGGATCGCGAGGTACGCGATCCCGAGCGGTCGCCATCGTTCGAGCGGCTTCCAGAAGAGGAGCGCGCCGAGACCGGGAATCCACAGGAGCGCTGTCAGTGGATGCATCTCGAGCACCTGCTTCGCGATGAACGCGAGCGGCGGTGTCGCGACCATCTTCTGCTCGGTGGCGGCGCGCACGAACTCGCGCGTCGGCCAATCGTGCGTCACCTGCCACGCGACGTGCGGCAGAAAGACGAGCGCCGCGATCCCGAGCGCGATCCACGGACCGGGTGTGAGAAGCAGTCGGCGATGGCGTGTCGCGACGACTCCGACGAAGACGCCGCCGACGAGCCACATCACGCTCAGCTTGTTCAAGAGGCCGAGCCCCAAGACGACGCCGAGCAAAATCCAAAGCCGCCGCGGCGGCGCGTCCGACGCGAAGATCCGCGCGACGATGCACGCTGCGCCGGCCCAGAAGACGAGCTCGAAGACGTTCATCGAGTAGAAGTGACTGAGCGCGATGTACTCGGGGCACATCAGCGCTGCCAGCGCCGCGAGGATCTGCGCCGAACGCCCGCCGCCCATCTCGCGCGCGAGCCACGCCGTCAACCAAACGAGGAGCGCACCCGCGAGCGCCGGAACGAGACGAATCGCGAGGAGCGACTCACCGAAGAGGGCGCGCTCGACCGCGAGCACCGCGACCGACAGCGGCGGATGATCGACGTATCCCCACGCGAGCCGTCGCGCGCACGCGATGTAATAGAGCTCGTCGCGGAAGTATCCATAGCCGCTGGCGTACGCGAGCTGCAGAAACAGCTTGGCGGCGACGAGCACGAGCACGGCGCGGTTCGGCACGCGCCGATGGTAACCGCTTGTGCGCGATAACGGCGCTCGCGCGTGGTAGAAGACCCTCCGCATGAAGCCGTATCTCGATCTCGTTCGCGAGGTCCTCACGAAGGGGACGCGCAAGCCGAACCGCACCGGCGTCGACACGCTCTCGACCTTCAACTTCAACTACGAGATCGATCTCCGCGAGGGCTTCCCGCTTCTCACGACCAAAGAGATTTCGTGGAAGAACATCGTCGTCGAGAACCTGTGGTTCTTGTCGGGCGAGCGGCACATCGGTCTCTTGAAGAAGCACGGCTGCAAGTTCTGGGACCCGTGGGCCGACGAGCAGGGCTTCGTCCCCAGCGCGTACGGGAATTTCTGGCGCCATTTCCCGGTGCCGAGCGAAAACGGCGCGTCTAGCAACGAAAGCGGCCACAACGATCAGATCGCCTGGGTGCTCGCCGAGATGCGAAAAAACCCGATGAGCCGGCGCATGGTCGTGAGCGCGTGGGCACCGGGCAACGCGCAGACGAGCAAGCTGCCGCCCTGCCACTCCATCTTCATGTTCAACGTTCAGCTCGACGCGAGCGGCGATCCATCGCTCAACCTCCACCTCACGCAACGCAGCGCCGACGTCGCGCTCGGCGTTCCGTACAACATCGCGGGCTACGCGTTCCTGCTCGAGCTCTTCGCGCGCATGAGCGGTATCCGCGCGGGGATCTTCGCGCACACGCTCGTCGACGCGCACGTCTACACGGCGAAGGCGGACGGTTCGATGGCCGAATACGATCACGTCCCCGGTCTGCGTGTTCAGCTCGAACGTGAGCCACGCGCGCTCCCGCGATTGACGATCGATCCAGCGATACGTGAGCTCTCGGATATCAAACCCCTGCTCGAGGCCGACACGCCGATGGTGATGAAGCACTTCACGCTGACCGGATACGAACCGCATCCGGCGATCGGATTCAAGGTGGCGGTATGAGCGGCATCGATCCGTCGCGCGGTCAGGGCCCGGCGCGTGGCAAGCGCGGGATCATCACCGCGGTCTCGCCCGAAGGGGTCATCGGTTTGAACGGCGGCCTCCCGTGGAATCATCCGGGCGATCAGCAGCGCTTCAAGCGCATCACGCTCGACCACGCGATCATCATGGGGCGGCTCACGTGGGAGTCGATGCGGATGCGTCCGCTTCCGAAGCGCCGCAACGTGGTCGTCTCGCGCAAAGGGAAGCTCGAAGGGATCGAGCACTACAAGAGCGTCACCGAGGCGATCGACGCGATCGAGGCGAGCGAAGATCCCCCGAAGGAGATCTGGGTCGTCGGTGGCGCGGGCATCTACGCCGAAGGGATGAAGCTCGTCGACGTCCTCGACGTCACCTACGTCCCCGACCACGTGCTGAACACCGAGGCCGTGCGCTTCCCGTACATCGACGAGCGCATCTGGCAGGCGGGTCCGATGCTGCCGCACGAAGACGAGCCGGGCCTCACGCGGCGCGAGTACACGCGCATCGGATAGCCGGCCAATCGGCTAGCCTGGTACCTTCGCGCGCTCATGCCGAGCGAGCCGAGCCCGATCGATCCCGAGCGCGAGTGGCTCGAGAAAGTCTACAAGGGGGGCATTCGGCAGCTGACCGCGCGCGCGGTCGTGAGCGGGATGCTGCTCGGCGCGCTGCTCTGTCTCTCCAATTTGTACGTCGTGCTGAAGACGGGGTGGAGCTTCGGCGTGACGATCACCGCGAGCATTCTCGCGTTCGCGCTCTTCCGCGGGCTCGGCGCGCTGCGTGTGGTGAAGGAGCCGCTCACGTTGCTCGAGAACGGCGCGGTCGCGTCGGTCGCATCGTCGGCGGGGTACATGACCGGTGGCGGAAACATGGCGGCGCTTCCGGCGCTGCTGCTGTTGACGGGCGCGCGTCCGACGTCGTGGACGATGGTGATCTGGTTCGGTGCGATCGCGATGCTCGGCGCGTTCGCGGCGATCCCCATCAAGCGTCAGCTCGTGAACATCGAGAAGCTCGCGTTCCCGACCGGCACTGCGACGGCCGAGACGCTTCAATCGATGCACGCGTCGAAGTCGGCGGCGGGCGGAGGCGAAGGCGCGGACAAGAGTCGCCTCCTCGGGCGCGCGGGGATCATCGGCGCGCTCGTCGCGTGGATGCGCGACGCGAAGGCGTCGTGGATGCCGTTTCATTTGCCGGGATCGTTCGGCCTGCCGTTCTCGATCGCCGGTCTCCCTGCGTCGGCGTGGACGCTCTCGTTCGACGCGAGCTTGCTCCTCATCGGCGGCGGCGCGCTCATGAGCTTCAAGACGGGGTGGTCGCTCCTCCTCGGCGCGATCGCGACGTATGCGATCCTTGCGCCGAAGATGGTCGCGCTCGGCGCGATCACGACGGTGTCGTACAAAGGGATCGTCGCGTTCATGGTGTGGCCCGGTGCGGCGCTCCTCGTGTCGTCGGGTCTCTTGTCGTTCGCGTTTCAATGGCGATCGATCGTCCGATCGTTCTCCGGTCTCGCCGCCTTCTTCTCGCGAACGAAGCGCGCGGCCGCCGACGATCCGGTCGCCGCGGTCGAGTGCCCGGGTTGGTGGTTTCCGGCGGGATTCGCGGTGCTCGGCCCCGTCGTGATCGTGCTCATGGCGTACCTCTTCGGCATTCCGTGGTGGGCGGGCGTCATCGCGGTCCCGCTCGCGGTCGTCATGGGTGTCGTCGCAGCGCGCGTCACGGGCGAGACCGATACGACGCCGACGAAGGCGCTCGGTCCGATCACGCAAGCCGTCTTCGGTGCGCTCGTCCCGGGCAATCTGCCGGCAAACATCATGAGCGCGAACGTGACCGGCGGCGTCGGTCTCCACGCGGCGGACATGTGCACCGATTTGAAGTGCGGTTACCTCGTCGGCGCGGCGCCGCGCCAGCAGCTCATCGGGCAGCTCTTCGGCGCGGTCGCCGGATCGCTCGCGGTCGTGCCGGCGTTCAACTTGCTCGTGCCGACCGCGGACGTGATCGGCTCGACGCAGTTCCCCGCGCCGTCGGCGCTCGTCTGGGCCGGCGTGTCCAAGGTGCTGGTCGACGGCATCGAAGGGCTCGCGCCGGCGTCGCGGATCGCGCTCGTCGTGGGCGCGTCGGTCGGCATCGTGCTCGTCCTCGTGGAGCGCTGGGCGCCGAGGTCGTGGCAGAAGTACATTCCGTCGCCGTCCGGCGTCGGGATCGCGATGGTCATCCCCGGATCGAACTCGATCGCGTTCTTCCTCGGCGCGACGATGGCGGAGATCTTGCGCCGCGTGCGACCCAACGTCGCCGAGCGATCCGTCACGCCGATCGCGTCGGGCTTCATCGCCGGCGAGAGCCTGATGGGAATCTTGGTCGCGGTGCTCGTCGCCTTCGGCATCCTGACGAAGTGATCGTCAGCCGACGTCGACTCCGTCCTTCGCCCTCAAGTGCGCGCGGACGATGCCGCAGACCCACTCTTTGTCGGCGGCGCGCACGACGCCCATCCCGGACAGGTCCTCTTTCATCTCGTCTTGGAATCGCTTCAAGTCGAGGGTCGTCGCCGCAGGCAGCTCGTCGATGGCCGGCGCGTCCATCTTTCCGAGCACCTTGAAGACGCGGCTCTGCGCCCCCGCCGACAACACGACGTACGCGCTCACCCAACCCGCGGTCCCCGCGTCGCCGTCCGCCGATCCGCCCGCCATCATGAAGAGCTTGGCCATGATGCGTACAGCGTAGAGCGAATCGCTACCTGTGATCGAGACGGAATGCGTCCGGCAAGAGCGCAGCGAGCGTCGTCTCGAGGCGCAGCCGTTGCGCGACGAGGACGATGCGCATGTCGTCGGCGAACTCGGAGAGCACTTGGCGGCAGATCCCGCACGGCGATCCGGGCTGCGGTCCCGCCGTGACCACGACGCACACGATCGGATCGCGCTCGTCGGCGGCGATCATCTTTCCGATCGCAAAGCGCTCGGCGCAAATCGTCGCGCCGTACGAAGCGTTCTCGACGTTGCAGCCGGTGAACACCTTCCCGGTGCGCGTGAGGATCGCCGCGCCGACGCGGTATTTCGAATAAGGCGCGTAGGCGCGCGTGCGCACCTCGCGCGCCGCGGCGACGAGCGCGTCGAGGCCGCGATCCTTACCGTGTGTCGACGCCGGCGCGCGGCTCACGAGCGCCCCGCCGCGGCGATCCAACCGCCGAGCAACGCGAGCAGCTCGCTCCGGCGCATGCGCGCGGTCTCTTCGACCTCTTTGTGATCGAGCGGCTTGCCCGAGATCCCTGCCGCCAGATTCGTGATGCATGACAGCGCGCCGACGCGCACGCCCATGTGACGCAGCGCGATCACTTCGGGCACGGTGCTCATCCCGACGGCATGCGCGCCGAGCCCGCGCACCATGCGAACCTCCGCGGGCGTCTCGTACGACGGCCCTTGCAGCCAAGCGTAGACGCCCTCACGCAGCGGGACCTGCGCATCGCGCGCGACGACGCGGAGCATCTCGCGTAGCTCGGGATCGTAGGCCGCCGTCATGTCCGGAAAGCGCGGTCCGATGGTGTCGTCGTTCTCGCCGAAGAGCGGCGAGCACCCCGCGAGGTTCAAGTGATCCGTGATCACCATCAGGTCGCCCGCGTCCCACGTCGCTTCGAGCCCGCCCGCCGCGTTCGTCAGGAGCACCGTGGTCACGCCGAGTCGCGCCATCGTCCGCACGCCGTGCACCACCGATTCGATCGCGTGCCCTTCGTAGAAGTGAACGCGCCCTTGCATGCAGACTACAGGTACCCCCTGCGCCTCGCCGAAGCAGAGGTTGCCCGCGTGCCCGACGACGGCCGACACCGGCATGTGCGGGAGATCGCCGTACGGGATCTTCTCGAGCTTCTCGAGCGTGTCGGCGAACGCGCCGAGTCCGCTGCCGAGGACCACGCCGACTTTTGGCGTCGCGGTCGTGCGATGGCGAATCGCGAAGACTGTGTCGTCGAGCATTGCGCCGAGCGAATGCCCGGGCGGCGGGCGCTGGGAAACGGGAGGCATCGCTGCGGAGCATACCCGCGCGTGCGTGCTATACGCGAGCCCATGCAGCCGTGGAAAAGCCATCTGGCGCCCCCCACCCGCGAAGAGGCCGACATCGCTGCGACGGCGCCGTCCCTCGTCGTGCGCGTCGGCGCGGGGCTTGTCCTCGTCGCGGGGATCGTTGCATTGCTCACGGGTTTTCAGTCGGCGGTGCTCGTGACGATCCGCGGATCGATGGCCGCCGTGCCGTACGTGCTGCTCGTGCTCGGCTTCGCGACGATCGTGTCGGCGACGTTGGTCTGGCGCATGCGCGGCTACGGCGCGATCGCGGCGACGGCGCTCACCGGCGTGCAAGTCATCGTCACGACGGTGTGGCTCTTCTACAGCTTCGGGCACGGGTTCTTCACGCTCTATGCGCTCGGCGCGCCTGTCGCGCAGATCGCCGGCGTCGTGTTCGCGGCGATCGCGATCGTCCCGTGCATGCGCGCCAGCGCCGGTCGCGCGCGCCTCGCGGCGGCGGGGCTCGACTTCGGAATCTAGATCGAGCGGGCGTTACTTCTTCGCGAACTTGGTTCGAAGCGCTTCGCACACTTCGGCCGGTGCGTACCGACTGACGTCGCCGCCATGGCTCGCGATCTCGCGCACGAGCGACGCCGAGACGAACCCGTAGTTGGTCCGTGTCGGCAGGAAGATCGTGTCGACCTCGGGGCACAGGTCGGCGTTCGCGTGCGCGATCTGAAGCTCGTACTCGAAGTCCGTGGCCGCGCGCAGACCGCGCACGATGACGCGCGCACCGACGGCGCGGCAGAAGTCGATGAGTAGGCCGTCGAACGAAACGACGCGCACGTTGGTCCACTTGGACGACACGCGCGCGACGAGCTCGATGCGCTCGTCAGGCGAAAACAGCGGACTGCGCGTCGGGTGGCGACCGATGCCGACGATGACGTCGCTGAACATCGCGGACGCGCGCTCGATGAGATCGAGGTGACCCAGCGTCGGCGGGTCGAAGCTCCCCGCGTAGACCGCGAGGCGCGCGATCGCGGTGCTCATCACGGCTTTGCCGCCGGCGGAGCGGCCGACGGACGCGGCGCAGGCGGAGGTGCTGCGCTCGCGCTGCTGCGCGGCGGAGGCGTGGAGGAGGCGGGATCGGGCTGCATCGGCGGCGGAGGCGGCGCAGCTCCGCGCGCGGGCACGCCGCCACCCATCAGCGTCGGGTCGGGCTCGATCCAGATGAAGCGACCTTCGTCGGCGAACGTCACGCGGAAGAACGCGAGGAGCTCGGCGCCCACGACACCGCCCACGTTGACGTCGAGCGTCTGCTGGAACTCGCCCATCTCGAGCCCTTGCATCGCCGGCATGCGCGACAAGTCGAACCCGCCGAGCTTGAAGGTCGGCACCGGTCCGCGTCGAACGTTGGGCGCGTCGGCGAGCGGCGTGAGCGACTTCGGATCGACGCCCGCCTTCTTCCAGGTGTCGTCTTGCAGCGCGAGCATGAGGAAGCGCGAGCTGTCGACGAGCAGCGGCGTCTCGGTTCCTTGGGGCGCCGCAGTGAAGAGACCGCGCAGCGTCATTCCACCGCCGCGAAGATACCAGAGCGGAACGCGGCTCCCCTCGGGCGGCGGCGTCGGATCTTGTCGTCTGACGATGAACTGATCGCCGCGACGATCGAACGTCACGTGCATGTGCCGCAGCAAGTTCACGCCGAGGAGCGCCTTGATCGGCACGCCGAGCTGCCGCGAAATCGGCGACAGATCCTGCGTGAGCGCCGGCACGTCTTTCACTTCGATGCGCCCGCCGAACCGCAAGTTGACCCACGCGGGCTCTTTGCGCGCGTTCGAGTCGATCGTCATCTCGCTCACGCCGGTCGCGACGAGCGCGAGGATCGGATCGCCTTCGAGCTCGATCGGGACGACGTGCGCCGGACCGAGCGGCACGCGATCGATCCCGCGCGGCATTTCGATCGGCGCGATGAGCCCGCCCTCCATCATGAACGGATGCCGCCCCGAGCCGCGCCGCGCGAGCCGCGCGATCTCCTTGGCCCACGGATCCTTCACGTCGGGATCGGCGAGCATCGCTTCGAGCTCGTCGGCCGCTTGATCGATGTCGCCGTTGTACCAAAACGCGCGCCCGCGAATTCCGTGCACGTCGGTCGCGGCGGCGCCTTCGAGCTTCAGACCCTCGGTGAGCTTGAGCGCTTCGGTGAACTCGAGCCGCGTGAGCGCGACGCGCGCCGCGAGCGCACGGAGCTCGGGATCCTTCGGAGCGGCTTGGATCGCGTGGTTGACCGAGTCGTGCGCGTCCTCGAAGTCGCCCGATTTGTAGCTGACCTTCGCCCGGTTGAACCATTGCTCGGCGACCGCCGGTCGCGCTGCGGCGCCCGGACCGAGCGCCGGGCTGCACGCGCCGGCCGTCGCGACCGCGAAAAGAGCAACGATGGGTGAAAAGCGCATGCGGATCAAAATTCGGTTTCTTCATGCCGGCGCAGGGTCGACCCGCAAGATGCGGTCTGCCCGAAGCTCCCGGCGGCCTCGTCCAGGGAGCTGATACCCCACAACATGGGGCGGGTCGAGATCCGACCGAACCTCGAGGATCGCGAAGGGGAAGGTCTCGGGCTGCTTTCGGCTGGGGCGGTAGGTGAGGAGGACGGGCGCGCCGTGCTTCGCGGCGGCTTCGCAGGCGTCGACGATCGCGGCGCGCGCGCGGCGTTCGCCGATCCGGACCTCCCAGAGATCGCGCGCGCTCGACGGCGCGAGGACGCCGACGCAGCGGTCGAAGACGGCGCGCATCGCGACGACGTCGGACGCCGCGCGGTGCGCTTGCCCGCGATCGATCTGGAGCGATAGGCACAACGCGTCGAGCGAATAGCGTGGAAACGCGAACGCGCGCCGCGCGAGCGTCAGCGTATCGATGTAGTGCGGCACCGCGAGATCGCCCCCCGCGCGACGCATCTCGGCCGCGAGAAACCCGATGTCCCACGACGCGGCGTGCGCCACGAGGATCGCGCCATCGAGGATCCGCACGACGTCGCCCGCGAGCGCGGGAAACGCCGGCGCCCCCGCGAGCGCCCCCGCGTCGAGCCCGTGCACGTGCGCCGCTCCGCCGACCCGCGCATCCCCTGGATCCACGAGCGACGTGATCCCGTCGACCCGCTCGCCGCCCACGACCCGCTCGATGCAAATCTCGACGACGCGATCGTGCGCCACGTTCAGCCCCGTCATCTCCAAATCGACGAACGCCAGAGGCGCCCGCGCGATCGGCATGTCCCAGGGGGGTCCCTGCGGCGGCGGGTCGAAGTCCGGCACGTTGCGCACTATAGTCAACCCATCGATGCGCGCGCTTCATGCTCTGACGCCCTTTGCCACGCTTCTCCTTTTCTACGCCTGCTCCACCGGCGAAGTGGCGCAGCCCCCCGAGGGCCCCAGCGGCATCGTGAGCGACGCGACGGTCGCGATCGACGACGCGGGCGACGGCAGCAACATCTCCGACGCGCACTTCACCGACGCGCCCCCTATCGCGAACTATTGCGATCTCCCCGGCTCGGTCATCTGGCACGCCGACGGATCGACGACCACCGTCCCCGGCGGGCAAGCGACGAACCTCGCGACGTGGCTCAAGCTCCCCGGCGGATTCTGCGCGCACCCGTTCGCGAAGGTCGGCAACGCGCGGCAGATCCGCTTCGCACCGGGCGGCGATCTCTTCCTCGCGTCGCCAACCGGCTACACGACCGGCGGTGGTACGGGCGGGCTCGCGTCCGTCGTCGTCCTCCCCGATGACGATCGCGACGGCTACGCCGACGGCGTCGTGCACTTCATGGACAACAAGAAGAACACGCAAGGCATCGCGTTCATCGGCTCGTGGTTTTACTACCAGGACGACAACCGCATCCTTCGCATCCCCTACACGCCGGGCGATCGCGCGCCGAACGGAACGTCGGAGGAGCTCGCGAACATCACCGTGTGGCACTCCGGGATCCACTGGCCCAAGGTCATCGACGGCGACGACATGGGGAACGTCTACGTCGGCAACGGCGGCGATCAAGGCGAGGAGTGCGATACGAACCGGCCGTTCCACGGCGGGATCGTCCGACTCGACGGCACGCCAAACGGGCACGTCATGGTGCGCGGACTCCGAAATCCGATCGGCATTCGATGCCAGCATGGGACGACGGCCAAGGCGTGCTTCGCCGTCGAGCTCGCGCGCGACTATTCGTGGGGCATGGGCGGTCGCGAAAAGATTTTTCAGATTCGCGACGGCGACGACTGGGGCTTCCCTTGCTGCGCGTCGCACAACATTCCGTTCAGCGACGTGACGCCGGTGCCGAACTGCTCCGCGACGGTCGACGAGACGAACGGGTTCGAGATCGGTCACACGCCGTTCGCCGTCGACTTCGAGCTCGGGCGCTGGCCGGCGCCGTGGGGAGATCGCGCGTACGTCGTGCTCCACGGCGAAGCGGGCTCGTGGCGCGGCGCGCGGATGATCGCGATCCCACTCGACGCGAACGCGATGCCGAAGAAGTGGAGCGAGCTCGACGGCGACGCATCGAAGTACGACTTCGCGACGGGGTGGGACGACGGCATGTTCATGCACGGTCGCCCGGCCGCGCTCACGTTCGCGCCCGACGGTCGCCTCTTCCTCGCGAACGACAACGACGGATCGGTCATTTGGATCTCGCCCGTCGTCATGAACACGCCCGACGCTGGCGCTGCTGACGCCGCCGACGGGGGCTGAAAAAAACGACGGCGCGACGTTGACAGTTGTTACTGTCACAGTTATATGTGGTGCATCACAATGTGACACGGTGACCCGCGCATAGAGCGCCGGTCCGTGTCGCAACAGGAGTGTTCCACATGAACCTCGAATCCCGAGGCGCCCTTGCCGGCGTCACCGTCGATCCTCGTTCTCTCCCCGACACCGAGCGTTTTCGCCTCTTCGGCGAAGAGCTCGACGCGCTGAAGCAGCGCACGTTCGCGCGCGTCGGCGCCGACGACGTCAAGTACGTCACCCGTCTCAATCGTTTCTCGCGCTCGATGGAAATCGTCGGCCGCGTTCTCATTCACATCAGCCCCGAGCCCGTCACGTTCTTCCTCGGCGTCGGCGCGCTCTGGCTCCACAAGCAGCTGCAAGCGACCGAGGTGGGCCACAGCGCGCTTCACGGTTGCTACGATCGTCTCCCCGGCGCCGAGAAGTTCCAGTCGCGAACGTTCAAGTGGGACACACCGATCGACGAAGAGTCGTGGCGCTACGGCCACAACGTCCGGCACCACGGCAACACGAACGTCGCCGGCAAAGATGCCGACATCCACTTCGGCACCGTGCGCCTCACGACGCAGACGCCGCATCACGCGCGCAACAAGCACCAGCTCTTGATGTCGGTCCTCGTCCTTTTCCCGAACTTCAGCTTCGTGATGGCGACGCACTTCACCGGCCTCAACGACGTGTTCCTCGACAACGGACGCGCCGACAAGCTCGACTTCCTCCCGGACCGTTCGAAGGAGAGCGTGCGAGGCGCGTGGAAGAAGACGCTCCGCAAGTACGTGCCGTACTACCTGAAGGAGTACGGATTCTTTCCGCTCCTCGCGGGCCCGTTCTTCTGGAAGGTCATGCTCGGGAATTTCCTCGCGGCGCTCGGACGCGACGTCTACACCGCCGCGACGATCTTCTGCGGTCACGTCGGCGAGGACGTCGCGAGCTACCCCGAGGGGACGAAGGCGCACGGACGCGGCCAGTGGTACGCGATGCAGGCCGAGGCCTCGAACGACTACGAAGTGAGTCGGCCGATCTCGGTGCTGTGCGGCGGTCTCGATCGCCAAATCGAGCACCACATGTTCCCGACGCTCGCGCCGCAGCGCTTGCGCGAGATCGCTCCCGAGGTGCGCGCCATCTGCGAGAAGTACGGCGTCGCGTACAAGACGGACACTTGGGGCAAGACGCTGAAGAAGGCGTTCCGCTACATCGATCGCCTGTCGCAGGAGGGCGGCGTCCGCGAGGTCGTCCGCGCGATGGCATGACACAGGTGGTAGAAGGATTCCTCGACGCGATCGCGCCGCCCATCGACATGAGCCAGGCCGAAGATCCGCAAAAAGGCGAGTACACGATCGACGATCTCGCGTCGGTCGCGCACCTGCCGAGCCGCACGATTCGCTTTTATCAATCGCGCGGCGCGCTCATGGCGCCGGAGATCCGAGGGCGCGTCGCTTACTACGGCGCGTCGCACGTCGAGCGGCTCAAGCTCATCGCGCAGCTTCAGGATCGTGGGCTTCGCATCGACGCGATTCGCGATCTCGTCGTCAGCATCGATCGCGGCGAGCTGGATCTCGCCGAGTGGCTCGGTGTCGAGCAAGAGGTGCAGTCGTCGTGGGCGCACGATCAGCCGCGCACGGTGACGGAGGCGGAGCTCTACGATCTCGTCGGCACGAAGCGACCGGGGATCATCGGCGAGCTGCTTCGCACGAAGCTCATCGAGCGGCACGCCGACGTGTTCTTGTTGCGAAGCCCGGCGCTCCTCGCGGTCGCGATGAAGCTCGAAGCGGTCGGGATCGATCTCGAGACGGCGTCGGCCGCATCGGCGATCCTTCGGAAGCAGATGGCGCGGACGGCGAGCGATCTCGTCGACCTCTTCGTGAAGCGCGTGGACGAAGGCGCGGTCGCCATCGAAGATCCGAGCAAGCTCTTCCAAGAGTTGCGACCGACCGGCATCGAAGCGGTCCGGGTGATCTTCGGACGCGAGATGGAGCGCGCGCTGAGGAAGCTCCTCGAATCGGGGAAGCTGGCGAAGCTGCCGGCGCGCGCGCGACGGGCGAAGGCGAAGGCGACGCGGAAATAGCCGTGAGCGGACCTCGACGGGCCAATCAGCCCGTTCGTTTCGGTGTGAGCGCGCGGTAGAGGAGCATCCCCGCGATCGTCGCGGGGATCCAACCAGCCCCGACTGCGGGCCCCGCGATGTCGTCGATTCCCGTGACGAGCCCGCCGACGACGAGTCCGCCCCAGATCGCGACGCACGCGACGATCGCCCACTTCAACGCGGCTCGTCGCTTCGTGGTCCATTGATTCTCCCACGCCGCGTCGACCCAGAGATAGAACGGCTCCACGCGCGGCGTCGGACGGAGCGCGCGCCAGAGATCGTCCGGGAGGTACGCGCGCGTTCCGCAATGACGGCACGGAGGCGTGCGCGTTTGGCCGTCGACGAGGAGCGCGCCGCCGCAATTCGGACACGCGAAGTGAACGGGCTCCGCCGTCGGCGCCGGCTTTTCGTGCGTCGACTCGCCGACGAACGCGCTCCACCACGCGGTGCCGTCGGCGGCCACGGGCACGGCGCGCACGTGGACGTCGCGACCGCAGCGGCACGTGATGCCGCCCGCGGCGAATCCACGCTCGAGCGTCGCTTCGTCGATCGGCGCTTGGCAACCGTTGCACGTAACCCCGGCAGGCGCCGCGTCGCCGACGATCGCGTCGCCTTCGCTCGACGATCGCGGGCTCATGCCGTCTTGCACGACCCAGCCGAACGATCCCGCTCCGAGCGTCGCGATCGCGTCGCATGTCGGGCACGCGACCGGGAGGATCGCGGACGTCAGCGGGATCGGGTGGCCGCACGTCGCGCACGTCGTGCGGAGTCGCAGCCGAAGCGCGGGCATGGGGGGGACGGTAACATGGTGGAAGTAACGGCACGCGCGCCGCTCTGCATTGCAGAGTCGACGCGCGTGCGTTCCCCGAGCGCGCGGCGCATGTGCCGCGTCCTCACTACCCGTGAACCCCGGCGCCGTTGGCCGCGCCGTTCGTCACGCCGTTGATGACTCCGTTCGCGGCGCCGTTGGTCGCGCCGTTGGTGGAGCCATCGCTGACGATCACCGGGATCGCCACCGGGGCCTGCGGCTTCGCTGGAGCCGTCGCCGTAGGTGCCGCGTTGTCCGCGGCGTGCGGCACGGGAACTCCGTGACGCTCCGCTGCGGCCAGCGCCTTCTTCAGATGCGACTTCGCGCGCGTCTGAAGCTTCGTCGGCCTCGTGTCCGACGGTCGGCGGTACGCGAAGAAGCTCGCGACCGAATCGAGGTTCGCCGCGAGCGCGCCGTCCGTTTTGGCACGGCGTTGCAGCAGCGAATAGAACTGCAACCCCGCCGTCCACGATTCGCTCTCGGCTGCGAAGAGCTGACCTTGGACGCGCTCGAGCGACGCTTGAATGCGCATCACGAGTGGACGGAGCGTCTGCGCGAGCACCAATTGCTCGCTCATCTTCTCCGAGCTGAGGCCCGGCGAGTCGAGCCCGTGTTGGCGCACGATCGGGACGAGCGTCTCCAGCACTTTGTGAGCGCCCTTGCGAGGCTTCACGCTGCGCTGCTTGTCGGCCGCGGTCACCGAGGTGTCGGTGCCGAGGCGCTCGTCGATCTTGTCCATCGCCGCGCTCATGTCGGCGACGAAGGTGACGAGGTTGGAGTTGTTGCTGGCGGTGGACTTCTTCGACTTCACAGCTTTCATGGCACGTGTCTCCTGAGAATTTGAAACGTTGGTTTGAGAAAATGGGTTGAGAAGAAAAGCGAAGCGAAGGGCTACAAACGAAATCTCAGGCCGCGCGGCGGCGGCGAACGGGGAGCGCGCGGACGCGGGTGCGGGCGGCGGCGTGATCGGCCTCGCGCTGCGCGATGCGACGCGCGGCGAGCGCGGCTTCCGTGCGGAGCTCGGCTTCGGTCGGTGCGAGCGGATCGCGCACCGAGTGTTTGTTCTCGTCGAACGGCTTTCCCTCGGGCTCGAGCTCCTGGAGCGCGCGCGGCGCGAATAGGATCTTCTCGGTCGCGCGACGGATCGCCGCCGTCGCGAACGATCCCGCCGAGACCACGGCGTCCGATCCGATCGCCTCCATGAACGCGAGCAGCACGCGCTGATCGCGATCGGCGTCGCGAAACTGCCCGCGAAGACGATGAAGCATCGGCGCGAAGCCGAGGAGAAGGAGCGACGTCCAGACCGCGTGCGGCTTCGCGTGATGCGCGGCGACGATCGCCGCGACGAGCGCGTAACGCTCGGATTCGGTCGTCGTCGCCTTCGCGTCGAGCGCCTGAAGGAGCGCCGTCGGCGTCGCGTAGGCGGCGAGCGCGGGACGCGTGGTGCGTGCCGTCGCGTACTGGCCGTTGTGCTGCGAGAGCTTCTGCTCGATCGACGCGAGCGACAGGCTGATCGACATGACATCCTCCGGGGAGCGCGGGGTTTGGAATCGCGCCGCCCTTACCCACCACAATGCCGATCGGCAGTTGGTCGGGCTTGGTCCCGGAGTTGACTTTGAATGCGGAGATGTCGATTTCGGATCAGCCTCGGCGCTTGCGCTCCTCGCTGGCGATCCGCTGGATGACGGGATGCGCGTGTTTTTCCAGCTTCGCGAAGTCGATCGCGTCGACGACGACCAGTGGATGCAGTCTGAACATGCCGTTGCCGGTGCTCTGGATGAGGAGGAAGTCGTCGGGCACCACGCCGGCCACCGCTTCGCGGATGCGCGAAGGGATCTCGGGAGCGCGGTGGATGCCGAGCTCGTGTCCCGAGAGCGACGCGTCGGACCCGCGGAAGCGCACGACCGCCATCTGGAAGAGAACGGCGAAGCGCGCGTTCTGAAGATCGCGTCGCTGGCCCTCGATGAGGAAGCTGGTGCGCTTGCCGGCGTGCGCGCCGTCGAGCGTCAGGTGGATCGCGTTGGCGGCGACAGCGGCGCGCGCGGGTGACGCGGCGGATGCGGACGCGGCGGACGCGGCGGACTGTGGAGCGAGCGAAGCGCAGTGCGCGTGATCGGCGCGACCAGCGTGGGCGAGCGCGGTGACGACGGCGGCGGTGATGCTCTCGGCGTCGAACGGCTTCTCGATGAAGTCGCTCGCGCCCATGCGGAAGTTCTTGGCGATGAACGCGCTGTCGTTCGCGAAGCCGGTGACGACGAGGATCTGCAAGATGTGGAAGTCGTCGGCGTTGCGGCGCGGATCGGATGCGCGCACGAGCTTCTGCGCGGTGTCGCCGTGCGTGGTCAGTGGGATGTCGCCGAGGGTCTTTGGGATTTGTTTGTCGGCGAGGACGTAGCAGTAGGGGCCTTCGCGGAGCGCGGCTTCCACTTCTTCGAGGGTGCGGGCGACGCGCGGGGAGTGGCCGAGGGCCGAGAGGTAGGCGACGAGCATGTCCGCGGTGGCGGGATCGTCTTCGATGATGAGGGGGCGGTGGGAGGGAGCGGCCATCGAGCGCGCCGTGATTTAGCACGCGCCATCGAGATGCTCTGAGGCATGTGCGCGAACGGAGCCTCCGCGCAGCTCGCGTGCGACGTGTCCTCGTCGACGTTGTTTCGATGAGATGACAGACATCACGCTGCGACCGGCGCGGGCGGGCGGAATCGCGTAGTCCTTGGCCCACAGGGTATTTCGCCGCTTGAGGCGTCACGCACCGAAGTGACGAACGACGACGTCGAGGGGCAACCGAAACGCGATGTCGCGTAGCAACTTGAGGTCTTCGGATTCGTAGTCGACCATTTTCTTCACGTCGGCGCGTGTCGTCGTCCATCGCTCGCCGTAGTGGTTCTCGGCGAGACCGTGTGCGATGTCGACAACGCCGATCGGATCGTCCGTCGGCCGCGGCGCCCCCTTTCCGTTCGGCGGAATCGGCCACGGATTGTCACGGCCGCCGGGCCATAGCACCACCGCGACAAACGGTGCTCGTCGCGTGATCGGCATGCATCGTAGTGGCGCGAGACCCATCGCCGAAGCGTCCGACCCGGCTGCGTTCCTCCAATGGAGCCTGACGAGACCGTTCCCCGCCGCCTCGTCGCGCTTCGACGGGACGCGCGTGCAGGACCAACGACCCATGGACGCGAGTACCACGAGTGCCTCGGCGATCTCGGATGGCCACGCGAGGGACGGAAGAATCGTGACGACGACCTTCTTCTCGGAAGCCGCTTGATCGAAGTGGGCGTC
>JBBQXV010000201.1:0-17330 GCA_038209335.1 Polyangiales bacterium | reverse complement strand
CGAAGCGACGCTTGCGTCGGCGGCGCCGGGCGACGTCGCGGTCGAAGTGCGCACGTCGAGCCCGACCTTCGTCGCGCGCACGGTGCGCTTCAACGTGAAGCGCGTCGACAAGCTCGACGCCGAAGCAAAGCCGCTCGAAGCCGCGAGCTCCGCGGGGTACGACGCGATCGCGGCCGACGTCGCGAAGAGCGCGGGGCAAGCGTTCATCGTCGAGGGCGAAGTGCTCGCGTCGACCATCGACGCAAAAGTGCATCGCACGGTCATCGTCGTCGACGATCGCCGCGGCTGCGCGAAGGGGCCGTGCGTCGTGCGCGTCGTCCTCGGTCGCGAAGACAAACTCGCGTCGGGCGACGTCGTCCGCGCGTACGGTCGCGTGACGCGGCCGTTCGCGATGTCGGACGGCAAGACGGTCCCGGAGATCGAGGCCGACTTCATCCTGCGCGGCCACGGGAAGCGCTAAGCTCTCGGTCATGCGCGCGCGTTCTCGCAAGCGATCGATGGCCGTCGCGGTGGCGGCGATCGTCGCGGCGCCGCTCGGATGGCTCGCGGTTCAGCAGACGTCGCACGCGCAGTCGGTCGATCCGAAACGCGCGCGCACGCTCGTCGTCGGCGCGTCGCGCGGGGGATCGCAGGCGGAGCGCGTCGACCCGGGACGGACGGGGTTCTCGAAGACCGCGCTGCCGACGGGTCGCGTTCACGTCGAGTGGCGACGTGCGCTCGGCTCGGCGGTGGAGCACGCGCCGCTCGTCGACGACGCGGGGAACATCCATGTCGTCGTCGGGCGCGGCGACGTCGTGCTCCTCGCCAGCGACGGAACGGAGAGGGCGCGCGTCGTCACGGGCGCGCTTCAGGTCGGGCCCGCGGCGCTCACCTCCGATGGCACCGTGGTGTTCGTCAGCGCGGCGGGCGAAGCGATCGGCGTGCGCGCGGGCGTGCTCCGCTACCGCACGCGCATCGGGCGGAACGAGAGCACCGTGCCGCTCGCGTCGCCGCTCGCGCTCGACGACGGCGGGATCGCGCTCGCGACGCCGTACGATCTCGCGCTCCTCGACGCCGAAGGAAACGTCCGCGCGCGCGCGACGGCACCCGAGCCGCTCGCCGCACCGCTTCTGTCGGCGCTCGGAAAGATCATCTGCATCGGCGCGTCCGGCGCGGTCTACTCGTGGCAACCGGGGCGCGAGCCTTCGCGCGTCGGCAGCTTCGGCGCGCCGATCGACCGCGCCGCAGCGCTGGCCGACGATCACACCCTCGTCGCGGTCACGGCGGCGCACCTCGATCTCGTCGCGGTCGATCTCGTCCGCGGAACGAACCTCACGCGCTCGACGGCCGCCGTCGGCGCGTACCTCGGGCCGCCGGCGACGCGCGGGGGTGCGGTCCTCTTGTTCGGTCTGACGCCGTCGAGCAGCTCGCTCCTCGCGATCGACGCGACCGGACAGATCGTCGGAGAGGTCGGCCTCACGTCGAGCACGCCGCCAATCACGCCGGACGGCGGGCCCCCTCCTCTTCTCATCCCGCCGCACGGGGGCGTGCTCGTCGACGCCGCCGGTACGGTCGCGTTCGTCGCTCCCGACGGACAGACCGGCGTCGTGTACGGCCCGTCGGGGACGGTCGAGATCGTCTCGGAGGTCGTCTGCTCGCGCATCGCAGCCGCGCCGAGCCCTCGCCCCGGAATGCCTTCGCCCGCGGGCCCGAGCCTCGCGCCGGCCGGGCCGGGTGCGTTCGTCGTCGCGTGCGGGAACGGCGCGCTCGCACGGATCAGCCGCGCGACGAGCGAGTGACCTGGCGCTCGCGTGCGCCCGTCACTATATTGAGCCGAGAGAGGTACCTGCCGAATGATCACGATCACCGAGAAGGCCGCCACGAAGGTCAAAGAGATCTCGTCGTCCGAAGGGCTCGAGGGCCAAGGCCTGCGCCTGCGCGTCGTCGGCGGCGGCTGCGCCGGCTTCACCTACGATCTCTATTTCGAGGACGCGGTCGGCGAGCTCGACGAGCACTTCGAGTCGCAGGGCGTGAAGCTCTACGTCGATCCGCTCAGCTTCCAATACTTGGAAGACACCGAGATCGATTACGTCGAAGGGCTCCACGGCTCCGGGTTCAAATTCAACAACCCGAACACCAAGGGCTCTTGCGGCTGCGGATCGTCCGTCTCGTTCTGAATCTGCGCGACGAGGGCCGGCTAGCTCGCCGCTAGTTCAACGGCGACTCGGTTCGTCCTCCGCGTCGGCGCGACGCGGGGGCGGTCGCCGGCTCGGCGTGGTGATGCACGAGCTTCCATCCGTCGGTCTCGCGGACGAAGACGTTGGTCGCTTGCGCGGCGGCGCGGACCTGCCCTTCGCCGTGGCGCGCGTCGATCGTCTCCGTGAGCACGACCCACGCGGTGTCGCCGGCGACGAACGCGCGCACGCGCTCGAGCACGAAGTGGATGCTCGTCGTCGCGCGAAAGATTTCGCGCCAGCTCGAGAGCACCGCGTCGCGTCCGTCGAGCAACGTCCCGCTCGGATGGATGCAGCTGATCGCCGCCGAGTCGCTCCACGCGCGCCCCATCGCGTCGTGATCGAGCATCTCGAAGGCGGCGTAGAACGATGCGTTCGCGGCGAGGACGAGCTCGAGATCGGCGGAGTCGGTCACGGTGCGATCGTAACTGCCTTACGCAAAAAACCAAACGCCCGCGCTCTTTCGAACGCGGGCGCCTGGGTCGATGCCGCTCGTAAGCCGAGTTCTGTCACGCGCGCCGGTCGCCCGACGCGCGGGGGCAATCATTCCTCTAAGACGATCGTCGCCGATCGTCTCGAGCAGCCAACCCGCGTACTCGGGCGAGTCACCCTTTCGCCCGCCACGCGAAACTCAACGCGACGAGCAACGCACGCTTATTTGGCCTTGCTCCGGGTGGGGTTTGCCGTGCCGTCGACGTTACCGCCGACGCGGTGGGCTCTTACCCCGCCGTTTCACCCTTACCTCGCGAACGCGCCGACGGATCGGCGAGCTGGCGAGGCGGTCTCTTCTCTGTGGCACTCTCCTCGGCGTTTCCGCCACCGGGCGTTACCCGGCACCCTACTCTGTGGAGCTCGGACTTTCCTCCCGCCCGTCACGAGGACGGGCCGGCGATTGCCTGAGCAGCATCGACGCGGCATTCTTAGCACGCGGCGCGAGCGCGTGTGATCGCGCCGCGGATCGGGCATTCTCGTCACGATGCGAATCCTTATGCTCGGAGGGGTGTTCCTCGTCAGTGCATGCTCGCAAGCGATCACGCTGCACGCGCCGAACTGCACCCCGAGCGCGGCGCGAGACGATGCGACGCGCGTCGACGTCGAGCCGATCGTCGTGAAGGCGGGCGCCGTCGTCGCGTCGGGATCCGCGGCGCTCGCGTCGCCGTCGCCCGCGGCTGTACTGACGAGTGGCATGACATCGGATCTCGCATCTCGCGCGCTCCACGGCGGCGAGTCGGGCGGTTACAGCGTCCGGTGCACGCTCGAGCGGTTCGCGATTCGCGTGCAGTCGGACATCTCGGATTCGCGCGCGCTCGCCGCGCTGTACGTCGATCTCGCGTGCGAGGCGGTGCGCGCGAAAGATCGCGTGCTCGTCTGGCGCGGGATGCTCCGCGGGCGCGCGATCTCCAGCGCGGCGACGGGGCTCTCGTCCGACTCGGGGATGGTGCAGCAGATGACCGACCGCGCGATGAGCGACGTCACGCGCGAGATCGCGGGGGATCTCGCGTTGCGCGCGCTCGCGCTCGGCGGCGGGCCGAGCCAGCGCGTGTTCGCGGATCAAGAGGTGCTGAAGCTCACGGGCGGGCTCGACGACTCGCCGTACGGCGCGCTCGCGCTGTCGGAGTCGAGCACGGAGCCGCCGGTGTCGATGGAAGAGATGAAGGGGCTCGACGTGGTCGGGCGCGCGGCGGCGTGGAACGCGGTGGCGATGGGCGCGGGGCCCGGAGAGCCGTGGCTCGCGGGAGACCGGATGCGCCTCGATGAGGAAGCGTTCGTGCGCTTTCATCAGTACAAGGCGCTCGCGCGGCTCGGATCGGCGATGTCGCTCGGCGAGCTCCGCGGCGCGGCCGAGCGTGAAGGCGACGGATTGCTCGCGGAGTTCTTGCGCGACTCGCTTCAGAGCGGTGGGATCGGGCTCGCGCGTTCGGTGCGACCAAGCAACGCGAGCGCCGTGACGAACGGGACGACGACGAGGCCGTAGCGGCCGGCGCCGAAGAAGACGGCGTGCGTGAGCGCTGTCGCGGCGACGATGACCGCGGTCCACGGGACGAGGAGCGGAAGCTCGGCGAGGCGGCGCCTTCCGAGGAGAGCGATCGCGACGACGAGCGCGACGTAGCCGATCCACGCGTGCACGCTCACCGCGGCGATCGCGCCAGCCGCGGCGACTCCGCGTCGCGCCCAGATGCGCGGACCGGTGAGCATCACCACGCGCAGGAGCGCCGCGAGCAAAAACAATCGCGCGACCACAGTCTCGACGGCGCCGAGCGTCGTCTTCGCGCGATCCGGAAACGCGTTCGCGTTCGATGCGTGCAAATACCAAGGCGCCGCTCCGAAGTAGTCGAGCGTCGCGGCGAGCTTCGCCGGCATCTTCGCGATCCACGCGCGCGGCTCGTTCGCGATCTCGGCGCGCGCGGCGCGCTCGAAGCAGACGTCCTTCTGCGACTCGGACCACACCTCACGGCACGCCTCCGGCGGCGGCTCCACCGGCGCCCAACCTCCGGTCGTCGAGCGAACGCCGATGAGGAGATTCCATCCGCCGTTCATGCTCACGAGCGCGCACCGATCCATGCGCGTGCAGTTTCGCGCGGTCCACGGCAGGCAACACGCGATGGCGACGAGCGACACGACGAACGCTCCCGCCGCGCGACGCTTCCACCCCGCCCCCGCCGCGCACGCGAGCGCGCCGAGCGCTGGTGCCAGCATGAGCGACTGGGGCCGCACGAGCGTCGCGACACCGAGCGCGACGCCCGCGAGCACATGCCACGCCCACGGACGCGTCGAGCCGCGCGCATCGGACGCGAGCCACGCGGCCACCACGACGAGCGACGCCGTCACCCCCTCGGTCATGATCGCCGGCGTGTACGCGAGGAGCGCCGGATGAAGCGCGAGGACGATCGCGCCCACGCGCGCGGCGGTGCGCGTCGTCGCGACGTCGAGGAGCCGATGCGCCGCGAAGATCCCGAGCGCGCCGATGACGGCGTTGACGATCCCCGCGACGATCGGCGACGCCCCGAAGAGCATGTAGACTGCACCGAGCAGCGCAGGGTATCCGACGGGGTAGTGCGCCGCGTTCGTGACCACGCCGTCGGGCCAGAGCCAGGTGTAGCCGGCGCCCATCGCGAGACGACGCGCGAGCGTGTCGTAGAAGAATCCGTCCTCGACCGCGGGGAACCTCGCGTGCGCCGCCCACGCGACGACGGCGAGTCGCGCCGCGAGCGCCGCCGCCGCGCATAGCCACGCTTCGCGCCACGCGCCGGTCTTCACTCGGTCCCGAACGCGAGCCCGAGCTTCACCATCGCGACGACGAGCTCGCACGCGGGGAGCCCGACGATCGCGCCGTACGATCCGTCGATGCGCGCGACGAACGCGCTCGCGCGTCCTTGCACCGCGTAGCCGCCGGCCTTGTCGGTCCCCTCGCCCGTCGCCGCGTACGCGCGCGCTTCGGCCTCGCTGACGTCGCGAAACGTGACGCGCGTGACGACGGTCTCTTCGTGCCACGGATCGACGTCGCCGTGCGTGTCGGCGAGCGCGAAGCGCGTGTGCACTTCGTGCGTGCGGCCGGCGAGGCGCGCGATCATCGCGTAGGCGTCTTCGACGTCGGTCGGCTTGCCGAGGATCGCGCCGTCGCAGACGACGCTCGTGTCCGCGACGAGCACCGCCTTCGCGTGCGCAGTTTCGGCGTCGCCGACGATCGCGCGCCTCACAGCCGCGAGCTTCGCGCGTACGACCCGCGGCAAGTACGCGTTCACCGATTCGCCGTCACGCACGTCCTCGTCGGCGTCACCGACGCGCACGATGAACGCCACGCCGAGGCTCGCGAGGATCTCGCGGCGTCGCGGCGAGCCGCTGCCGAGGACGAGCGTGTCGGAGCTCTTGCCAGAAATCTTCCCGGACCTCACGCGGCCCTATTGCTCCATTGTCCCCGAGCGCACAAGTCGCATGCTAACGTCGGGCGCCATGGGGTTCTCGCGAACTGGGACGCAGCTCGCATTGTCCGCCGTCGCACTCGGCGCATCGGTCGTGGCATCGCTCGCCGGCGAGCGTGCCGCGTACGCGACCGATTGCACCGGCACGCTCGCGAGCACGTGCATCAACGACGACACGCTCTGGCCGCACGCGGGCGCGGGGCGATTCATGGGCGTCGGCGGCACCGAGACGATCGCCGCGGGGCAGCCTGGGTTCGGGCTCGTGTCGTCGTACCTGTCGCGGCCCATCATCTTGCACACGCCGTCGCCGGGACCGAGCGGCACCGATCAACACGCGATCGACAACCAGGTGAACGGTTCGTTTCTGTTCGCGTACGGCGTGACGAATCGCTTCGAGCTCGACGTCGTCTTGCCGGTGACGTTCGGCCAAGGCGGCACCGGCGTACAGCCGCTCACCGGCGGCGCAGGCTTGCAGGACACGGCGATGCGCGACATCCGACTCGGGATGGCGTACGCGCTGCTCGAGCGCGCGCGCGTCGCGCCGTCGGCGCTCGTCGGGAGCACGTTCGGCGTCACCGCGCGTCTCGAGGCGTCCGCGCCGACCGGCGATCGCGGACAGTTCGCGGGCGAGCGAACCGCGGTGTGGATCCCGAGCGTCGCCGCCGATTGGCGCCTCGGAAAAATCTACGCGGGCGCGCAGCTCGGCGCGCGCTTTCGTCCCACGACCGAGCTCGTCGGCGCGCGGATCGGAACGCAAGCGCTCGTCGGCGTCGGTGTCGGCTACGACGTGCTCGATCGCGAGCTCCTCAGCGTCGCGGTCGAGGCGCGCGCGTTGCCGACGTTCGCCGAGCAGCACGACGCGCAGCAGACGTCGCGCGGATTTTTGAGCACGCCGAACGGCAAGCACATCACGCCGGCCGAGTGGACCGTGTCGGCGCGCACGTCGCCGCTCCTCGGTGGGGATCTCGGACTCCAGATCGGCGGCGGCGGTGCGATCCCGCTCTCGGCCGGCGAGGCCGCGCCGACGACGCCCCGATTCCGATTCACCGTGTCGATCCGCTACGCGCCGCTCGCGCGCGACACCGACGGCGACGGCGTCCTCGACAAGGACGACCAGTGCCCCGGCGTGAAGGCGCCGAAGGTCGCAGGCGCACCTCCCGACGGCTGCCCGCACGCCGAGGTTCCGGCCGCCGCGCCCGCTGCGCCGCGATTCCCGTTGCGCCTCTCGTCGCCGAAGGATCTCTGCCAGACCGAGCCCGACGGCGTCGACGGCTTCCGCGACAGCGACGCGTGCCCCGACGAGGACGCCGACAACGACGGCGTACCGAACCGCTACGACAAGTGCCCGCTCGTGACGGAAGACTTCGCAGGGACGACCGACGGTTGTCCGGAGAAAAAGTGAGTTGAAGGCCACGTCGAGCGAGAAGGGTCGAAACGTTCTCCTCCGCGCCGAGGCCGGAGAGGCACTCCCCGAGGCGCTCGTGCGCATCCTCGAGGACGAGGCGGTCGCGTGCGGATGGCTACGCGCGAGCGGCGTCCTCGAAGACGTCGAGCTTCGTGCGTTCCGCGGCGAGCTCGGCGGCCTCGCGCCCGTCCGAAGGCTCGAAGGTCCGGTGCACGTCGTCGCGCTCGAGGGAAGCATCGGGCTGGCCGGCGGCGCGCTCTCGGTCGGGATGCGCGGCGTCTTCGCACGCGAGACCGACACCGGGCTCCAGACGATCGCCGGCGAAATCGTGTCGGCTCGCGTCGTCGCGCTCGAAGTGCTCGTCACCGCGCTCGACGACGTCGCGGTCGCGCGCGCGCTCGATGTCGAAGCCGGCGTGTGGCTCCTCGGCGAAGCCACCGGTGGTGGCGGCGGGCGGAGCGAAGGCGCGCGCCCCGCACCGAAGACCGATCCCGCGTGGGGCGAGGCGATCGCCGCGAGCACCGACGTCGTCGACGCTCGTCACGCCGCACCTCCGCCGCGCCGGCCTGCGCCCGCCGCTTCGCCCATCGGCGGCGCCGCCATGCCGGCGCGTCCTGCTCGCCCGGATCGCCCTGACCGAATCGACGACGAGGTCGTCGCTCCCGAGGTCGGCGCCGTCGTCGACCACTTCGCGTTCGGTCGATGCGACGTCCTCAAGAGCGACGGCGATCGTCTTCACCTCAAAGTCCAGAAGGACGGCCGGGTCAAAGAGATCGCGCTCGAGATGCTCCGTGTCACGCCCCTGCCCGACGAGGACGGTAAACGCCGCTTCAAGCTCGAGCGCCGCCTCTAGCGCGTCCAAAATGCATGGGATCCCAAGCATTTCACTTGGGACCCCATACATCTTCGCGCATTTCTGCCACGGCGCGTTCGTCATGGAAGCTTGACGCGGCTGCTCCGCACGGAATAAGCCACGGTCAGTTTCTGTTCCCGACGCAAAGAGGAGGTCTCCCATGTCGCCCTTGTCCTCGCAGTCCTTGAAGGCCTGCCTGCTCTCGTTGTCCCTCGGCATCGCCGTCGCCGCGACGACCAGCGCGTGCGGAGACGCGAAGCCGGTCGATCCGAAGACGCCCGGCAAAGGGGTCACCGGCGCGACGTCGGCGACGACAGCCGGTCCCGTCGCCGCGCCCCGTCCGCCCACACCCGAGAACGTTCCGAACACCGAGAGCGCGAGCGGCGTTCGCATCGACGAGAAGATCCGCAAGGCGTGCGGCATCTCGGATCAGGAAGCGTTCTTCGCGTTCGACTCGGATCAGGTTCGCGCCGAAGACCGCACGGTCCTCGACAAAGTCGCGGTGTGCTTCGTGTCCGGGCCGCTCAAGGGCCAGGCGATGAAGCTCGTCGGTCACGCCGATCCGCGCGGCCCCGCCGAGTACAACCGCATCCTCGGCCAGAAGCGCGCCGACGGCGTGAAGAAGTACCTCGTCTCGCAGCAGATGCAGACCGCGAAGGTCGACTCGACGACGCGCGGCGCCGACGACGCCAACGGCAAAGACGAAGTGGGCTGGGCGAAGGACCGCAGGGTCGACGTCATGCTCGCGGAGTGATACTCGGCGACGACATGATCGTGTTCACCGCTGCTCCCGAAGCTTCTCCTGTAGAAGGGCCGACGATCAAGCTCGACCTCGTCACGCTGCTGACGAACGCGTCGTGGCCCGTGCGGGTCACGACGGGGCTGCTCATCGTCGCGACGCTCCTCGTCTGGATCATCGCGGTCCTCAAGTACGTGCAGCTCGCGCGGCTCCGCTCGATCAGCGTGGCGTTCGAGCGACGCACGCGTGGCGCGGCCAACGGCGCCGATCTCTACGCGATCGCCGGCGAGTCGCGCCAGTCACCCGGTGCGCGCGTGCTCACGGCGCTCCAGACGCGCGGCGCGACGACGAACCTCGAGCGGCTCCGCGCCGTCGCCGATCGCGCGATCGTCGCCGAGAAGCAGAGCGCGCGCATGCTCATGTCGATGCTCGGATCGATCGCGGCGGCCGCGCCGTTCATCGGTCTGTTCGGAACGGTCTACGGGATCATGGACGCGTTCGTACGCATCGGCGCGGCGAAGAGCGCGTCGCTTCCGGTCGTGGCGCCGGCGATCGGCGAGGCGCTCGTCACGACCGCGATCGGCCTGGCCGCCGCCATCCCGGCGGTCATCTTCTTCAACTTCATCGACAAGAACGTCAGCGACTTCATCGCGGAGCTCGAGGCCGCGGCCGGCGAATGGGTCTCGATGCTCGCCGACGTTCCGCCGCCGTACGATTCGGCGGTCCCACTCGTCGCGCCGACGCGGACGCGCTGAGGCCACGCCGTGGGGCTCTCGACCGGTAGCAAGAGCGACGGAGGCGGCGGCTTCCGCGACATCAACGTGACGCCCCTCGTCGACGTCATGCTCGTCTTGCTCATCGTCTTCATGGTGACGGCGCCGCTGCTCATCACGGGGCTCAAGGTCGATCTCCCCGAGGTCCAAGCGACGAACACGCCGGTCAAGGACGCGAAGCTCATCGTCTCGATCAGCAAAGACGAGAAGATCTTCTTCGGTGAGACCGACGTCACAGACACCATCGAGAACGCATTGCTCACCAACCCGCGCGTGCAGGCGGAGCACGAGCTCTACATTCGCGCCGACAAGGAAGCGCGCTACGGCACCGTCGCGCGCGCCATCGCCGCGGCGCGCATGGCGGGGGTGACGTCGCTCAACCTCCTCGTCGACATGGAAGAGGCGAAGAAATGAACGCCGCGCGCGCGTTCGATCCCGCGGCCGATGGTCCGTCGCGGCGCTTCGAGGCGCCCGACGTCGTCAGCGCGGTCGCGGTCGCGTTCATCGTGCTCCTCGGGTTCATCTTGATGTTCCAGAGCCCGCCGCGCGTGCTCACGCGCGCTGACATCACCGACGAGAAGGCGCAGCCGCTCGCGGTGTCGATCACCCCGGTGCCGCTGTTGAAGCAAGGATCGAAGACGCCGTCCAAGCTCCCGGACGCGTGGGCGAGACGCGCACCGACTCCCGCGAAGCAAGCCGACGCGCCGCTCCCGTCGCCGCAAGCCGCGCAGACGCCGGACGCGATTCCCTCCGCGCCGTCGCCGGACGCCGCGGTCGCGCCGACGATCGTCGACGCGTCGACGTCGGGTCCGACGGATCCCGCGGCGACGCCGACCGACGCGTCGGCGCAGCCGGCCGCGAGCAGCGAAGGCGATCCGAACGGCTCGCCGAAAGGGACGGAGACCGATCCGCTGAAGGCGCGCGCGGTGAACTTGTACAAGGCGCAGCTCAGCGCGTTCTTCGTCGCGCGCTTCGCGATCAAAGGGAAAATCCCCTTCGACAAGCTCAAGACGCTCCGAGGCACGGTCGTCGTGACCGTCGGCGGCGATCGAAGCGTGACCGGATTTTCGATCACGTCGCCGAGCGGCGATGCCACCTTCGACGCCGAAATGAAGAACGCGATGCAAGGGCGCGTCGGCGCGGTCTTGCCGCCGCCACCGCCGATGTACCCGGACATTCTCGGGTCGTCGTTTCCCGTCGGCTTCTCGTGCACGGTGCAGGCGGCATGCGAATGACCGCGCGCCCCTTCGTCGTCGCGCTCGCTGTCGCGCTCGTCGGCGATCTCTCCGCGAACGAGGGCGCGCGCGCGCAGCAGACGCCGCCCGACGAGAGCGTCCTCGGCACCGTCGAGGTCAACGGATCCGCCGGTGGTTGGGGGCACGTGCCGCTGCAAAAGCTCGCCGTCGTCCCGCTCGTGACGACCGGCGCCGCCGACAGCATGGCGCAGCTCATCACGAAGCGAGACATCGATCTCTCGGGGCAGTTCGACGTCATCGCGGACGCGCTCGCGCCTCCCGGACCGTGGACGCTGACGACGCCGATCGACTGGACGCCGTGGCTCGAAAACAAGGTCGAGGTGATCGTCCGCGTCTACTCGCAGCCTTCGCCGACGGCCGGACACGTCACGCTCGTGGGCGAGATTTATCTGCCGCCGCCGAAGGACGAACGAAAGCCGAAGGACGCGGGCGCCGACGCTGCGCCGCCTCCGCCTCCGCCGCCGGCGAAGCCCGCGTTCACCACCAAGATCGACGCGGGGACGAACGAGCTTCGCGCGGCGTCGCATCGCCTCGTCGACGCGCTGCTCGGCGGGCTCACCGGGCGTCCGGGCAGCTTCGCGAGCCACATGGCGTTTGCAGGTCGCGTCGGGAAATGGCGACAGATCTTCGTCGTCGACTCCGACGGCTTCAACTTGCGTCCGGTCGGTCCCGCGAACGGGAGCGCGCTCTCGCCGGTGTTCGGACCGGGCGGCGAGGTCTTCTACACGCTGAGCGCCGACTTTCATCGCTACAAGATGGTCCACGGCGACAAGGCCGATCTGGTTCCGATCGTCGTGACCGGATCCGTCCTCGGCATGGGCTTCTCGCCGGATCGCAAGGCGCTCACCTTTTCGTCGTTCGAGAACTCGACCGGCACGGTCTACGTCTCCTCGCCGATCGGCGCGCCGCTGCGAACGGTGTCGACCGAACCGAACGCGAACCATCCGTCCATCGGGCCGACTGGAAAGATCGCCTACGTCGCTGGGCGCGACGCGCAGCGCGTGTACATCGACGGCAAGGCCATTTCGCCGGGCGGGTTTCTCGCGTCGGCGCCGTCGTGGTGCGACACCGAGAAAGGTTTGCTCATCGTGCTCACCGTCGGCTTCGGCGCGTGGGCCGACGTGATCGCGATCGACGTGAACGGCGGCGGAATCCGCCGCCTCACGCAAGGTATGGGCGCCAACAGCTCCGCGTCGTGCAGCCCGGACGGGCGGCTCGTCGCGTTCTTCTCGGACCGCGGGATGCCGGGCAAGGGCCCCGGCCTCTACATGGTCCCGATCGCGCGACCGTGGCTCGCGAAGAAGATCGGCGGCGACGTCGGCGAAGGACTTCGCTGGGACGCGCTCGACGCGAAGTGACTCGCTAAGCCCAGTCGAGTCAGACGCTCGCGCCGCGACGACCCACGACGGCGTGGTACGCGACGAGCACGACGATCGCGCCGATCACGGCGACGAAGATGCTCCACAGGTTGAAGCCCGTGACGCCCGAAGATCCAAAGGCGTTGAAGAGGAATCCACCAACGACAGCGCCGACGATGCCGAGGACGATGTCGAGGACTACCCCTTCGCCGCTCTTGTTGACGATCTTGCTGCCGATGAAGCCAGCGACGAGCCCGAGTACGATCCAGGTAATGATGGACATGGTGTTCCTCTCTCTCTCCTCGACGTTTACTGCTTACGCGGCTCGACGATGATCTCGACGCGGCGGTTCGCTGCGCGCCCTTCGGGCGAGTTGTTGTCGGCGATCCCCTTCGTCGGGCCGTATCCGACCGCGCGAATCAGGTCCTGAGGGATCCCCTTCGACACGAGGTAGTCACGCACGGCGTTCGCGCGCTTCTCGGAGAGCGTCTGGTTGTACGCGCCCGCGCCGCCCTGGTTGTCGGTGTGACCTTCGACGACGATCGTGCGCTCTTGTCCGCGGAGCGACTCGACGACCTTGTCGAGCTTGAGCATCGCTTCCGCCTTGAGCGTCGACTCGCCCGTCTTGAAGAGCATGTCGCCTTGGAACGTGATCACGAGCCCGCGATCGGTGTCCTTGATCGCGGCGATCTTCGCGAGAGTCGCGAGCGTCTCCTTGAGCTTTCGTTCGAGCTCGATCCGCTTCTCCCGCTCGGCGTCGAGCTGCGCGCGCGTCTTCGTCGCGTCGACCCGGGCGTCCTGCGCTTGCGCTTGCGCCGATCGCGTCTGCGCGTTCGCGGTCGTCACTTGCGCGTTCGCGCTCGTGACCTGCTGCGCCTGGATCGCTTGCATGTCGACTTGTGCCTGCGCCTTCGCCTTTGCGGCGACGAGCGACGCCGCGCGCGCTTCGGCGATCTGCACCCTGAGCCCCGCGACGACGGCGAGATCGCGCGTCTCCGGCGCCGACGGATCGTCGCGGAAGGCGGTCTCTGCGCGGTTGAGCGCGGTCTCCGCTTCGTGGAGGTCTGCCGGATCGACGCGCGCGACGGTGCCGGTTTGCGCGCGGCTGTACGCGGCGCGGGCATCGACGAGCTCGGGCGGCGGTGTCCCAGCCCCTGCGCAACCGCTCACGGTTGCAACGAGGAGAGCGAAGACGAACGGTGTCGAGCGGGTCGTGTGGCGGATCATCATGAATGCCTTTCGTGTCGGAGCGCGCATCACTGGGGTGCCGCCGTCTGACGCATCTTGTTGGTCTGTTCGATGAGCTGCGCCGCCTCGGCGCGCGCGGTCGTCGCGCGCGAAAGGCTCAACGCCAGCTCGGCTTCGGTGGTCGCGCGCATGAGCACGTAGTCCGCCCGCTTGTTGTCCCCCTCCTGGATGAGGGTCTTCGCTTGCGCGATTTGCTCTTGCGCGAGCTTCAGGTGAAGCGCCGCGCTCGGCTCGTTCGCGACACCGACCTCTTCGGCGCCACGCACGGCGGCTTGCGACGTGGTGAGACGCTCGCTCGGTGCGGGATACGAGCCGCCGCAACCGACGCCGACGGCGAGCAGCGCGAGACTCGTAATGACGACAATTCGTGACTTCTGCATGGTTCTCCTCCGCGACCAGATGGTCGACGCGGAGCACCTGAGCACCGCATGTGCCAACGCGTCGTCGCGCCACACTCGTGCGAGAAAGCGCGCGCTTCGGCGCTCCCGACACGAACGCCTCGCGCGATGCGTGCGTTGCAGGACGCCCCAGAGTGGTGCGTTTCGGCGTGCGTCAGCGCGGCGCGGCCGTCGTCGCGCGCTCGGCCAGCTTTTCCGCGATCGTCGCGAGAAATTCCTTATAGCGCATCGGTTTGGCGATGTAGCCGTCGCATCCCGCCGCGCGAATGCGCTCCTCATCACCCTTCATCGCGAGCGCGGTGAGCGCGATCACCGGAATGTCACGCGTCGCGACGTCGCGCTTGAGCTGCGAGGTGGCCTCGAGGCCGTCCATCCCAGGAAGCTGGATATCCATCAAGATCAGATCGGGACGCTCGTCACGCGCGAGCGTCAATCCGATTTCGGCGTCGTTCGCGCTGATGACGGTGTGTCCGACCGACTCGAGGAGGAAGACCGCCAGCGTCATGTTGGTCGGATTGTCTTCGACGACGAGAACGCGGGCCATCTCAGGTGACCGCTCTACGGCCCGACATGGCTCGTCGTACCTCCGCCAAGAAGCGACTCCGGTCGACGTCGCCCTTCTGGACGATGGCGCTCACGTATCCGTTCAACCTGCGGCGATCGTCGAGGTTGATCAGTTTGGCGGTGACGACGAGGATGGGAATGCGTGACGTCTCGGGGTTTTTGCGGAGTGTGTCGACGACGTCGAAGCCGTTCACGCCCGGCATCATCAAGTCGAGCACGAGCAGATCGGGCAGCTCGCGTCGCGCGATGTCGATCGCTTCGCTGCCACCGTGGGCGCGCAATACGGTACCGACCATGTCGTGGAGACGGAGCGCGATCAGCTCGACGGCCTTCGGATCGTCGTCGACGACGAGCACCTTGAGCGCTCGGCCGCCCGCGATAGGAAACAGACCGAGCTCGACGAGCGATTCGTAGAGCTCTTGCCGCGAAATCGGTTTTTGCATCACCGCCGCTGCGCCGAGCGCGAAGCCTTTGCTGCTCTCGGCGACAATCGAAATGATGACGACCGGAATGTGAGCGAGCGACGGGACCTCTTTGAGTCGCGCGAGAAACTCCCAGCCGTCCATGTTGGGCAGCATGATGTCCAGCGTGATCAACGACACCGACTCCTGCGCCGCGAGGACGAGCGCAGACTCCGCGGATTCGGCGATCAATACCTTGAACCCCTCGGCTTCGAGCTGGACACGAATGAGCTCGGCGGACTTTCCGTCGTCCTCGACGACGAGCGCGGTGGGCGCGCCGGCGAGACCGTCGAGGCGCGGGGCGGATGGCGTCTTTGTGATGGGCTTCGCGTCGTCGACCACCTCCCGAAGCGGCAGCCACACGGTGAAGCACGATCCCTCGCCGACCGCGCTCTCCGCCGCCACCGATCCGCCGTGGAGCTCGGCGAGGAGCTTGACCATCGCCAGCCCGAGCCCTGTTCCTTCGAACTTTCGCGCGAGGCCGCCGTCGATCTGACTGAAGGGCCGAAAGAGCCGCTCCAATCCTTCGCTGGAGATCCCGATACCGTTGTCGGTGACGCTTATCGCGAGAAACTCCGTGAACTCGCTCTCGGCGAGCGGGAACGTGCGGCCTGACCAAGGGCCGCTCACGTGCGCAGCTGCTTCACGCGGCGCGCGACGCGCGCGCAATGTCACGTGCCCGCCGGCGTTCGAGAACTTCACGGCATTGGCCAATAGATTGTAGACAATCTGCTTTACCTTGCGCGCGTCGGCTTGAATCAACCCCAGCTCGTCGGGGGCGTCGATCGTCAAATGGATCTGCCGGGCCGAAGCCTTCTCGCGAATGATCGACATGCTGTTCACGAACAACGACGAGACCTGAACGGGCTCGAGATCCAGGGTCATCTTCCCCGCCTCGACCTTCGACAAGTCGAGGATGTCGTTGATGAGCGACAGCAGATGCTTCCCGCTGCTGAAGATGTCGCCGATGAAGCCGCGCTGTTGCGCGGTCATCTCGCCCATCAGGCCGTCTTTGAGCACCTCGGAGAATCCGATGATGGCGTTGAGCGGCGTCCGTAGCTCGTGCGACATGTTGGCGAGAAACTCGGACTTCATCCGGCTCGCGTCTTCGAGCTCGACGTTCTTCTGCTTCAACGTGTGCTCGAAGCGCTTCAGCTCGGTCATGTCGCGCGCCGCCGCGAACACCCCCTGCAGCTTGCGGTCGCGATCGTGAAACGTGGTCGCGTTGTACGAGACGACGGTGAGGTCGCCGCTCCGAGCGCGCGCGGTGAGCTCGTAGTTGGTGACCTTCCCTTCGTTGAGCACGCGGTTGATGCCCGCTTCCGCCCGCATCGGTTCAGTGAAGTAGTTCTTGAACGGCGCGCCGATGAGCTCGTCACGCGTACACCCCGTCAGCGCCTCGGTCTGTTTGTTGACGTCGGTGATGATGCCGCGCGGGTCCGTCGTCATCAAAGCGTCGATGTTCGATTCGATGAGCGAGCGCGTGTAAAAGTGCTGATCGCGCAGCCGCTGATCGAGCTTGCCGCGCTCTTCCTCGACTTGCTTGCGCGCCGTGTTGTCGGTGCCGATCAGCAAGTAGCCGATGATGGTGTCCTGCGCGTCGCGCAGCGCGGTGACGGACACGACGGCCGGGAAACGGCTCCCATCCTTTCGGATGTACGTCAGCTCGTAGATGTCCTCGATCCCGCGCGAGGCCTTGAAGACCAGCGCTTCGAATCCGGGCGCGATCCGCGTCGAGAGCGCGCTGCTCAACGTGGCCGCGCGCGCGACGACCTCTTCGGAATCGGAGATGTCGGCGGGCGTGATCTTGTTCACGACCTCGGAGGCTGCGAACCCGAGCATCCGCTCGGCTCCGACGTTGAAGATCTGGATGACGCCGTTCGCGTCGGTCGCGATGCTCGAGAAGTTCGCGCTCTGGAAGATCGCGTTCTGCAGCGCTCCGGCCTTGAGAAGCGCCTCCTCGGCGTGCTTGCGCGCGGTGTTGTCGGTGCCGATGAGGAGGTACCCGATGATGACGTCTTGCGCGTCGCGCAGCGCCGTGACGGAGACCACCGCGGGAAAGCGGCTCCGGTCCTTTCGGATGTACGTCAGCTCGTAGATGTCTTCGATCCCGCGCGACGCTTTGAAGACCAGCGCTTCGAA
>JBBQXV010000200.1:0-17385 GCA_038209335.1 Polyangiales bacterium | reverse complement strand
TCAGCGCGACGCTGCCGGTGCCGATTGTCGCGGCCGCCTCGACCATCCTCGACATGATGGAATCCGACGGACCGGCGCTGGTGCGCGAGCTCCACCAAAAGGCGGCGTACTTCCGCGAGAAGCTCACCACCGCCGGTTTCGATCTCGGCGCCAGCAACACGCACATCATGCCGGTCATGTGCCGCGACGAACGCAAGACGCTCTTCATGCACGTCGCGCTGCTCGAGTGCGGCGTGCTCATGGTGCCGATCACGTACCCGGCCGTGAAGCACGGCGAAGAACGCCTCCGCGTGAACGTGACGCGCGGCCACACGCAGGAGGATCTCGACTCGGCGCTCGAGCTCGTGAAGAGCTACGGCGAGGCGTTCTTCGTCTTGAGCGGCGAAGATCTCGGACCGATGGAAGACTGAACGGAAGCGAGCACGTCGAGTCGGCGCTAGACTCGAAGCATGGGGACGGGCGACGAAGTGATTCTTGCGCTCCCGTCGCCGCGGAGCTCAGTGGCGCGCGCGTCGAGCGTTCGAAGCACGTGGCTCGCGTCGTCGCTGCGCGGGCTGCGCGAGCGCGATTTGCTCGATGCGTATTTCGAGCTCTTGCCGGCGAGATTTCACGACGACGTGCGAACCACGGCGGCGGGCGTGTGGCTCCCGCTCGAGGTCGCGATGGCGCACTACGAAGCGTGCGATCGCCTCGAGCTCCCCGTGAACGCCGTGCTCGAGATGGGCGTCAACGCAACGCGCGCGGCGCACAGCGGCGTCGTCAACGTGCTCCGAACGCTCGCGGGCGGCGCGGGCGCGACGCCGTGGTCGCTCCTCGCGCAGCTTCAGCGCGTCTGGGAAAAGAGCTGGATCGGCGCGGCGGTCGGCGTGACCAAGCTCGGCCCCAAGGAAGCGCACATCGAAATCGTGCAGTTCCCGCCGTCCCTGTTCCGCCACTGCCGCGTCGGCATTCGCGGCGTCGCGATCGGCATGTGCGAGATCTTCTGCAAGAAGGCGTACGCGCAGGAGCTCACCGAGCTGTGCACGCCGCTCTCGCTCGGCCTCAAGCTCCAGTGGATTTGAGGACGACGATCGCTTTGGCCACGTCCCCGACCGTCGCGAGGTGCTCGAACATCTCGTTCGGGATGTCGACCTCGAAGCGCCCTTCGATGTCAGCGACGAGCTCCATCACGCCGAGGCTGTCGAGGCCGAGATCGTTCATGATGTGATCGGCAGCGCGGATCCCGCGGTCGCGCGTCGTGTCGTCGACATGGCGACGAATGAGCTCGGTCGTGATCGCGAGCGATTCGTCGTAGGTCGGCGTTCCGAGCATGGCGTCGAGCGTACCCAATCTCCTACGGCAGGTCGACGCCCAAGGCCTCGGCGAAGGCGCGGGTCGTCGATCCGGGATCGGTGCTGGCGAGGATCGCGCGAATGACGGCGATCCCGTCGGCGCCCGCGGTGACGCACTCGGCCGCGTTGGTGGGGGTGACGCCGCCGAGCGCGTAGACCGCGATCTTGGACTCGGCGATCGCGCGCGCCTTTTCGATCGCTTCGACCCCGCGCGGTCGCTTCTTCTCGGTGGCGACGCGCATGCGCGTCTGGCTGGGAACGGCGCGCGCGCCCGACGTCGTCGGAAAGATCGGACTCACGAGGACGGCGTCCGCCCCCTCGCGCACGGCGGCGCGCACGGCGCTGTCGGAGTGCGCGGCGATCGAGATCCAGGCGCTCGCGCCGCACATGCCGCGCGCTTCGGCGATCGAGATCGCGCGTCCGCCGAGGTGAACGCCGTCCGCGCCGACGTCTTTCGCGAGCCGCGCGTCGCCGTTGATGACGAGCCACGCTCCCTTCGCGCGTGTGAGCACGCGGAGCCTCGACGCAAGCACGCGAAGCGAGACGACGTCACGCTGCTTGTCGCGGAGCTGCACGCCGAGCACGCCGGGCGCGACGACGCCCGCCGCCGCCTCGATCGCACGCAGGATCGCGTCGTCGGTGTACGCGGGATCGGTGACGATGATGAGCCTCGGTCCTCGCACGGTCCCCCTTCACTCGCTGACTCGCTCGCTCAACCGCCGTCGGTCGCCGCCGTCGCTCCGCCGAGCCGCTTGAGCGACTCCTTCGCCTCGCCGACGTGACGGTTCGAGGGATACGTGTCGACGAGGTACTGCAACGTCTCGCGCGCCGCGTCCGGTTTCTTCTCCGCCTCGAAGCGCTGCGCGAGGTTCCAGAGCGCGTCGCCGGCCGTGTCCTCGCGGCGCAGGGTCGGATCCGGATCGTGTGCACACTGCACGGGAGCGATCGACGAGAGCGCGCTCGCGAGCGCACCGACGGCCAGGAAGCGCACGCTCATTCGATGAGCCCGGCGGTCGGGCTCGATGCGTTCGCGTAGCGCCGCCGCGGCATTCGGCCCGCGAGGAACGCCTTGCGCCCCGCGCTGACCGCCTCGCGCATCGCCGTCGCCATGAGCACGGGATCGTTGGCCTGCGCGATCGCCGTGTTCATCAAGACGCCGTGGCAGCCGAGCTCCATCGCCACCGCCGCGTCGCTCGCCGTGCCGACGCCCGCGTCGACGATCACCGGCACCTTCGCGTGCTCGAGGATGATCGCGAGGTTGTGCGGGTTGCGGATCCCGAGCCCGCTGCCGATCGGTGCGGCGAGCGGCATCACGGCGGCGCATCCCGCCTCCTCGAGCTTGCGGCAGAGGATCGGATCGTCGATGCAGTACGGCAGGACGACGAAGCCCTCCTTCACCAGAATCTTCGCGGCCTCGAGCGTCTGCTCGTTGTCCGGATAGAGCGTCTTCGGATCGCCGATGACCTCGAGCTTGACGAGGGGTCCGGAGAGCGGCGCACCCTCGCGGACGACACCGAGGCCGAGCTCGCGCGCAAGGCGAAGCGTGCGCACGGCTTCGTCGGCGGTGTGGCAGCCCGCGGTGTTCGGGAGAATGAGCCACGATTTTCGTTGGAGGAGCGACATCAGCGAGCCGCTCGATTTGTCCGCAAGATCGACGCGACGAAGCGCGACGGTGACGATCTCCGCGCCGGACGCGTCGATGGCGCGCTCGGTCTCGTCGACGTCCTTGTACTTGCCGGTGCCGACGATGAGGCGGCTCGCGAAGCTGCGGCCGGCGAGGACGAGCGAATCGGGTTGCATGGCGGCGCTCAGTCTATCCGGTTGGGCGCGCGTGTCACCCGCGCGCGGGCACCCGCCATCGACGGTGGAGCCACAACCAGTCGCGCGGATGTGCGCGCACGAAGCGATCGAGCGCGCGCGTTGCGTCGCAGGTCGCCGTTTCGATCCACGTTCGACTCGGGCGTGGGGGCGGGACGATGACGTCGAGCACTTCGATCGTGTGTCCGCGTCCGTCGCGACGGCACGCGGCGACGACGATGGGCGCGCCGCTGCGCGCAGCGAGCGCGGCGGGGGCACGATCGGCGTAAGCGGGCGCGCCGAGAAAGTCGACGCGCGAGGCGTGCCGCGTCGAGTCCGGCACTTGATCGATCACCATCACGACGATCCCGCCGCTCGCAAGCGTTGCCCGCCCGCGCGCGAGGGCACCATCCGGCAGCGCCGCGCCGACGCCGCGGCGTGCGCGCAGACGATTGCAGAATGCATCGAATCCGCGAACGCTGATCCGCTTCACAATCGCGACGAGATCCCCCTCGCGAGCGAGCGCCGACGCCGCGAGCTCCCAGTTGCCGGTGTGCGACGCGGCGACGACGATCCCCCTCCCCACGCGACGCGCGGCGTCCCACTTCGCGCGCGATCGATCGTCGAACGCGATCGCCGCGTCGAGCTCTCGCGCGCCGCCGCCCGCGAGCCCGAGGAGCTCGAAGACCCCCTGCCCGAGCGAGCGATACATCCCCGCCGCTTCGCGACGCGGCGACGTGATCCCCGCGCGCGTCATCGCCGCTTCGACCTGCGCGCGCCGAATGCGCAGCACGCTCCCCGCGAGCCACCCGAGCGCCGCTCCGAACGCTACGCGCGCGCCCTCCGGGAAACGCGCGACGACCGCCGCCAGCGCCCGAAGCGCGAGATCGAGCACGTCGCGCGATCCCTCACCCGAAGCCGGCGCGACGCGGCGGTTGCCCCGTCGCTCCCGCGCCTTCGATCGCGACGGCGTACACGTCGGCGCGCGAGATCGCGAAGAGCTCGCGCTTCGGCGTGCGCGCGTAGAGCAGCTCGCCCTCGCTTCGCACGGCTTCGACGCGGCCGATGTTCAGGCTAGCGCCGTTGAACGCGACGTAGAGGGTGAGCGTCCCGCCGTCGGGTACGGCGTGCCACCCTTCTTTGTCCTGCTTGGTGTGGGCGGTCTTGAGAATCGCGTCGAGGTGATCGCTCGTCATGGCACAGATGCTACTAATCGAGAGCGGGTCGAGCGTCGACCCTCCCCATTCAATGGCATCCACCGACGACATCGTCGTCCTCAAAGACGTCAAGAAGAAGTTCGGCGACACGTGGGTCCTCAAGGGGATCGACCTCGTCGCGCGTCACGGCGAAACTACGGTCATCATCGGCGGCTCCGGCGCCGGCAAGACGACGCTGCTCCGCCACATCGTCGCGCTCGAAAAGCCGACCGAAGGAAAGATCTACATCGACGGCGACGACATCGTCCCGATGGGCGAGCGCGAGCTCAACCGCATCCGCCAAAAATTCGGGATGGTCTACCAATACGCGGCGCTCCTCGACTCGATCACCGTGATGGAGAACGTCGCGTTCCCGCTCGTCGAGCACACCAAGCTCTCGGCCAAGGAAATCGAAGAGCGCGTCGTCGAGAAGCTCCGAATCCTCGGCCTCGATCCGAACGTCATCAAGAAATTCCCCAGCGAGCTCTCCGGCGGAATGCGAAAGCGCGTCGGCCTCGCGCGCGCGCTCATGCTCGAGCCGCCGATCCTCGTGTACGACGAACCGACGAGCGGGCTCGATCCGCTCACGAGCCGCCTCGTCGACGATCTCATCGACGAGATGCGCGAACGCTTCAACGTGACGTCGATCGTCATCTCGCACGACATCGCGAGCTGCTTTCGGATCGCGCACCAGGCGATCCTGCTCATCCGCGGCGAGATCGTCGCGCGCGGACGTCCGGACGAGCTGGCGCGCGGCGACAACGAGGTCGCGCGCGAGTTCATCCAGAAATCGGGCGTCGACGTCGACGGATTGTCGCGCGTCGGCGACAGGAGCAAGGCGAGCTCTTCGGGCTCCTAGCGGCGCGTCGAGAACCGACTATTCTGAGCGTGCGATGCAAATGCCGCCGGGCCCGCCTCCGCCGCCGCCCGGCCTCCCACCTCCGCCGCCCCCTCCGTACGGCCCGCAGATGCAGGCGCCGATGCCGTACTACGTTCCGCCGTATCCGAACGCGCCCGGGACGTTCGGCGGGCCCGCGCCGACGGATACGAGAGCGACGGTCGCGCTCATCCTCGGGATCATCAGCATCGTCTGTTCGTTTTGCTACGGCCTCGGATTTTTCTTCGGCGTGCCCGCGTTCATTCTCGGGATCATGTCGCGCAAGGCGATCGCGCGATCGGAAGGGGCGATCGGCGGAGGCGGGATGGCGCTCGCGGGCGCGATCACCGGCGGCATCGGCGGCGCGATTTCGATCCTCTACATCGTCGGCATCGTCGGGATCATCGCGCTGACCGCGACACACCGTCCGCCGACGCATCCGCCGCCTGCGTACGCTCCGACCGCCACGTCGACGGTGCCGGCGGCACCGGCTACTTCACCTTCGCCGGCGCTCGGTGGAGTGCACGTCGTCGATCTGCACGCGACCGGCGGTCCGCTGCGCGCCCAGCTCGGCGCGGAGTACGCGCGATCGATCGCGGCGCACGAGAAGCTCATGGTGATGACGAGCGCGAAGTGGAGCAAAGAGTCGCTCGAGATCTCCGCGGCGCTCGCCGACGAAGAGATGGAGGACGCGCTCGAGAACGTGACGGTCGTGCGCATCGACGTCGACGAGTTCAAGCCCGAGCTCCGCGGAGCAAAGCTCGACAAGACCGAAGTGCCTTGGTTTTTCATGATCGGCGCGACGCTCGAACCGACCGACGCGATCAGCGCGGACGAGTGGGGCGCGAACGATCCGAATACGATCGCGCCGGTGATGCGAAGGTTCGTGCAAGGCACGCTGACGAAGCGCCGCGTGGTCCCTCCGAAGGGGACGGCGCTCTGAATCTATTTTCGATCGAGGAGGAGGTCGCCTCCGCCTTGCGGTGGCGTGGGCGGCGTTGGCTTCACTCCCGGCGCCTGCCCCGTTGCCGATCGGAACGGCTGCCCGACGGGCCGCTTCGCGCTCGCGGCCGCCGTGCTCGAAGCGGCCGGAGCGCCCGCGTCGGGTTGGAACGGATCGAGCGGAGGTAGCGGCGCGAGAGCGGCCGTCGTCGTCGTGGCGGTAGGAACCGTCGCCGCCGGCGTCTGCGCCGCGGGCAGCGCCTGGGGCGGCGTTCGCGTCGCGACGAAGATCGCGGCGCACGCGATGCTCGCCATCGCCGCGACGAGCGCCACGACGAGGACGGTCGTGCGCCGTCGCTTCTTTCCCTGGCCTCCCGACCAACTGTCGATCGTGTCGGCGAACCCCGTGTGCCCGGACACAGGCCCAGCGGCCATCCGCGGCGTCGACGGCGACGGCTGCGGCTGCGCGGACGGCGGGAAATTTCCGCTCGGTAGCGGCGCGCGCATCGGCGACGCAATCCGCGCGACGCGATCGGCCGACATGCGCCCCTCGGCCGACGCGAAATCGCGCAGCGCGATCGCGAGATCGCCGACGGTCTGGTAACGCCGCGTCACGTCCTTCTCGAGGCAACGCATGACCGCGCCCTCGAACGCGAGCGGCAGATCCGCGCGACGCGAGCGCAACGACGCGGGCGGATCCGCGACGATCTTCGCGCACAGCCCGGTCATCGTCTCGTCGTCGAACGGCGTCGTCCCGCTCGTCAGCTCGAACAAGATGACACCGAGCGCCCAAATGTCCGTGCGCGCATCGACGCGCTTCGAGCTGCGTAGCTGCTCGGGTGACATGTAGAGCGGCGAGCCCATCACCGACGACGTCGCGGTGAGGTTCTGCTCGCCTTCGACCTCGACGGCCTTCGAGATGCCGAAGTCGAGGACCTTCACGAGCGGCGAGCCGTCCGGCTTTCGCAACAAGAAGAGGTTCGACGGCTTCAGATCGCGATGAACGATCCCGACCCCGTGCGCCTCGGCGATCGCCTCGCACGACTGGAGCACGTAGTCGACCGCTTCCTCGACGCCGAGCATCTTGCGCGACTTGATGACGTCGGAGAGATCCTCGCCCGCGAGGTGCTCCATCACCATGTACGGCAATCCGGTGTCGAGGGTGCCGACGTCGATGATCCGGACGACGTGCGCGCTGTGCAATCCGACCGTGGACCGCGCCTCGCGGAGGAAGCGACCGACCGCTTCTTTGTGCTTCGTCGCTTCCGGGCGCAGGAACTTCACGGCGACACGCTGACCGAGCTGGACGTGGCGCGCGGCGACGACGACACCCATCCCGCCGACGCCGAGGACCTTCTCGACGGTGAACTTCCCGGCAATGATCTCCCCTTCCTTGGGGATGCCGGTCAGGTCCCCATCGTTCGGAGCCTCGCCCATGCTGACAGAATAACGGAACTCTCCTCCGACCTCAAAGCGCGCGGCGCTTCAAGGCCTCCGCCCCTTCGCGGAGCGTCACGAACGAGTACCCGGCGCGCTGCAGGACTTCGAACGCCGCGTGCAGCGCTTCGAGCTTCTTCGCGTGCGCGACGCGGACGTCGGGTTGATTCCCGCGCAGCGCTTCGAGGCCGTCGCCTGCGTCGAGCACGTCGATGCCGTGCAGCTCGAGGTTCACGAACGGCTCGCCGACGCACATCTTCACGAGCGCCCGCGCCACCGTCGCGCCAAAGAGCGTGAGGTACGTCCCGATCACCGGCAAGCGCGCGCCGCGCGTCACCTGAATCGGTAGCTCGAGGATCCCTTCGCCGCGTCGCCAGTACGGCCGACCGACACGGTACGGTCGCGTCGGCGAAGCGAGCACCGCCGGGGTATCGACGATCGATCGACTCGTGCGCCCGCGAGCCGCGATCCACCCGATCGCCGCCGTCTTCGCGCCCCAGTACGCCGGGCACGGAAACACCGACGAGTCGTACGCGACGTCGGTCTCCGCGAGCACGTCGTACACCGCGTCGGTGATCGTGTAGCCCGGCGCGCGAAACCCGACCGGACGCTCGCCGATCGCGAGCGCGATCGCCGCCGCGCCACCTTCGATCTGCTTTCGCATCTCGTCGCGATCGACGCGCGTGAGATCGTACCGATGGTCGAGCGTGTGGTTCGCGATCTCGTGACCGCGCGCGTGCGCCGCGCGAAGCTTCGCCGCCGCCTCCGGTCGCGCGAGATCCGCGCCGATGGCAAAGAGCGTGAGCGGCAGGCCCGCGTCCTTCGCCATCGTCTCGAGGCGATCGACCGCGACGTCGTACACGGCACCGACGTTCGCCGTCTCCGGCGGAGTCAGACCGTGGATCTGAAAGTAATTCGGGATCTCGTCGAGATCGACGCTGACGGCGCAAAGGCGCATCCGCGTGTCTCGTCTCGGCTCGCGCGGAGTCCCGGCGTCTTCAGGTCGTGAGCTTCGCGACTTCCGCCGCGAGATCGTCGACCTTCTTCTCGATGCCCTCGCCGAGCGAGAAGCGCACGAAGCTGACGATTTTCAGCTCGCCGCCGATCGTCTTGCTGAGCTCTTGACGGACCGCATCGACCGTCCCCTTCTCGGAGTCCCACACGTTCTGCTGGCCGTGCAGAGTCACCTCGGTGAACCACTTCGCGATCTTGCCGTCGAGGATCTTGGGCCACGCGGCCGGCGGCGGCTGCTTCGGCTCTTCCTTCATCTGCGCTTCGAAGATCTCGCGCTGCTTCGCGACCTGCGCGTCGCTCACGTCTTCCTTGCGCACGACGATCGGGCTCATCGCCGCGATCTGCATCGCCGCGTTGTCGACGAACGACTGCACCGCGGCGTTCTTCACGGCGTCGGCGCTGGGCGCGTCGGCGTGGAGGAGCACGGCCAGCTTGCCGCCCGCGTGAACGTACGCGTGCACGAAGCCGCCGGCCTCTTTGCACTCGACGACGTCCCAACGACGAACGACCGTGTTCTCGCCCGACTTCGCGACCATCTCTTGGCGCACGTCGTCGATCGTCCGATCCGAGCCCGGGTACTTCTGCGTGAGGAGATCCGTCCCCTTCGCGGCCTTGCTCGCCACCTCGGTCACTTTGCTGACGAAGCCCTTGAAGTCGTCGCCTCGCGCAACGAAGTCCGTCTGGCAGTTGATCTCGACGATCACCGCGCGCTTGCCGCCCGCGTCCACGTGCGTGCGCACCTCGCCCTCGGAGGCGACGCGACCGGCGCGCGCGGCGGCCTTGACGATCCCCTTCTTGAGGATGACCTCGACGGCCGCCTCCATGTCCCCTCCGGCTTCGACGAGCGCGTTCTTGCAATCGCTCATCCCCGCCTGGGTGCGCTCACGGAGCTCTTTGACCATCGTTGCAGTGACTTGAGCCATGACGAATTCCTCTGATGAATTTTGATTCACAGGGAGGCCGGGAGCACGGAGTTTCGTATTTGGGGCCATCCCCAAAAAGCTCCCTGTCTCCCAATCTCCCTGTTCCAACAAACAACGTGTTCAGTTGGCGGGACGATCGCTGCTTCCGTCGCGTCCACCGCCACCGCCACCGCCGCCACCGCGACGATCGCGCGGGCCGCGGATGACCTCGGCCTGCGGACCGCGATCGCGCTGACCCTCTTCGCGCCCCGCGAACTCCTTGCGCCGCGCCGCGCCCTCGACCACCGCGTCGGCGATGCGCGCCGTGATCAGCTTGATCGATCGGATCGCGTCGTCGTTGCCCGGGATGACGTAGCTGATGACGTCCGGATCGCAGTTGGTGTCGGTGATGGCGATGATCGGAATGCCGAGCTTCTTCGCCTCTTGCACCGCGATCATCTCCTTCGCAGGATCGATGATGAAGAGCGCGGCCGGGAGGCTTCCCATGTTGCGAAGCCCGCCGAGGTACTTCTCGAAGCGCTCGCGCTCTTTCTCGAGGCGCGACACTTCCTTCTTCGGGAGCTGCAAGTGCGTCCCGTCTTCCTTCATGCGCTCGAGCTGGCGCATACGATCGAGCCCTTGCTTGATCGTGCGGAAGTTCGTGAGCGTGCCGCCGAGCCAGCGGTTGACGACGAAGTACGAGTTCGAGCGGAGCGCCTCCTCTTGGACGATCTCCTGCGCCTGGCGCTTCGTGCCGATCATCAGCACGTGCCCGCCGCGCGCGACCGTCTCGGTCACGAACTGGAACGCGCGCGTGAAGAGGCGCGCCGTCTGGTCGAGGTCGATGATGTGGATGCCGTTGCGTGCGCCGTAAATGTACGTGCGCATCTTCGGGTTCCAGCGCTTGGTCTGGTGTCCGAAGTGGACGCCTGCGTCGAGCAGCGCCTTCAACGGGAGGGGGAAATCGCCACGGAGCTGCGGGAGCGGACCCGTATTGCCCGTGTTGTTCATCTCAGTCGTAGTCATCAGCGCTTCCTTTCGGTTGAGCCTCCGCTCCCCTTCCTCGACCAGCAGCGGTTGAAACCGATGCACCGGGCCGTGGACTTGCGCAGTGGGGAGCGTGTGGATTTACTTGGTGACCGCCTCGCCGGGATGGCGAGGTCGGGGGCCGGGAATGTACGCGCGGCGCGACAAAACGCAAGCGCGCTCCGGCCAAAACAGCGTCGGAGCGCGCTCGGACATCGGCGGCGGCGAGTCGGCGCCACCGCCCACGCGGTCGCTATTCGACGCGAACCCAGGCGCTGAACGTCTTGTGAGCCGCGACGAACGACGAGCTCGCCGAGATGACGATGTAGTAGTCGCCGAGCGCGAGCACGCCGCTCTTGAAGTCCTCGTGGTAGCCGCTGTCGCTGCTCGGGCCGCCGACGCTGGTGGTGCCGTCCGCCTTGAAGACGTCGACGAGCGTGTCCGTCTTCTTGTCCGCGTCGTAGGTCACGACGTGGAGCTTCTTTCCGACGTCGGCCGCGACCGCCGTGTACTTGATCCAGTGCTCATCGGTCGCGCTCGCGAGCGTTCCGCCCTGCAACACCGCCGGGAGCGACGTCGCGGTCTGCGCCGTCGCCTTCGTGATCGCCGTCGCGCTCGCCGTGATCCCGAACGCCGGGGTCGTCTTGGGCGTGACCTTGAACGCGACGCCGGGCGTCCCGCTGTTGTCCCAGATGATCGCGTAGTACGGATCGGCCGCGCTCGTCACGAACGTCTGCGCTGCCTTCGCACCGATGAGATCCGCGAATTTGCCGCTCTTCGGGAGAAGAACGACCTTCGGGGTCGCGCCCATGGTCGTCGTCGTGACGGCGAGATCGACGAGGCTGAGCGTCGCGCCCGGCGTGAACGAATAGAGCGCGGTGTCGAGCGCCTTCGTGAGCGTCCCCATCGCGTCGGTGCCCGACGTGAGCGCGACCGGCGTGCGCGCGGCGATCGTGAGCGCGCCCGGCGCCGGGAACGAGATCTCCTCGCCCGTCGGACCGCTGAGCAGCTCGATGTCCGAGGTGGCCGCCGCCGCGGTCACGTCGATCAGCATCGTGAGGTCGGCCGAGAAGAGCGACACCGCGTCGAACGAAGCGTTGAGCCCGGCCGCGCCCGTGATCGACATGTTCGGGTACGAGATCGGCGTGAAGAGGCCGTCGCCCGTCTGGGTCGTGTCGAACGGCGTGGAGATGTCGAGGCCCGTCGCGTGCACCGCGATGATCGACCCCTGCGCGAGCGTGCCTTGCGTGCTGATCTTCGTCGGAAGGTCGACGTGGAACGCGGCCTTGTAGACTTCCTTGGTGCCGCCATCGACGACGTTGACATCGCGCGGCCCGGGCGCGGCCGTCTTCGCGATCGTGATGCTCGCGAGGAGTGCGGTCGGGCTGGCGACGGTGATCTTGTCGACCGTGACCCCGGCGCCGAAGTCGAGCGTCGTCGACGGCGACCACTTCGTGCCGTAGCCGCTCACGGTGACCTCGAGCTTGCGCGAGAGGAACGCGCGAGCCGGCGTGACCGCGCTGACGCTCGGCGCATCGCTACCGGCCGAGCCCGCAGGCCCCGCCGAGCCAGCCGGTCCCGCGACGCCTGCCGCGCCGTCCGATCCGCTGCATCCCACCACTGCTGCGCCGATGACGGCGCACACGAATAGACCAAGCTTGCTCGACATTTTCATTTCGACCGACCTCCTCCGGATCCCATCCGGCTTGGCTCCATGACTCATTCCGACCGACGTGACAACCACAAAAACGTACATTCTGCGCTCAACCGGGCGCGCGCGGGACAAGCGGAACGAAATTCGACAGTTCGGATGAGCTTCGCGAGTTCTGCGCGATCGGGGCGCGATGCCGACAGCGCGCCGGGCGGGATCGGGTACGCTGCCTGGATGCCTCGGTTGCCGCGCACTTCGGTCGTCGTTTCGTTGCTCGCGCTCCTCGCGCCCGCGACGACGCTGACCGCGTGCGGTCCGAGTGCACCGAAGGCCCCCGTCGGTCCGCCGCCCGAGTATGAAGAGGGACGGCCGCCTGTCCCCGCGTCGGCAGCGACTCCTTCGGCGAACCCCGCTCCCGCCAGTCCTTCCCCCGCGGCGCCGCCGTCATGATGTCCGCGCACCCGGCCTTCCACGAATCGGCGGAGCGCGCGGTTCCGATTCGCGATCTCGGATTGACGATCGTCGGGACGAGCCTCGAGCCGGTGATCGCGGCGTTCGAGACCGAGCTCGAAGAGTCGCTGATCAAGGTTCGCCCGCGATTTTACCTGTCGACGGAGTGGGGCGTCGCCGATCAGAGCATCGCGATCGCGATCCCATTTTACCTCGCGCGGCCCGAGCTCACGCAGCTCCACGCCGAGCGCGCGTGCCACGTCGAGGGCTCGGGGCCGAAGGAAGTGCTCCGCTATCTCCGGCACGAGATGGGGCACGTCATCAACTACGCGTACCGACTCCACGAGCAGAAGGAGTGGGTCGAGCGCTTCGGTTCGATGCAAAAGCCCTATGAGGAGGAGTACCGCCCGCGTCCGTTCAGCCGCGAGTACGTCCACCACCTCCCCGGTTGGTACGCGCAGAAGCACCCGGACGAGGATTGGGCGGAGACATTCGCGGTCTGGATGGCCCCAGGGCTCGACTGGCGCGCGCAATATGCGAAGTGGCCGGGAGCATTACGGAAACTCGAGTACTGCGAGAGGGCGATGAAGGACGTGATAGACCGGGAGCCGGTGATCACGAACGTGGCGCTCCATGAAGATGTCGCGAGCCTTTCGGTGTCGCTCGAGCAATTCTATCGAGACGCGCATGGCGTGAACGGTGGCGCTGCTGAGCGTCCGGCCGTTCCTGAAATCGCGCTCGAAGGAATGCTCGCGTCCATGTTCGCGGACACCGAGCAGGCCGCGGTGCGCGCGCCCGCGTCGACGTTGATTCGTCGGCTCGAACGCGACGTGCCCGCGAGCGTCTACCAGTGGACGGGGCACTTGCCGGAGCGCACGCGCTGGCTCATCGAGTTTCTCGCCGAGCGCGCCGACGCGGCGGAGCTCACGTACCGCGTCCAGCAAGAGAAAGAGCTGACGATCGCGCTGACGAGCCTCGTGACGGCGCTCGCGATGAACTACCTGCAGAGCGGGAAGTACGTTCCGTAGTCGTCGTCAGTACTTGCGGCGGCTTCGAGCGAGCGCGAGACGCGCGATCGCGTTCACGAGATCCGGATAGCCGATGCCTGCGGCTTGCGCAGCCGTCGCGAACTCGGCGCTCTTTTCGAGGTAGCAGCTGGCGTTGACCTCGATGACGTAGACCTCGTCGTTCTCGTTCACGCGCAAGTCGACGCGGCCGTAGTCGCGGACGCGGAGCGCGCGGTACGCGTCGATCGAGACCTGCTGGAGCTTCGCGCGGAGCTCGTCGGAGAGCTCGGCGAGCTTGGAGCGCGTGCCTTTGTACTCGCGGCTGCTCGGAACCCACTTCGCGCGACGGCCGAGGACGCGTGGGAACCCGACGGGGAGCCCCGAGAAATCCATTTCGATCGGCGGGAGCGCGACCGGCTTCTTGTTGCCTATGACGCCGACGTAGAACTCGCGCCCCTCGATATACTCCTCGACGAGCGCCGAATCTTTCACCTTTTCGTGGATCGAGACGACGCGCTTCATCATTTGCGTCGTGCTGCGGACGAGTGATTTTCCTTCGATGCCGATCGACGCGTCCATGCGGAGCGGCTTGACGATGAGCGGCATGCGCAGGTGCATCGTCGTGTCGGGGAACGTGTCGCGGCGGAAGACGACGTACGGAGGGAACGGAACGTCGTGGTACGCGAGGAGCTCCTTCGTGAGCGCCTTGTCTTGCTGCAGGTAGAACTCGCCGGGGCCGCCGCCGGTGTACCGCACGCCGAGCAAGGAGAGCGCGCCGGCGACCGCGACGTCGAGGAGCGCGTCGCGCCCGAACATCTCGCACAAGTTGAAGACGAGGCCGGGCTTCTGCTTGCGGAGCCCCTCGATGAGCTTGATGGGATCGCCGTGGACGCCGAGGATCGAGACCTTGTGCTTGTGGATCTTGAGCGCGGCCGCGACCTGATCGACGACCGTGTCGTACGTCTCGACCCCCTCCTTTTCCAAGTACGTGAGGATGGTGACGTTCATGACGCGCGACCCTTCTTCGTACCGGCCTTCTTCGGCGGTGCCACAGGCGGAGGCTCGAGCTTGAACACGGGCGACTTTGCCTGGGGTTCGGGGGCGCCGACGAGCGACGAGAGGAGCGCTATTTCGTCGCGGTACGGCGCGCTCGCGTCGCGCGCTTCGGTCTCGACGACGGCGGGGATCTTCGCGAAGCGCGGATCGTTCGCGAGTCGCCAGAAGAGGCCGAGGCCGAGGAGCCCCTCGCCGATGTTCTCATGGCGATCGACGCGCGACCCGAGCGGCTTCTTCGAGTCGTTCAGGTGGAACGCGCAGATGCGCGCGATGCCGACGGCGCGATCGAGGTCTTCGAACGTCTTCGCGTAGCCATCCGGCGTGCTGATGTCGTATCCGGCGGCGAACGTGTGCTGCGTGTCGATGCAGACGCCGAGGCGCTCGGGGTGCTTCACGCGCGCGAAGATCTCCGCCAGGTGATCGATGCGGTGGCCGACGCACGTCCCCTGCCCTGCGGTGTTTTCGATGAGGATGCGCGCGCTCGCGCCCGTGGTGCGCTCGTGGACCTCGTCGAGCGATTCGACCGTGCGCGCGACGCCGATGTCTTCGCCCGCGCCGAGATGCGCGCCCGGATGAAGCACCGCGTACGCGACGCCGAGCCCGCTGCAGCGGTTCACTTCGGCGACGAGCGCGTCGCGCGACTTGGCGAGGATGTCGGCTTTGTCGGTCGCGAGGTTGATGAGGTAGCTCGTGTGCGCCATCACGGGGATGCCGCCGCTGGCCGCGTGCGCCGCGCGAAAGAACGCGATCTGATCGTCGGTGACCTCGGGATCGCGCCACTGATTCGAGTTCTTCGTGAAGATCTGGAGCGCGGCGCATCCGTCGATCGTCGCGCGCTCGAAGGCCTTCGCGAGACCGCCCGCGACCGACTCGTGCGCGCCGAGGAGCATGCGCGACTAGTACAGGATTCGGGCGTCGGGCTAAAGGCTCGAGTGGCGTCGGCGCGGTGAGTTTTGTAAGGTCCGCGCATGTCGGAGAAGATCGTCATCGATCGCGCGCGCGTGATGCACATCGCGAAGCTCGCGGCGTTGTCGCTCTCCGACGCCGAGGCCGACGCGCTCGCGCACGATCTCGGGAGGGTCGTCGGGTACGTCGAAGAGCTCGACGCGATCGACACGACCGGCGTTCCGCCGACGGCCAACGTTCAACTCACCCGAAGCGCGTGGCGCGCCGACGAGACGCGCGAAGGTCTCTCACACGAAGACGCGCTCGCGCAGGCGCCGCGCGCCGAGCACGAAGGCTTCGCGGTGCCAGGCTTCATCGAAGGATGACGATGCCGAGCACGATGACGGTGACGGAGCTCGCCGACGCGGTGAAGGCGGGCACGGTGAACGCGGTCGACGTCGCCGAGGCGTCGCTCGCGCGGATCGCCGCGCTCGAACCGACGCTGCATGGGTTTCTCGCGATCGCGCGCGACTCGATGATGACCGACGCCCGCGCGGTCGACGATCGACGTGCGCGCGGCGAGACACTCGGGCCGCTCGCGGGCGTTCCGATCGCGATCAAAGATGCAATCTGCACGCGTGGGATCGCGTCGACGGCCGGATCGAAGATCCTCGAAGGGTACGTCCCGCCGTACGACGCGACGGTCATCGCGCGTCTCCGCGCGGCGGGCGCGCTCATCCCGGGCAAGACCAACATGGACGAGTTCGCGATGGGCTCGTCGAACGAGAACAGCGCGTACGGGCCAGTGAAAAATCCGTGGGACACGACGCGCGCGCCGGGCGGATCGTCGGGCGGAAGCGCGGTCGCGGTCGCGGCGCGCATGACGCCGGCGTCGCTCGGGAGCGACACGGGCGGATCGATCCGCCAGCCCGCGGCGTTCACGGGCACCGTCGGCGTCAAGCCGACGTACGGGCGCGTTTCGCGCTACGGGCTCATCGCGTTCGCGTCGAGCCTCGATCAAATCGGTCCGTTCGCGACCGACGTGCGCGGCGCGGCGCGCGTGCTCTCGGTCATCGCCGGAAAAGATCCGAAGGACGCGACGTCGCTCGACGCGCCGGTCGACGATTACGAAGCGGCGTGCGGACGCAGCGTGAAGGGGATGCGCATCGGCGTGCCCGAAGAATACTTCGCGGAGGGGCTCGATCCGGAGGTCGAAGCGAGCGTGCGCGCCGCCATCCGCGCGCTCGAAGACGACGGATGCGTCGTGCGTCCGGTCAAGCTGCCGCACACGCGCTTCGCCGTCGCGACGTACTACGTGATCGCGACCGCCGAAGCGTCGAGCAACCTCGCGCGCTTCGACGGCGTTCGCTACGGATTGCGCGTGGAGAAGAAGCGCGACCTTCGCGAAATGTACGGCGCGACGCGCGACGCGGGCTTCGGCGCCGAGGTGAAGCGTCGCGTCTTGCTCGGAACGTTCGTCCTCTCCGCCGGCTACTACGACGCTTACTATTTGAAGGCGAAGAAGGTCCGCACGCTCATCGTTCGCGATTTCGAAGCGGCGTTTCGCGAGGTCGACGCGATCTGCTCGCCCACGGCGCCGACGCCCGCGTTTCGGCTCGGCGAGAAGACCAACGATCCGCTCGCGATGTACCTGAACGACGTCTACACGCTGCCGGCGAGCCTCGCGGGGATCCCGGCGCTCAGCGTTCCGTGCGCGCCGGCGAAGAGCGGTCTGCCGATCGGGTTGCAGATCATGGCGCCCGCGCTCGAAGAGGCGCGCCTCTTCGCGCTCGCGTCGGCGTGGGAGGCGCGTT
>JBBQXV010000199.1:0-17530 GCA_038209335.1 Polyangiales bacterium | reverse complement strand
GGCGAATTGCACGGTCGATCCCGCCGCTGGCACGAACACGTGCTCGAACCAGTCGAGCCCCGTCGAAGCGCCGCTCATGAAGCCCGGCGCGACCGATGCGTTCATCAACTATGCGCCGTCGCCCTGGATCAACGTGCAGGTCGGCCAGTACCTCCTGCCGTTCACGATGGAGGCGCGCTCCAGCGACAACACGACGCCGTTCCTCGAGCGCTCACTCGTCGTGCGCAACTTGGGTGCGCCGTTCACGCGCGACATCGGCGCGATGGTGTGGGGCGAGGCGCCGAATCGTTTTGTCTACTACACCGTCGGCCTCTACAACGGCGACGGACCGAACCGCACGAACGCCGACAGCCGCTTCGATCTCGTCGCACGCTCATTCATCCGCCCGTTCGCCACCGACGCGCGCTCGCCGTTCAAGTGGGCGCAAATCGGCGGCTCGGTGCGCTACGGATCGCGCGATCCGAAGCAGGTCGGATACGACGTGCCGTCGCTCACGACGCAGGCGGGGTACGCGTTCTGGAAGGCGACATACACGGACTCCCTCAATCGCACGCTGCACATCCTTCCGAGCAGCGAGCAGGGCGCCGTCGCCGCCGAGCTCTTCGTCCCGTTCGATCGTTTCGATCTCAGCGGCGAATTCGTCTACACGTTGCAGAACACGCGCGAGGCAGTCGACGGGTACCAACTATCGCCCTTCACGGAGCGGCTGGGGACGCTCAAGGGATATGGCTATTACGTTCAGGCTGGCGCGTGGATCCTCGGATCGCGCGACATCGTCGGCGGCGCGCCGAGCTACGGCAAGCCGCTGCACCTCGACTTCAACAGGCCGGTGACGAAGGCGACGCGCGGTCTCCAAGCGCTCGTGAAGCTCGAGCAGCTGCACTTGTCGTATGCGGGCGCGACCCGAGGCGGGGCGCTCGATCCGAAGACGCCGAACGGCGACATCGACGTCACGTCGGTCTCCGTCGGCCTCAACTACTGGGCGACACGTCACCTTCGTGTCGGGATCAACTACGTCGGGTATCTCTTCCCCGACAGCGCGCCGCTGACGCCGTCGGCCGCAGGCGGTCCGGTGCAGACACCGAGTCAGCGCGCGGTCACGCCGGCGCAGTCGCTTGCGAAGGGCGCCGACGACGGCGCGCGCGACGGCGGTCACGCGCTTCACGAAGTCCAAGCGCGCGTCGGCGTGCAGTTCTGATGGAGACGGTCGCGATCACGCCGGCGACGCGGCGACCGACTGACCTCTAAGGCGTCGGCTTCTTCTCGTAGTCCCATCGCACGCCGAGCGTGATCTGCCGGTATCCCGAGGTGAAGATCCCCTCCGGGCGTCGCGCGGTGATGTAGACGTCGTCGAGCGCGTTCTTCACCACGAGTCGAAACGACAGGCCGCTCGATTTGTGTCGGTAGTGCGCGCCGAGATCGACGATGTGATGCGCCGGCATTTGGCCGATGCGTCCGGTCGTGTCGGTGGCGACGGTGTTCGCGACGTCGGTGAACTGCTGCGCGACGAAGTTGTAAGCGATCTGTCCGCCGAACCCGAGCGCGTGCTCGAAGTCGACGTTCGTATTGAAGCTGTGGAGCGGCGCGTACGGGAGCAGGTTGTTCGCGTTCGGCCCGCCGACGAACGTCGCGCGCGAGAACGTGTACCTTGCACCTACGTCGACGATCGCGCCGAGGGAGAGCGCGCGTCCGATTTGCACGACGGAGCCGAGCTCGGTCCCGAAGTGGCGCGTCGTCCCTCCGTCCGTCTCCGAGGTCTGCGAGGCCGCCGTCGCGCCCGTGTTGAGGATGACCTGGTTCGAGAAGTTCGAGACGAAGAACGTCCCCTCGGTGCGAAGCCACTTGTTGGGGTTCACGCGCGCGCCGACTTCCCAGTTCGTGCTTTGTTCCGCGGCGAGCTGCGCGGTGAGCCCCTTCGGACTGATCGACGACGTGACGCGCGGCGGCGCCCACCCGACGTGGAGCCCCGCGAACACGTGCGCGCGTCGCGTCCCGCCGATGATGCCGATCCCCGGGATGACTCCGGTGATCGACGAGTCGCCCGGGAGCTGCACGTCCTGCCCGCCGAGGCGCATTGTCAGTCGATGGAAGTCCGCGTGCTCGACGCGCACGCCGGGCGTGAGCAGCAAGTAATCGCGAAACGCGATCCGGTCTTGCGCATACGCGGCGAGCGCCGTCGTGCGGTGCGTCTCTTCGGAGTCGAGCGTCCCCGAATACGACGTCGGCGTTTGCCCTGTGCGCTGTTGGTAGTGGGCCGTCTCGGCGAGGAGCCGCGCGCCGAAGTCGAGCGTGTGCCCGATGCCCAGCGTGTCGAAGCGCTGCTCGAAACGCGGCTCGATCCCCGCGACCTCGTAGGTGCGATCGAGGACGGTGTCACTGTTCTGAAAATAGATCGCGCCGTACGGAATGGCCTCGTCGCCGACGACGTGATCGTACGTCTCGCCCGGAGCGCGTTGGCGCACGTAGTCTTGCCGCCGCCAGATTCGATTGGTGACGTACGCGTACGCGAGCGTCTTCAGCTTCGTCGTTTCGCCGAGTCGCTGCTCGTGAACCACCGACGCGTCGTAACGACGCAGGTGAAGGTGGTCGGCTGGCGCGAGCGTGCCGCGTCGCGGATCGGCGACGAACATTCCGCGTGTGAGCCCGACGTCGTCGGACGACGCCGTGTCGTCGTGAAATCCAATCTTGAAGATCGCCTCGCCGTCGCTCGACGTGTCGACGGCGACCTTCGCGAGGACGTCGGTCTGCTTGAACGCTTCGTTCCGAAAGCCGTCGCCCTGCCGGTAGAGCGCCTGCACGACGTAGCGCGCGCTCCCGAAAAAATCGTTGTACATGCCGAGGCCTCGGAAATAGCCGAGCTGACCGCCCTCGAAGTCGAGCGCGGCGCGCCTCGTCGCCGTCGGAAGGAGCGTATTGAAATTGACGACGCCGCCGATCGTCTGCGGGCCGAAGAGAACGCTTCCGCTCCCTTTGACCACTTCGATTCCGCGCATGCGCTCGACCGGCGGCGAGTAATACATGTCCGGCTCGGCGTACGGGTTGAGCGAGATGGGCACTCCGTCCTCGAGCACGAGCACGCGACGGCTGCGTCCGCCTTCGAGTCCGCGCACGCTGATGTCGAGGCGAAGTCCTCCTCCGTACTCCTGCCGCGCTTGTACGCCGGGCACGCGCCGCAGCAGCTCTCCGACGTCGAACGGTTGCGCGCGCTTGATGTCCTCGGGCGTGACGAGGGCTCCCGAGCCGGGGACTTTTTGAAGCGCGTCGGGGCCGCTGCCGATGACGCGCACTTCGGCGCCGTCACCGGACTTGGGCGCGGGCGGTGCGGGGGCGGGCGGCGGAGCGTCGTCGGCGACGGCCACCGCCGGAACGGCGACGCCGATCGCCGCGACGAGAAAGCCGAGACCGCGGAGGCGCCTCAATGAAGCTTGCATGCGCCCATTCCACTGCAACCAGGCGACGGCGCCGGACAGTCGGTGTCCTTCGTGCACTTCTTCGAGCAGTGCGGTCCGTAGGCGTTGAACGGAAAGCAGAGGTTCGTCACGCAGTCGCTGTCGTTCACACACGGATCAAGGAAGGCAGCGAGCGACGAGTCCGATGGCGCGTCCGCCGCGCCGCTATCGACGAGAACGCCAGCGCCCGGCGGAATCGCTCCGCTGCAGTCGCACGCTCCAAACACATACGCTGGAGCCGCGTCGCTCGCGTTGCCCGCGTCGATCGGAAGACCGTATCCATCTCCGGATTCGGAGCACGATTGGTATCCCGGCTTCCCGGAAGCGCAGTCGCAATAGCGATTGTCGCCGGGCGCGCACGCACGCCCATCGAGCTTCCCGCCGGAGCACGCGATGACGGTCACGCCGGCGATCACGATCGCGGAGATCCTCCACCCTCTTCGTGAGCGCTCTCGCATCATCGGATCATGTCGCGAGCTCGAAGCGTCGCGAGAAATCACAGAAACAGCAACTTGTGCGCCGAAGCTGTGAGGTTACACGTGCGTCACATCGAGAGTGCATCCGTTTCACACGCGCCCAATGCAGCGCCGCTCGAACAGACAAGGCTGGATCGCGCGTACGCCGATGCTGATGCGAGCGTTGCCCATGCCGCGCGCTGAGCGTTGCGAGGCGATCCGGGAATTTTGCTCGGTGCACATCGAGCACGGAGATTGCGAAAGTCGGCGTCGAGGTGATCCCATTGCGAGCATCGCGTCTCTTCGTGAGCGCCGGAAGCATCGGCGTCCTTCTGATGGCCATCGTCGCCGGCTGCAGCGGGAGCACCGATCCGCACGACGGCGCCGCTTGCCACGCCGGCGATCAGCGGGCGTGCAACTGCGCCGACGGCAATCACGGCTACGCGAGCTGCGTGAACGACACCTTCGCTGCCTGCGCGTGCAGCGTTGCGTCGGGCGACGCCGCGATCGACGCGGACGCTGCGGTGTCGAGCGACGCGTCGCACGAAGGATTGCCGGCGAAGACAGACGCCGGTTTTGGCCAGTACATGGGGCCGTGCAACATGACGATGGACTGCCCGATGGGCGGCGTCTGTTACTCGTTCATGAGCAAGGGCATGTTTTGCACGCATACGTGCGCGTCGGCGAGTGAGTGCGAGGCGCCGTCGCCGAAGTGCACGCCGAAGGGCGTCTGCTCCATTCCGGACTGAGTCCGTCGCGCACCGGCGATTTCCATCCGCCCGCGCTGGATCACCCGTGCGGCCTGCGACCCTCAACGTGGATCGCGCCTGCACCACGCTTCTTTCACGGCACTTCGCATTGGATCACGAACGATCCAACGCGAAGCTCGCGACCGGTTTCGTCGAGACGTGGTCTACGGAGTCGGGTCCGGAGGATCGGGCCGCGTGTACGTGAATGCCGTGTTCGTCATCGAGTCATAGACGATGAGTGACGTCTCGGTCGGCGCTGCGTAGTGCATCGTAGCAACCGCCGTCGATCCGCACTTGGCCGTCCAGATCAGTGAGCCGTCGGGTTGGTATTCGACGCTCACGGTCGTGCGCTCGTCGGCCGCGCCGTTCTTCGACATGACGTATTGATGGGTGCCCGCCGAGAGGTACACCGTCGCTTTGTACGACGTCGTCGCGCTGCCGCTGCCGTAGTGCGTGACCGATGTCAGCACGTATTGGCCGTCCAGCGGCTGGGCGCCGCCCGCGCCGATTGGCATGGTTGTGCCGCTGTTCGTGACGTTGAGCACCGTCCCGGTGTTCTCGATGTAGTTGCATTGGCCGGTGCCCGGCGGCGCTTCGGCGTCGGGATCGACGTTCGTCGTTCCTGCGTCGTCCGCGCCCACGCCGCTCTGCGTGCCGCCGTCGGCGCCGCCGCCCGTCGCCGCGTTGTGTCCGCCGGGGGCCGCGCCGAATCCTTTTCTCGCGCTACCCGAGTCGTCACCGCTGCACGCTTGCGCGAATGCTGCGATCGCCAAGAGCGAGGAAGAGAGGATGATTCGTATTCTCATGATCGAGCCTCGTGGAGCGAATGGAGAGCACTCGCCGCAAACCACGATGCAGCGAGCGTGCCGCGACGCGATCCGCGAATCGGGCGTCGTCGCTGCTTCGAGGCCGCACGCTCGGATCTTCCGCGATCCATGCGGACACCCGCGATGTCACACGGCGGACGCATCGCTCGGACGATGCGCGATGGAATGATCCGTCATCGGCGAACCCCGCTGCCTACATAAGCGCTGGATAACGCATGCTCCATAACTGGATCCGTTGTTACACGGACGTGGCAGCTCGAGCCGCAGTACGAAAGCCGAACACACGGGAGTTACGTCACTACGGTCACTGGGCACGCCAGCTGCACTGGTGTCGGTCGTGCTCCGAACCCGTTCCAGCTCAAAGTATTTTTTCACCGGCGCGGTTGCGGTGATCGTCGCGGCGAGCGCCGCGGCGTGGGCGGGCTGCTCGAAGCATCGCGTGGAGACGTCGACGGCGGCCGCTGTTCCGGTGGCTTCGCAAGCGAAGACGGAAGACCGCGGCAAGGGCGAAGGAAAGATCAAGGACGTCACCGTCTTCGTCGACGGCAACGCGATCGCAGTCACCCGCTACTCCGAGCTCCCGCCGGGCATCAAGTGGTACCAGCGCGAGTCGCCCATGGGCGGCATGACGACGAAGCGCTTCGTGCGCGTCTACGACTACGTCGCGTCGCTCGGCATCGACCCCGCGAAGATCAAGGCGATTCACTTTCACGGATCGCACGACCGCATCGCGGCCATCGACGCCGACGAGCTCGTGAAGAACAAGGAGTCACTCCTCTTCGACTTCACCGGCGAGACGTACGGCAAGCCGCGAATGAAGTGGTCGACGGTCGGGCTCCGCGAGCCGACGAACATCGATCTCTTCACGATGATCGCGATCTACATCGACAAGGCGCCGCCGGTTCATTCGGAAGAGTCGGGCGATTGGCTCTTGAATGGCCAGCCGATGGATCGCCTGCCGTTCGTCAACGAGCTCCTCCCCAAGGGGACGCGCTTCTACGTCGACGGCAAGCTCGTCGGCGCGATGAAGCGCCGCGTGCTCCCGGACGCGTTCGTCACGAGCGCGCCGGATGCAAAGAAGACGGAATTTTCGTTCGCGACGTACATCGCGTCACTTGGCGTGGATTTGGCAAGTATCAAAGCCGTGGACTTCGTGAACGGAGACGGCGTGGCCTACCGGGCAACTGGCAAACAGTTCGAGACGGCGAATGCGCTCGTCTTCACGATTTCCAGTCGAGCAAAGGGGAAGGTGCTGGCGCACTTCCCCGGCGAGAAGATGGCGCGGATCAGTTCCGTCCAGGTTTTCGCGAAGATGGCGCCGCCCTCGCGCGAGGTCGATCCGGACGCGATGGAGCAAGAAGCCGAAGACGTACCGCCCACGCAGGGCGGCAACAACGACAACCAAGATGTGAATGGTGGAAACGGCGACTCCGACGAGTGAGTGGGACCCCACTCCGAGGAACGCCCGATCCACCGTGAATCTCTCAATCGACGAAATTGGAGGAAGTGATGGCTACAACGAATCGCGTCCGTTTCATGACGGGTCTCATGGTCGCAGCGGGTGCAACGATTGGCGCTGTCGGTGTTGCAGACGCCGAGACCGTCAACCTCAAGACGGGTGAGCTTCAGCTCATGAAGTGGAGCCCCGGCGAGATTCGCCGTAATCGCGGCTCCGGCAACGACATGCCGACGGCCGTCATGCTCGGCGGCGACAAGCTGCTCTCGTGCGGCGCGGGCTCGACCTCGAGCGCGCAGAACCCCAACGGGCGCATCGAGGCCTTCTGCGGAGTCGTTCAGTTGAACGCGACCGCGGCGCCGGCGGTGGCGGCTCCGTACAAGCAGATGACGAACTACAACAAGGATCGCGGCTTCCGTAAGGGAACGCTCGCGGCCGCCCCGGGCGCCAACTGGGCGATCATGGGATTCGCGTCGACGGTCGACAACAACAACAACCCGCAGCACTACGTGCGGCTCATCAGCGATGCCGGCGCGTGGCTCACGGAGCGCATCAAGATCAACGAGCGCCCGAACGCCAACCACGGCGCGTCGCAGATGATGTTCGCGGGCATGGACGGTAACGACCACATCTTCGTCGAGCCGGATTGCAACAACGGCGACACGCAAGACATCTACATCCTCGCCGTCAACACGACCGGCACGACCCCCAAGGTCACCGTTCGCAAGCGCCTGACGCTCTTCGAGAGCAACATCGCGCGCGGTCACTGCGTCAACACGGGCACCCTCCAGGTGACCTGCGTGACCGCGGTCGGCAGCAACCGTCCGCCGGAAGTCGGCGTCGGCGCCGCGGTGGTCGATCTCAAGCTCGGCAAGATCATCAAGAAGTCGATCGTCGCGAAGTCGAACCCCGGCCAGCGCATCTATGCGAACCAGCCGACGATCGTCGCGCTGCCGAACAACCGCGTCGCGATCATGCACACCCTCTCCAAGGGGCGCGGCACGGACGGCAACAAGAAGGTCACCGGCGCCCCCGAGCGCGCGGTCGTCATGACGCTCGACGGAACGACGCTCGCGCAGATCGACAAGACGAGCTCGGATACATCGGTCATCCCGTTCGCGCGTCACTCGCACCTCTTCCACGCGACGACGGCGACCGACGGCACGATCTACCTCGGCGCGCTCTCCGGATCGCCGACGTCGTCGGGCCCCGCCAACGCGCGGATGCTCCACATCGACCCGGCCGGCAAGATCGTGGTCCACGCGGACACGCTGCCCGTCGCGAACAACGCGGACACGCAGTACTGGACGCGCCTCGGTAACAACAACCCGAACAACCAAGGCCGCAGCTACCTCACGGCGCTCGCGCAAGTGAAGAACCCGGGCTACGGGCTCCCGAACGGCTGGATGCCCGAAGCGAGCGCGTTCACTGTCATCCCGACCTCGCACTTCGATGCGGCGTCGCTCGCCGACCCGAAGGTCCGCAACAGCGCGTACCTCAACTTCGTCCCGATCGAGACGGCGATGGACGTGAAGATCTCGCTCAGCGGCGTCGTCAACACGGACGACATCAAGCCGGGTCCGTCCGAGCGTATCGGCGACGACGGCAACCCGACGGGTGGCACGAGCGGCGGTCCGGCTTTCGGTCCGCATGACAGCACCGGCGGCATGTCGTGCAGCGTCGGTCCGGTTGGTAGCACCAGCGGTGGGCTCGCGGGCTTCGGTCTCTTGGGCGTGGCCTTCGCGTTCTCGATGGTCCGTCGCCAGAAGAAGGGCTGATCATGAACTCTCGATTCCTGGCCATGGGATTCGCTGTGGTGCTCGGTGCCGCAGCGTGGACCGGATGTAGCGCTCCAGCCGATACGCTCGGCGGAGGTCAGGGCGGGGACCACGGCGGCTTCGGTAACGGAGCTGGCGGCGGAGGAACCGGCGGCGGCGGAACCGGTGGTGGCACCGGCGGCGGAACAACGGGCGGCGGCACCGGCGGCGGCAGCGCTGACGGCGGTGGCGGCGGCGGCGGCGGCGGAACGACCGACGGCGGCGTCCCGCCCGGGGTCAAGGCGAAGGACTACTACGTCTCCACCGTTCATCCGACGCTTCAATCGACGTGTGGTAGTTGCCATTCGTCCGGCGCGAGCGCGGCTCCGATCTTCATGAACACGGACGCGCTCACGTCCTATACGAAGCTCGACACGTACGGCGGCATGATCATGCCGAAAGAGACGAGCAAGCTTCCGAACCACGGCTCGCACACGGGGCCGGCGATGCCCGACCCGCTGAAGACGGTCGTCAACAACTGGCTCGACCTCGAAGTGAAGGAGCGCGGCATCAAGAGCGGCGGTCCGACGGTCGACCAAGTGATGACGCAGTTCGGTAACTGCGTCACGCTCGCGGAGTTCACCACCGCCGCAGCCGGCGGAAAGGCCGTCTCCGACATTCCCAACATCCAGACGAACAACCGCGGTCCGTGCCAGGACTGCCATACGAGCGGTGGTGGCGGGTTCTGGGCAAGCAGCGCGCAAGGTGGAACGCAGGTCGACTACGCGAACAACAAGACCCTTCCGTTCCTCTACAAGCTCGTGACCGTTACCGCCCATGCGGATGGAACGTTCACGTACACCTCGGACACGAACCGAATCCTCGAGAAGCAGAAGGCGGCGATTGCATGCGCAGCGGCGGGTCGCCGCGACTGCCACCCGAACTTCCCGGGAGACATCACGGCGTACGAGACGGCGATGAAGACGATGACGAACGCCGTCGCGGCGAAGATGGCGGCGAATCAGTGCGGGCCGCTCCCGCCGAAGCCGTAGTCGCGACACGAGACAGCGCGCGCAGAGAAGCGGCGTCGTCGAAACGAAACCCCGTGGCAGCGTTCGCTGCTACGGGGTTTTTTTTGCGCGCGGCCTACGCGATCGAGTGCCGAGTAGGTGCAAGTGCGTGCGCCGACAAATGAACCAGTCGTGGGGGGTCACGCGATCCAGTCGATTGGCGCTCGGGCGTGTGCTGGCGGTCACGCCGGTGTCGATCGTGTGGAAAGGCTACGACAAAGCGCGCGAGCTCCGGAGCGACGAGTCGCGGTACGAGTCGTGCTGAAGAGGGACGTATGAGGAAACTCTCATCGTCCAAGCGCTTCATGCTCGGTGTCGGGTCGCTCGGCGGCTTGTGCATCGCGATCGCGATCGCGGGCTGCTCCGCTCCGCCGGAGAGCGGCACGCTCGGTAGCGGCCAGGGCAGCGGCGACGGGACCGGCGGCGGTGGCGGTGGCGGTGGTGGCGGCGGAGGCGGTGGTGGTGGCGGAGGCGGTGGTGGCGGCGGCGGGGGCGACGGAGGCATCACGCCGCCGAAGCCGACGTGCAGCGTCGCCGATCTCACTGCGCAGACTCAGTGCGGCGCGGGCATGGCGTGCGATGTCGATCGCACACCGGTCGTCGCAGGCAACGACGCAGGCGCGAGCACCGACGCGGCGGCCGACGCGAAGCGCGAGGGCGGCGGTGGCGGCGACGGAGGTGGCGATGGCGGCGGCGGCGCAGGTCCGTTCAATGGCCCGGTCGTCTGTCGCTCGGCGACGACCGCCGGCACCGAAGGCGTCGCGTGCAACGCCGCCGATCCCACGACGTGCGCCGCGGGCTACACGTGCGCCGTCGTTGCCGACGGCACGCCGGCCGCGTCCGCGGTCTGCCACAAGCTCTGCGCAAGCGACGCCGCGTGCACCGCGCCGGGCGGCGCGTGCATGCAGCACGATCTTCTCTCGTCGGGCTCGGTGAAGTTCGAGGCGCCGGCGTGCACGCTCAGCTGCAACCCGCTCACCGCACAAGGATGCGCGTCGGGTGAGAACTGCTCGGTCGCGATCAAGAACGACCGATCGCGCATCTATACGGAGTGCGTCCACGGCGGCACGGGCGATCACCTCGCGCCGTGCACGACGGGCGGCGACTGCAAGCTCGGCTTCTCGTGCCTCAAGATCTCGACGTCGACGACGCGCGTCTGCTTGCAGACGTGCACGCGAACGCCCGCGCCTCCGAGCGCGTGCGCGGGCGGCCGAACCTGCAAACAGGTCGATCCGCCGAACACGCTCGGCGCCACCGAATACGGATGGTGCTTCTGAGCTGACGCAACTGCGAAGCGCCGCGGAGCGAGCCGGTCTCGCTCCCGTGGCCGGTCTTCGTCCGCAGGGGGGAGTAAGATCGACCCATGCGCGCTCCGACGACGATCGATCCCCGACTTCGGGTGCTCTATCTCGCCGCGGTCGCGTTCGGCGTTTTCTTCTTCAAGGATCTGCGGATCATCGGGGCGCTCGTCGGCGCACACGCCGCGCTGTGGCTTCTCGTCGGGCTCGGCGCACGCCGACTCGGGCGGCAGATCTTCAAGATGTGGGGGTTCGCGCTCTTCGTCGTCGCGTCGTACGCGCTGACGTCGGAGGATCCCGCGGTCGACGTCTGGATCAAGCTGCACGTCTGGCGTTGGGACGTTCCGATCAACACAGGCGGCGCGCTCGCGGGCGTGACGATGGTGCTGCGGCTTCTGTGCGTCGTCATGGCGTCGCAGATCGCGCGCGCCGGCGACGCGCGTGCGATCGCGTCGGGGCTGCGGAAGCTCGGGACGCCGGAGGTGATCGCGGCGTCGATCGACGCCGTGCTCGCGCTGATGAGCGATGCGGAGAGGCGCGGCGGTGGAGGAGGCGGAGGCGGCGGTGGTGGCGGTGGCGGCGGCGGCGGTGGAAGAGGACGGCGCGCCGCCGGCGAAGAGACCGAAGGCTTCTGGGCATCCGTGAAGCGGCTCGGCCGCGGCGACGTCGGACCGATCGTGCGACGCCTCGAACGCCAGATCGAGCGCGCAGAGGATCACGTCGCGGAGCAGAGCGGCGCCGGGCGCGCGGTCGTTCGCGACGTCGCGGTCATCACTGGCATCGCGCTCACGATGCTCGGAATCAAGGCGCTGAAGATCCTGCCGAGCATCCCGTTCGCGCCCGGACACAAGCTCGTGATCCTGACGCCGCTCTACATCGTCGCGTCGCTCAAGACCAAAGGGCGATTCGGCGCGACGCTCACGGGCCTCACGATGGGCACCGTCGCGTTCTTGATGGGCGACGGCCGCTACGGCATCTTCGAAATCCTGAAGCACGTCGTCCCCGGCGTGATCTGCGATCTCACCGTCCCGCTCATGACGCGACATGGATCGCGTAATCCGGGCGGCCTCGCGTGGTCGATTCTCGGCGGCGCGCTCGGCGCGGGGCGCTTCGCGACCATCTTCATCGTCACGCTCGCGGTGCAACCGCCTGCGCTCGCATGGGCCATCCTGGTACCAGGTCTGCTGGTGCACACGACGTTCGGCGTGCTCTCGGGATACGTTACGCATTCGATCGTGAAGGCCGTCTTCAAAAGCAAAGGTAACGAAAGTGTAACGGGTGAAGGCAGCGCGGCGACGCCGCATGCACCACCCTTGGAGAACCGGGCAAAATGAGTCGATTCGTAAAAGGAGACGGGCGCACGCACATCGAGTCGTCGCTCATGAAGGAGTCGCTCGTCGATCGAAAGGTCGTTGCGCGCACCGGGTCCGACCGCGAGTACGCGATCCTTCCGGACGTGACGCTCGTGAGCCTCGGCGGGCACTCGGTGTTCGATCGCGGACGCGCGGTCGTCTTGCCGATCGCCGAGGAGCTCGCGACGCTCAGGCATCGCCATAAGATCATCGTGGCCGTCGGCGGCGGAACGCGCGTGCGCCACACGATTTCGATAGCGCTCGATCTCGGGCTTCCGATGGGAGGCGTCGCGCAACTCGTCGGCGCGATGGAAGAGGCGAACGCCGTCTTCTTGAACGCGCTCCTCGCGAAGCACGGATCGATCGTCATGCAGCGCGAGCACTTCTGGGAGCTGCCGCTCTACCTCGACAGCGGGATCATCCCGATCGTCATCTCGGTGCCGCCGTACCACTTCTGGGAGCCGCCGCCCGAGGACGGCGAGGGGCTCGTGCCGACGCACGGCTCGGACTTCGGCGTCTTCATTCACGCCGAGGTGCTCGGCATGGAGCGGATCATCTTCGTCAAAGACGAGGACGGCCTCTACACGCACGATCCGAAGAAGAACCCGAACGCGAAGCTCATTCGCAAGACGACGCTCGACGAGCTGCTCAAAGACATGCCCGAGGATCTCATCCTCGATCGCCAGCTCTTCACGGCGTGGAAGAACGCGCGGCACGTGCGCCGCGTGCAGATCATCAACGGGACGCGTCGCGGCGAGCTGACGCGTGCGCTCGCCGGCGAGGACGTCGGCACCGTCATCGAAAGAACACCGACGCCCGCGCTCAGCGTCGTCCGTGCATCGGAGCCGCCCCATGTCTGACACGACCGATCGTCCGAACTCGAGCGATCCGCACCTCACGCCCGCGCCGCCGCTGACCGCGGATCGAAACCGCATCGAGAGCACGTTCGCCGACGCGTCGCTCACGAGCGGCGGCGGAAGCAAGTTCGACTACAGCCCCGTCGCGATGATGCCGGACGTGAAGGTCATCAAGCTCGGCGGACAATCGATCATGGATCGCGGGCGCGCCGCCGTGTTTCCGATCCTCGACGAGATCGTCGCGGTGAAGGACAAGTACAAGATGCTGCTCTGCACGGGCGGCGGAACGCGTGCGCGGCACATCTACGCGATGGCGAGCGATCTCGAGCTGCCGACGGGCCTGCTCGCAGCGCTCGGCGGATACGTGCCTCGGCAAAACGCGCGGATGATTCAGATGCTCCTCGCGAAGCACGGCGGCCTCTACATCATGAACGACGACTTCGAGAAGCTGCCGCTCTACTTCAAGCTCGGCTGCATCCCGATCATGACCGGCATGCCGCCGTTCGGATACTGGGAGAAGCCGACGGAGAACGGGCGCATTCCGCAGCACCGCACGGACACCGGCGTCTTCTTGTCCGCCGAGGTGCTCGGCTGCAAGCGCGCCATTTTCATCAAGGACGAGGACGGACTCTACGAGGACGATCCGAAGAAGAATCCGAAAGCCAAGCTCATCCCGCGGATCAGCGCGAAGGAGCTCTTGAAGCTCGATCTCCCGGATCTCGCCGTCGAGCGCATCGTCATCGAGTACCTCGCGCGCGCGCGGTCGTGCCACGAGCTGCAGATCGTCAACGGGATGAAGCGCGGCCTCGTGACGCGCGCACTGGAAGGCGAGGATGTCGGGACGATCATCTACAAGGATTGATCTCGGCGTCGTCGCGCTCGCGGCGGCGCTCACGTCGGTCGGCGCGTGCAAGCGATCCGATTCGGCGCCGGAGGCGAGCGCCGCGGCGGCGACGATCAAGGTCGCTGCCGCCGCAGATCTCTCTCTGGCGTTTCGCGATCTCGGGATCGAGTTCGAGAAGAAGACGGGGACGAAGGTCGTATTCACGTTCGGATCGACGGGGAATCTCGCGAAGCAGATCGCGGAGGGGGCGAAGTACGATCTCTTCGCGGCGGCGAATCAGACGTTCGTCGACGACGTCGTGAAGGCCGGCGCGTGCGACGGCGCGACGAAGACGGCGTACGCGCGTGGGCGGATCGTCATCTGGACGAAGGACGACGCGAAGATCGCACCGCCCGCGACGCTCGCGGATCTCGCCGACAAACGCTTCGTGAAAATCGCGATCGCGAACCCGGAGCACGCGCCGTACGGGCTCGCGGCGCAGCAGGCGCTGACGACCGCGGGCGTGTGGGAGACGGTGAAGCCGAAGCTGGTGTACGGAGAGAACGTCCAGCAGACGCTGCAGTTTGGTCAGACGGGCAACGTCGAGGCAGCGATCGTCGCGCTGTCGCTCGCGACGGTGGTCGAGGGGGGAAAGTGGATCTTGATCGACGACGCGCAACACAAGCCGATCGATCAGGCGCTCGTCGTCTGCAAGGGCGGCACGAGCATGCAGGGGGCGAAGGACTTTGCCACGTTCCTCGGCTCGGCCGATGGTCGCGCGGTCATGCGCAAGTTCGGATTTCTTCTTCCGGGCGAGAGCGTCGTCAAGGCACCGTGAGGCTCTAGTTGGAGTGGCACCCGCTGCTTCTGTCGTTGCAAGTGGCGTCGATGGCGACGGTGATCACCGCTCTGTTCGGCGTCGCGACGGGATGGCTCCTCGCGGTGAAGCGCTTTCCGGGGCGCGAGCTGCTCGACGTGATCATCACCGCGCCGATGGTGCTGCCGCCGACGGTGCTCGGGTACTACGTGCTCGTGGCGGTCGGTCGTCGGAGCGCCATCGGCGGGCTCTTCGAGTCGCTTACGGGATCGTCGCTCGTCTTCACGCGCACCGGCGCCGTGCTCGCCGCGTCGATCGGCGCGTTTCCGCTGGTCGTGAAGTCGGCGCGCGCCGCGCTCGAGGCGGTCGACCCGACGCTCGTCGCCGCGGCACGCACGCTCGGCGCGGGGCCGATGCGCGCGTTCTTCACGGTGCGTCTGCCGCTTGCGGCGGGCGGGATCATCGCGGGGATCATGCTCGGCTTCGCGCGATCGCTCGGCGACTTCGGCGTCACGCTGATGATCGCGGGCGACATCCCCGGCGAGACGCAGACCGCGTCGCTCGCGATCTACGACGCGATCCAAGCGAACCGTGAGCGCGAAGCGATCGGAATGATCGCGGTCCTCAGCGTGACCGCGATCGCGATCCTCTACGTCGTGAACAAGCTGAGCGCGGGGGACAAGCATGCCCGCTGAGCGCGCGCTCGAGGTGGAGCTCACGATGCGCGCGGCGCCGGGCGCGGAGCATCCGTTCTCGCTCGAGCTGACGATCGCGGCGCCGCCGGGCGTCACGATCTTGTTCGGTCCTTCGGGATCGGGGAAGAGCACGACGCTCGCCGCGATCGCCGGGCTCGTGCGTCCCGACGCGGGGCGCGTCGCGCTCGGCGACGACGTCTGGTTCGACACGAAGCGCGGCGTCGATCGTCCCGTGCACGAGCGCGGCCTCGCGTTCGTGTTCCAATCGCTCGCGCTGTTTCCGCACATGAGCGCGGCGGACAACGTCGCGTACGGGATCGATCGCGCGCTCTCCGCCGACGAGCGCCGGCGCCGCGCGCTCGCGATGCTCGAACGGATGCGCGTCGCGCACCTCGCTTCGCGAAGGCCGCGGACGTTCTCCGGCGGCGAAGCCCAGCGCGTCGCGCTGGCGCGCGCGTTCGCACGATCGCCGAAGGTCGTTCTCCTCGACGAGCCGTTCTCCGCGCTCGATCGCGAGCTCCGCCACGAGCTCTGCGCGGACGTGAAAGCGACTGTCGCCGAGCTCGGGATCCCCGCGATCATGGTGACGCATCACCGCAACGAGGCGAAGACGATGGGCGATCGCATCATCGTCCTGCGCGACGGCCGCGTCGCGGCGCGTGGCGACGTGCGCGAGCACCTGCCGTCGATCGCCGGGGAGGAGACGTGACATGAACCGACGTGCTTTCGTCGTCGCCCTCGGTGCAGTCGCGTGCGTCGCGATCGGCTGCAAGCGGTCGAGCGATCAGAACGAGTCGAAGCGCATGCCGAAGCCGCCTCCGCCGCCGGATGCCGAAGCGTCGGCGGAGCTTCACATCGCCGTGGAGATCGACGGGAAGGCCGACGTTGCGATCGACGCGGCGAAGCTCAACGCGACGAAGCCCGATTTCGTCGACAGCGATCGGCGCGCGTGGCGCATCGAGTCGCTCGTCGGAGCGCCCGCGAAGCGCGACGGCACGGTAATCGCGGTGACGGGCGAGAAAGGCCTGACGGTCACGCTGCACCAGCCGAAGAGCGACAAGGATCCGCTCGTCGTCCTCGTCGTCAGTCGCCGCGGCGAGGTCGTCGCAGCGATGGTCGAGCCGGACGAGCCGTTTCCGCAGTACCACGGTCACGGTGGGAGGCTCGGGAGGCGAGGGGACCCGCTGCCGCGCGTCGCCGGCGTGACGAAGATCGCGGTCAGCGTCGAGGTCGCGGGCGACAAGTGAGCGATCGATGGTGAACGCGCGCGAGTACGAAGAGCTCCTCGGCGAGCTCGACGAACGCAATGGCGACAACGTCGCGCGCACCGACAGCTACCTCGAGCTCTACGCGCGCGCGCGGGCAGACGGTCACGAGCTGCCGTGGCTTCTGATGGCGCACCTCGTCTCGCGCAACGCGGGCTACTTGATGACCGATCTCGCGGGCGCGGCGACGCGGCCGAGCATGTTCACGAAGGAGGCGTTCGAAGAGCTCTTCGTCTTCCTCGAGCGCGCGAACTACCTCATTTTTCACGACGCCTGGCACCACACGCTCCTCCATTTGCTCGGACGGAGCTCGATGGACGACGAGCGGACGCCGCGCTTCATGCGCGACGCGTGGCGACGCTACGAAGCGACGGCGGACGCCCCGACCGCAGCGCGCGAGCGTGGCCTCGTCGTCGATCTCGTCACGAACGAGCAGAACCTGATCGAGAACCGCGTCGTCAAACACTCACGCTTCGTGCGCGCGCGGGCGATGGTCGGTTTCTTCGAGGCGGTGGATCGCGAGGCGCCCATCGTCCTGCCGCGAACAACCGTGGAGATCCGCGTCGGAGGATTCGCCGAAGTCGCGCGGCGCATTCGCACCGGCGAGCGGATCTTCGACGAGGTGCTCGCGCCGCGCGTCGAACGCGACGCGATCTTCGC
>JBBQXV010000198.1:0-17778 GCA_038209335.1 Polyangiales bacterium | reverse complement strand
CGTGTCCGGATGCAACGCGCGAATCTTTGGCGACGTGTGCGTGGCGTCGGGATCGTAGAGCGCGACGAGCGCGTCGACGTCGTGCGCATTGAACGCGCGCAACCACGCACGCGCGATGTCGAGGTTTCGGACGGCGGACGGAGGAGTGGAGGCCACGGTCATGGGATAGCCGATCTGGCATCCCCGCGCGTGCTACGATTTGTGCTGATTCATGGGGCTCACGCGGCGAGACGCCTCGCAATGACGCGCTGGGGAGCGTACGTCTTCGGCGCCGTCGAAGGACCGCTCGGCGGCGTGATGATCGCGAGCAGCGTCGCCGCGCTCATGAACGCGAAGAGCGACGACGGTGATCGTGTCGCCTCGATCTGCTTCCTCGTTGTCGGCACGGCGTCGCTCTTCGGAAGTCTCGCGCTCCTTCTCCATCGACGCCTCGTGTTTCGTCGCGTCGCTGCGGCGTGCGCCGTCGCCGCCGCCTCGCAGCCGATCGCCTTCGTGAGCGCTGGCTACACCTACGTGAATGCCGAGCGCCTCGGCCCCGTCGCGAAGCTCGCCGCGATCGGCATGAGCGGCGCAGGCGTCGCGCTCACGCTCTTCGCCGTCGCGATCCTCGTCTACGTGCGACGCCGCCTGCGCGAGGCCTGCGCGGCGTGATCAACGCGGCTTGGACGGCCCACCGCCACCGGACGCGGCCGGCGGAGGCGCCGGAGGCTCCGGCTTCGGCGGCGCAATGGCCGGCGTGTTCGGTTGGACGAAGCCCGGCGGCGGGACGGCCGGCTTGCGATCGGTCGGATCCTTCCAAGGGAGCTTGCCTTGCCGCTGGAGGTCCAGCATGTCCTCGTCCGTGACTTGCTTCTTGTTGAGGAGTCGCATCGCGGTCTGGATGCGCTCCTTCATCTCCGGATCGAGAACCTTCTCCGAGGTCTCGCGATCCAGCTTCGGCGGAGCCATGAGCGTGTACGATCCATAGACGCGTTCGCCGGCGCTCGTCTTCCCTTCGAAGGTGTACTGCCGCATGATCCAACTCGGGTTCTGCTTCATGTCGAACGACACGGCGACGGTGATCCACTCGCGACCGACGGTCTCGCGCCCGAGGAACGACGACACCGACACGTCGACGGCCTCCTGCGGATCAGGCCCCACGCTCGGAATGGTGTCGCGGTAGGTGATCTTCGTGACCCGTACCGGGTCCTGCTCGAACGTTCGGATGCGCGCGTTCTGGCGGACGACGTCGTCGGGGCCGCGCTCGGGATAGCGCGGGTCGGGGATGATGATGAGTCCGGAGATCTTCTTGAACTCCTTTTGTGCGGCGTACATGTTCCGGAGGTTGAGCGCGGTACGACCGCTGATCGAGCCACTGCCGTCGCACGGCAACAGCTTCGCTTTGATCAAGAACGTCGACTCGAGGCCGACCTGCGGTCGCTCGAGGTAGCTGTGGTCGGTCCACTTCGTCTGCGTCGACAAGCCGGTCTCGTCACCGAAGTCCCACTCGTACGAGCACACCTCGAACGGGCGCGCGCCCCCCTTCGGCGTCACGCGGATCTCGAAATGGAACATGTCCTCCGTGTTCGGCACGAGCGAGTAGCCGACCTCGACGATGTACGGCGTGACGCAATCGAGCACTGTGACGTGCGGGACCTCCGCGAACGTGATCGAGAGGCCGTCCTTGCTGGCGACCGAGATCATCCTCTTCGTGGTGCTCGTCACGTAATTGAGCGGGAGGGACGCGCCGAGGTTTCCGTCGATCACCGTATGAATCCACGCGTCGTCCGTCCCCTTGGGATCGTGCGACTTCACCGTGATGAGGTTGTCCTCGCCTTTGCACAGCTGCGTCTTCTCGACGACGATCTCGTCGATGATCGGCGCGTCTCCGCGCCCCTCGTGCCGTTGCTCGGGCTTCGTCGTGACCGCTGGAATGCGCACCGTCACCGCGGAAGGATCGCGGTTGTTGCCTCCGGCGAAGCCTCCGACCGGGACCTTCGGTTCTTCGGCGGCGAGCGAGATCCTGCTCTTGGCCTCGCGATCGTCGCACTCCGCTCGGACGGACACGCGCACCGACGCGGTCGGATCGGTCGGCGCCTTCCATTCGACCGACGCTCCCGATCCTGCGATCGATCCAGCCGCCGTCGACCACGAGAACTTGCACTGCGCGACGTCGAGCTTCGAGCGATCGCGCTTTCGCAGCACCGTCGCTTCGAGCCGCGTGCTCCCGCCCGCGGTCACCGCGTCGAGATCCGCCGCGATGACGACCGCAATCGCCTTGCGCCGATGCCACCACACGAGCAGCGCCGCGACGATGCACGCAACCGCAAGCACTCTGGCAAGCGTGTGCCGCGCACCTGTATCGAGCAACCGCATGAGCGATAGCCTAGTGGCTGAGTGTTATCAGTACCAACACCCGTACACGTTGCCGGGCGAGCTGAAGTAGACCGTGTTGTACGGCTCGGGCGCCCAGGGCGAGTTGTTGTTGGTATTCGCGACCGGGTAGTGGACGCCGGTGCCCGCGAGGCGATCCGGGCTGATGCTCGTCGCGGTGTGGTTGTAGGTGTTGTTGCCGGCCCAGTCGTGGTTCGACTGCGAGCACGACGTTCCCTGATTGTTCGTGAAGCAGTCGACGACCTGATCGGCGGCCTCGTCGAGCAGGTTGCAATCGAAGCACGCGACGCACGCGCCCAGCGTTCCCCAGAAGCCCTGGCTGTTGTTCTGGATGGCGCTCGACAGAGCGTTCGCTCCGTTGTTCACGAGGGAGTTCGAATACGTATAGGTCGTCGGCGAGTCCGGAGTGCAATACGTGCCCGACGACGCCGTGCTGTAGAAGTAGGAGCGCGAGATGAGCCCCGAGCACATCGTGCCGTAGCCGCTCGGGCTATTTTGGTATGCCGAGTACGCGTACACCGAATAGCCGTACGGGACTCCACAGTTGCCGGAGCAGCCGGCCATGTTGTTCTTCTCCCAGTCGGTGAGGCACTGCTCCTTCGTGAGGGCAGCGCTCCCGGCGGCGCTCGCGAGCCATCGCATCGTGGTCTGGCCATTCATGAAGCCGGAGTTGCTGAAGTAGTAGCCCCAGAGGCCGCCGCCGTTGTCGGTGCGCGCACCCGGGCCGCCGTTCGCGAGATCGCCGGGCTCGACCGGATGGCCGCATGACGAGTTGCCGCTCGGGTATTGGCGCGGCAGCTTCATCGTGTCCATCGATCCCCAGGCCGTGCCGTTGGCGTCGACGCCGTGGCTCGTGGCGGAGTGTGTGTGATACTCGCCGATCGCGCCGAGGACCGCACCGATCGTGTCGGTCGACACCGACGTCCCTTTGTTCACAATCAGCGCGCCCTTCGGGGCGTTCCACACGCCGCTCGAGGTCACGCACTCCGTGTTGTCGGCCTGCGCGAGCGACGCGAACGAGGCGACGACGACGGCGACTGCGGCAGCGGCGAGCTTCTTCATTGCGGCGATTCTCCCAATCGCCAATCAATGCATTCGCCGCACCACGCAAATTTGCCGCCAATTTAGCCCTAGCGTTCAATAACCGAATTTGAACTTTGAACTTCGTGTTTGGCATCTGAACTCCAACGCCGAGCGGCCAACTTCATTTGCCGTCGTCGACGCGCTGTCCGTCACGCCAAAAGCTCCGCTCGATGCCGCCGTCGGCATTGTAGACAGTCGATGTGCCGTCGAGGCGGTCGTCCCGGTACTGGTGCTCGAACTTCTTGCGACCGTCCGGCCCCCACTGAATCCACGTACCGTGCTTCTTGTCGCGGACGAAGTCGACTTTCTGAAACACGTCGCCGTTCGGGTACCACGCCGTCCACGTCCCCTCGCGCTTGCCGTTGACGTAGTCGCCCGACAACGTGAAGCCCTTGGTGTCGAGGAGCGACCACCGACCTTGGTTCAGGCGCGCGCCATCGACGCGCTGCGCGCATCCGCGACCGCGCGTCCCTTCGTCGAACGTCTCGTCGACGAGCTCCTGCCCCGGTCCGCACGCGCCGGCCTCCACGGCGGGCGGCGGTCGCTGCTCGGACGGAACTGGCGCGACGATCGAAGGCGGCGGCAACGGGCTCGCGGTGGGCGAAACGGGATCGTTCGTGATGGTGCTCGTCGCGGCGGGCGCGGGCTTGCGCGACGGGCTCACCTCGTCGTCGTCGCCACCGAACGCGATGTACGCGAGCGACGCGATCGCGGCCGCACCGAGCACCGTCCACCCGAGCGTTGCCGAACGATTGTTCACGTGCGAGCTAGAGCTTACTACACCCGGCGGTCGGGTTCGCCTCGAGCCACCGCGCGAGTCCGCTCCACAGCGCGCTCGCGATGCGACCGCCCATGTAGCGTCCGCCCTTCTCGGTGAAGTGAACCATGTCGTCGGCGAGCCCGGCGCGGTAGATGCGCGCCATCGATCCCGGACCGCCCATCGCACCATGGACATCGAAATACGCGACGCCGTTGTCACGTGCGATGACGAGCTGCTCGCGCACGGCCTCGAGGATGTAGTGGATGGATACGGGCGGCTTCAACGACTGCACACGATCGGGCGGCGTCATGATCAGCATGGCGGCGTTCGGGAGCGCGGCGCCGAAGAGGCGCACCCTGCGCGCGCCCGTCGCGACGATCTCGAGCTTCTGCGGCGCGTCCGGAACGTCGATGCGTGAAGCCAGCCTCGATCTCGCGCGCCGCGTGTCGACGTGCGCGGCGATCTTCCCGTCGAAGCGATCTCGTGCCGACCGTCGCGGGCCCCGAGACCCGAGTCGACGCGTACGGCGGATGCGCGGCGCCTATAGAGCTGTGGCGGATGGTCGGCGCCGTGCATCGGCCCGCGCTCGCGCCGTCGTTCGGCGAATCGGTGTACGCGTTCCTCGCCGCACATCCGAAGAAGACCGCGTCCTGAGCGGTCACGACGCGAGCGACGCCCAACGCTTCAGGGCCGCCTCGAGGCGCGGCTTGTCCGCGAGCGCGCGCGCCGGCACGACGAGCGCGCGCCCACCGTCGATCGCGACCTCGTGCCCGCGGCCGGTGACCCAGGCTTCGCCGTTGACGGCCAAGAGCTGGAAGCCGAGCAGGTGACTACGAACGGCGAGGACGACGCCCGGCGGTCGCTCGATGACCACGGCGGCGCGCATCCGCGCTTGGCGCATGACGATTCGCATCGCCTCGACCTCGAGCGCAGGTACGCGCCACTCGATCACAGCGAGCGGCACCAGCACCGCCGCCGACACGTACATGATCGCGAGCATCTGCCACCCCGTGCCGAGCATCGTCATCCAGATCGCGAGCGCGAGCCCGGACGCTCCGAGGAGACCGATGAAGACGACGAACCCCTTTGCCGTATGAAAGCGCTCGGTCTCCATGCACACATCGTCGCACGACGAAGCTCTCGGAAAAACGATGCTGTTCGAACGGCACAGTTCCGACTGTGGCGATCTGCGTGGTTGCACAGTGAGGATCGCTCCGCCAAGGTTGCTCCGGGGGAGAAGGCTGATTCGAAAAAGTGCGCCGAGCTTCGTTCCCTTTCGCGGTGTCGTCGTTGGCAGTGATGGTGGTGGTTGGTTGCTCTTCGTCGAGCTCCGACGGTGGCGCGGGGATGGACGCGAGCACGCAAGACGGTGGCGGCGCCGAGGCATCGACCGGCGGAGACGCTTCCGCGCAAGACGCTTCGAGCCCGTACGACGCGGCGGCGATCCTCGCGGCACGCCCGTACACGCTGCATGTGCCGCCCGGCTTGAGCGCGACGGCGCCCGCGCCGTTGGTCCTCATGTTTCACGGATACGGAGGGACCGGCGACATCCAAGAGTTCATCTGGAAGCTCGCGCCGACGAGCGACGCGCACGGATTCTTGTACGCGTACGGCGAAGGCACGACCGACAAAGACTCGAGCCAGTTTTGGAACGCGACGGACGGCTGCTGCAACAAGTACGGCTCGCCGGTCGATGACGTCGCGTACTTCGACGCCATCGTCGACGACGTGTCAGCGAAGCACAACGTCGACAAGAAGCGCATCTTCGTCGTCGGTCACTCGAACGGCGCGTTCATGGCGCACCGGCTCGCGTGCGATCGTGCGTCGCGGGTCGCGGGCATCGTCGCGATGGCGGGCGACATGTACATCGACGCGACGAAGTGCAAACCGTCGGAGCATGTTGCGATCCTTCAAGTGCACGGCGACGCCGACATGACGATCCTCTACGCGGGCGGCGCGACGGACTCCGGTCCCTACCCGTCGGCGCACGCGAGCGTCGCGTCGTGGGCGCAGAAGAACGGCTGCACCGGCGCGCTCGCGGCGACGGGCACGACGCTCGATCTCGATATGACCATCGCCGGAAACGAAACGAAGCTCGAGACGTACGCCGGTTGCCCCGCCGGAGTCGACGTCGCGCTCTGGACGATGCTCGGCGGTCCGCACATCCCGTCGTTCGTGCACCCAGCGTGGGGCGAGAGCGTCTGGACGTTTCTTAGCGCGCACCCCAAGCCGTAGGGCCGCGACTCCCGCTCTCGCGAGCGACCGCGAACGATCGCGTGCTCGCGCGACGTGGATCTTCTTCGGTCCACGCGAAACGCCCGGTGAATTCCGGCATCTGCGACGTGCCGTCCAATGGCACATGCGCTGCACCGCGCCGCGGCATGGCGAACCAACTCCTGATGAAGCTCGCGGCGCTCTCCGCGCTCTTCGTGGCTACTGCTTGCGGTCCGACGTCCGGCGAGACGACCGACGGCAACGAGACGACGGCGTCGAGCCAGTGGGCGAGCGTCACCGCGACGGGCGTCGATTACTCGTGGTCGCGACCTTCGCCGAGCGGACTTCACGCGCAGGGATACACGTTCGCCGCGCGCTACTTGAGCCACGACACGAGCGGAAAGAACCTCTCGCACGCAGAGGCCGCCGCGCTGTGGGCCGCGGGCGTCGACGTCGTCGCGAATTGGGAGAGCACCGCGAACAGCGCGCTGAACGGTCATGCGCAAGGCGTGGCGGACGCGCAGGCCGCGGAATCGCTCGCGAACGCTTACGGCATTCCTTCGGGGCGTCCGATCTATTTCAGTGTCGACTTCGACGCGACGCAAGCGGAGCAAACGCCAATCGACGCGTACTTCGACGGCGTCGCGTCGGTCATCGGCGTCGCGCGCACCGGAGCGTACGGCGGCTACTACGTCGTCAAGCGACTCTTCGACGCGGGCAAGATCAAGTGGGGATGGCAGACGTATGCGTGGTCCGGCGGTCAATGGGACTCGCGCGCGCAGCTCCGCCAAGTGCAAAACGGAATCACCGCCGCGGGCGACGCCAACTGCTGCGACAAAGACGAAGCGGTCGCGATTGACTATGGGCAATGGCACGCCGTGGCGCCGAACGCTCCGCCGCGCGGGTACCTCGACGGCGCGGCTTGCGCGAAGGTCGCGGGCTGGGCGCAAGATCCCGATGCTCCCGCGACGACGATCGACGTCGACCTCTATTTCGACGGCCCGGTGGGATCGGCCGGCAGCGAATCGATGCGCGTCCTCGCTGCCGACAAGCGCACGGATTTGTGTACGTCGATCGGTTCGTGCAATCACGGCTTCGCGTTCAACATGCCACTCGGGATGCTGGACGGAAAAGCTCACCCCATTCACGCCTACGGGATCGACACGCACGGTGGAACGAACCCGGAGCTCGCGGACAGCCCGAAGACGTTCCAATGTCCGAACGCGACGCCGCCGTTCAACGCGCACTCGGGCGTGAAGCGTCACGTGCTCGACGCGGCGACGATGACGGCGTGGTCGTTCTCGCGGCTGGTCGACGTCGCGCCCGAGCCGGACAGCGTCATCGCCGCGTATCCGCAGGGCGAGGACTGGAGCAAGAAGCCCGCGCTCATTCAGGCCGACGACGGCTCACCCGAGGTCTGGCTCCTCGACGGGAAGATGCGGCGGCATGTCGTGAGCGGAGCGTCGCTCGTCGCGTGGCATCGCACCGTGGCCGAGGTCGTGAAGACGCCCGCCGCGAAGGTGAACGGAATCGCGCGCGGCCCCGATTTGCCCGCAACGCCGTTCCTCGTGATCGGCAGCGGGCCTGCGGTGTACGTGCTCGACGTCGCGCCGGCGACCCCGCCCGGACCGCCGGGCGCGAGCGACGGAGGAACTCCGAGCGGCGACAGCGGATCGCCGACGGACGACGCCGGCGACGCGCCCGCCAACGCGGACAGCGGCGCCAGCGGTGGATGCAGCTTACACGCAACGTCGCCGACCTCGGGCCTCGGCTGGACGGCGATCGCGTTGCCGCTCCTCGTCTTCGCGCGCCGGCGTCGCCGGACCGCGCGCTCCTGAATCAACGCGCTCCGCCGAACGCTTCCTCCAACGTCTGGAGCACGTGCGCGACGACGACGTCGGCGGTCACGGCGTCGATCTCGTACTCGCCGCGCTTGCCGAGGCTCCCGCTCGAGTTGACCATCGTGTTCGTCGACGAGACCGTGATCCGCCGCTCGCTTCGATTCGCCAAGAACGAGATCTCGACGAAGCTCTTGTTCGCGTCGGACACCTTCTGAACGGATCCCTTCGGGACGATACGAAGCGAGATCGTCGCGAGGCTGACGCCGCCCGCGGTGCTCGACGACTCCTCTTGCTCGCGCACGGCCGCTTCGTGCCCTCGCCCGTTGAGCACGTCGGCGATCTCCTGGATCGCAGGACGAATCGTCTCGCTCCTGAGCGCCGCGAAGCGCGCGGGGAACGCCGTCTCGGCCGCGCGTTTCGCCGCATCGACGCGCGCGACCTCGGCCTGTTTCTCCTCGTACGTGGCGAGGAGCTTCTTCAGCTGGTTCTTCGCGTCGTCCTTCATCGAGATCACCTCCGCATCGGTACGAACCCACCGTAGGCCGTACCGCTCGGTTACGGGGTGATCTTCGTCGTCACGGCAGATGAATGGGCGTCGTCGCTCCGCCGGTCTTGTGGCATCCGTTGCATCCGCCGTTCGCCGCGGTGAGCGACGTCACCATCAGCGCCGTCTTCGTCGCGTTGCGCGCGCCGACGTGCGCCGGCGCGACGAAGGGCGTCGAGCTGTGGAAGTTGCCTTCGGGCCCGGTGTGCACGCTGATCGCCGTTCCGTTCGCGTCGACGAGGCGAACCTCGGCGCCCGCGACGCCGTTGCCGACTCCGTCGGTGAGCGTGCCCGCGAACGTGAAGCCGTGGTTGTGGCAACCGCCCATGCAGTTCTGTGCAGCGTTGTGCGTTCCTGCCGCGATCTGCGCGACGAACGCTGGCGCGCCGGTGAAGACGTTCGGCGGTGGAGGCGGAGGCGCACCACCGTCGCTCGTCGGGCCGCCGCACGATCCTTTGTATCCACCGGTGATCCAATTCGACAACGCGGCGATCTCCGACGCGGTCGCCGGATTGGCGAGCGACGCAGGCGGCATCGGATTGGCAGCGTTCTGCATGCGGATGAGCGAGAGCTGCGCTTCGTTCTTGGTCGTGTCTTCCTTCGCGGTCGCCATGAGATCGGCGAGCGTGACGAGGCCGCTCAGCGATCCGTTCACCGGCGGGTCCGAATGGCAACCGACGCACTTCGCGGCGAGTACCGCGGCGACGTCGCACGGAATGCCCGCGCCTTGAGGAGGCGGAGAACCTCCGCCGTCGCTCCTCGTCGTCGATCCGTCGCCGCCACCCGTCGAGCCGTCGCCGCTCCCTTGCGCGCCCGCTTCGATGCCGGGCGGGAGATTGCCGCCGTCCGTGGTGAATCCGTTCGTCGGTCCGGCGCCGCCTCCGTTGAGCTGCGTGCCGTCCGCCCAATCTCCGCACGCGGCCGACAGCGAGGCAGCGACTACGAGCGTTGCGATGACGATGACACTGCGCATGGGATCCTCGTGGCTCGACGGGGAAGCACGAATCCGTGAGTCGACGAGACAGTGGTTCTGCGCTCGCGCCAGGTTACAAATTCTTCATGGTTTCGCTCTCATCGGATGCGAACACTGGATCACGACCGATCCAAACGCTTGCGCGTCCCACGCCATCTGTTCGAAAGCGCGAAGCATTCGCTGACGGCCTGATCGGCGTACGATTGGGGTGTGCCCGCGCCGCGCCCTTTCACTCCATCGAAGCTCGGCGAGTACGACGTCCTCGCGCACGTCGCGAGCGGCGGCATGGCCGAGGTGCACGTCGCGCGTCTTCGCGCGCGGCCCGATCGACTCGTCGCGCTGAAGGTGATTCGGCCGGAGCTCATTCGCGAGCCGGGTTTCGTCGCGATGTTCCTCGACGAAGCGCGCATCGCGACGCGCCTCGCGCATCCGAACATCGCGACGATGTTCGGGCTCGGAAACGACGCCGGTCGTCACTACATCGTGATGGAGCTCCTGCGTGGGCGAACGCTCCTCGAGGTCGCGACCGCGGCGACCGCGCGCGACGTGAAGCTGCCGAGACCGATGGTCGCGTGGATCGCTGCGCGTGTCGCCGATGCGCTCCACTTCGCGCACGAGCTGCGCGACGACGCGGGCGCGCCATCGCAGCTCGTGCATCGCGACGTCAATCCGGCGAACGTCTTCATCTGCTCGAACGGCGATCCAAAGGTCATCGACTTCGGTCTCGCGAAAGCGAAGGACCGCATCGGGTCGACCGCGATCGGCGTCGTGAAGGGGAAGCTCGCTTACCTGTCGCCGGAGCAAGCGCAAGGGCAGCCGGTCGATCGGCGCTCCGATGTCTTCTCGCTCGGCATCGCGGTGTGGGAGCTCACGCTGGGGCGGCGTCTCTTCCTCGAAGGGAGCGACGTCAGCACGATGAAGCGCGTCATCGCCGGCGTCGTTCCCGATCCGACGTCGATCGATCCCGAGTACCCCGAGCCGCTCGCGAAGGCGGTGAGGCGTGCGCTCGCGCCGGATCCGAAGGATCGCTTCGCGAGCGCGGACGAATTCGCGAAGGCGCTCGACGAGTACGTGCGTGACGCCGGAGGGTGCGACGCGGCGGCGGTCGCGGCGTTCGTCGCGCGGGTCTTCCCTGGATCGCCGGCGGCCGAGTGGGAAGCCGTGGTGTTTCCGCGTGGGCAGATGGCGTCGATTCCCGATGACGCGCCGACGGCCGGGAGCGTGCGCGTCTGGGACGAGGACGAGAAGAAGCTCACGTGGATGCCCGCGGTGACCGAGGTCTCCGAGGATGCGCCGAAGGAAGCGCCCGCAGCGCCGGCTCCGAGGACGCGGCGCGCGGAGCTCGACGCAGCGCTCGTGGCGCGCATCGCGACGCTCGAAGCGGCGAACGATCGCGCCGGTGTCGCGCGCGCGCATCTCGAGCGATCGCTCGTCGACGAAGTCTTGGGCGACGCCTCGAACGCGGTGGCGTACGCCGAGCTCGCGCTCGCGGCGCACGACTCCGCGCCTGCGCACGCGACGCTCCGGCGCTTGCTCCCCGCTCGCGGCGCCGAGCGCGCGTTGCTCGTGCACCTCGACGCCGAGATCGCGGCGACGACCGACGCGGGCCGCGCCGATCGCCTGGCCGAGCGCGGTCGTCTGCTCCGCGCCTCGGGCGATGGGGCCGCGGAGGTTCGTCACGCGTTCGAACGCGCGCTCGAGCACACGCCGCGCCATGCCGCGGCGATGAAGGGGCTCGAAGAAGCGCTGTCGATCGAGGGGTCGGAGGCGGATCTCGCGCGCCACCTCGGCGAAATGGCCGAAGCATACGCCGCGGATCCGGAGCTCGCGGCGTGGCTCCGCGTCGAGCGCGCCGAGCTGCTCGAACGCGATGTGAAGGACATCGACGGCGCGCGCAGCGTCTTGAAGAGCGCGCTCGCGCTCGACGCGAAGATCGGTCCCGTGCGCGAGGCGTGTGTGAGGCACGCGGCGCTGCACCGCGAGTGGGCGTGGCTCTCCGAGCTCTTCGACGAAGAGGCGAAGCTCGAGGCGTCGGCGACGCGCGCGGCGGCGCTCGAGCTCGACGCGGCGTGCATCGAGCGGCTCGTCTTCGACAGCGTCGCGCGAGCGACCGAGCTGCTCGAACGCGCGGCGTCACGAGCGCCGACGACCGCGCGGATCGATCGGCGCGTGCTCGGCGATCTCGTCACGCTCCACGAGCGCGCGGCGAACACCGGAGGAGCGCTCGGCGCGCGACGGCGTCGCCTTGCGTTCGTCGAGGATGCGGTCGCGCGCGCCGTGGAGCTCCGGACGATCGCGGCGCTCGAAGAGTCGCGCGGGGACACCGCAGCGGCGATCGCTGCGCTCACCGAGGCACGCGCCGCGGATCCGTCGGACTCGCGCGCGGCCGAGTCGATGGACCGTTGGCTCGCGGCGGCGGGGCGTCACGGCGAACGCGTCGCGATTGTCCTCGAAGTGGCCGCGCGCGCCGTCGACACCGACGCGCGCGCCGAGATCCTGCTTCGCGCGTCGGCGCTCGCCGAGAGCATGGACGATCTCACGCGCGCGACCGAGCTGGCGCGCGCGTGCCTGGTGGCGAAGCCGGCCGATCAGGGCGCGGTCGACGCGCTCTCTCGCCTCCTCGCGTCGGTGCCGACCGAGGCGACGTCCACGGAGGCGCGCGCTCGGATCGCGATCCACGCGCACGCGGCGGACCACGCGACAGACGGCGCGCGACGCGTCGCACACCTCGAAGCGGTCGCGCTGCTGAACGAAGAGATGCTCGGCGATTTTATCGCGGCGGCGACGACGTACGAGGCGATCCTCGCGATCGAGCCGGGGCGGCGCGGCGCGCTCGTCGGTCTCGCGCGCAACGCGCGACGCGCGAAGGATCACACGCGATGGGCTCGCGCGCTGCTCGACGAAGCGGCCACGACGGGCGACGCGAAGGCCGCCGATGCACTCCGCGTTCGCGCGGCGGCGATCCTCGCGGAGCGCCAGCCCGATCGCGCACTGGCGTTGGCGACCGAGGTGCTCGCGCGCGATCCCGCGAACGGCGAAGCGCGACGCATCCAACAGCGCATCCACGAAGCGGCGGGGCGATGGGGCGAAGTCGACGGCGTGCTCGCGGCGCGGATCGACGCCGAGCCGGCGAAGAAGGCGAAAGCAACGTTGCACGTCGCACGCGCGGAGCTCCTGCGCACACGGCTGCGCGACACGAGCGCTGCGCTCGAAGCGCTGCGCGCGGCGTTCGCGATCGCGCCGAGCGACGAGCTGCGGGCGATGGTGGTCGAGCTGCTCGAGTCGCAGGGCGATCCGAAGAAGACGCGCGCCGCGCTCGTGAAGCTCGCCGACGCCGCGCAGCCGCACGCGGAGACGCTCGCGCGCGCCGCGGAGATCGACGAGCTCGTGCTTGGCGACGACGACGGGGCGCTCGCGCTCCTCGAACGCGCGATCGAGATCGATCCCGCCGACGCCGCGCTCGCCGCGAGACGCGCGCGGATCGTCCAGCGAACGTCGCGCGTCGCCACGAAGCCGCCGACGCGCGAGGAAGCCGAGCGAGCCATCGCCGCTTCGCCCCGCGCGCCGAGCTCGCTCCGGCTGCTCGAGGCGGCGGCGCGTCGAAGCGGATCGGCGCCCCTCCTCGCGAACGCGCTGCATTCGCAGTCCGAGACGTGGCGGTCCGAGTCGGCTCGCGCGGGCACGCTCTACGCGCTCTTCTGGCTCCTCGAACGCGAGCTCCCCGCGAACGATCCGGTCGTGGTCCTCGACGCGATCCTCGCGCTCGTGCCGAACGATGTGGCGGCGCTCGACGCGCGCGTTCGTTACGCCGTGGCGGCGATTCGTCGCGGGGCCCGCGCCGATTCGCACGGCCCCACGCCCGCGCTCGCGGCTCGAGCAGGTGATCGCGCGACCGGACACCTCGACGCACTTCGCCGGCGCGTGGCGGGCGCGACCGATCCGGCGGATCGCGCGCTCGCGCAGCTCACGATCGCGATGGCGCTCGACAACGACGCGACGGGAACCGACGACGCGCCGCTGCGCGAAGCGCTCGCGTGGTATTCGAGCGCGCTCGTCGAGGCGCCGCTCTCGATCGTCGCCGCGGAGGGATCGGCGCGGCTCGGCGCGCGTCTCGGTTCGGATCGCGCGCAGATCGCGGGCACCGTCGCGCTCGCCGAGGCGACGCCGGGGGCCATGGAGCGCGCCGCGAAGTGGACGCACGCGGCGTCGCGTCTGCTCGCGACACGCGACGCGCAGCTCGGTTCGGTGCCCGAGCGATTGGCCCGTGCGTTCGAGTGGCTCGAACGCGCGCTCGACGCGAGCCCCGACGCCATTCCCGCGGTCGCGCTCCTCATCGGCGCGCGAACCGAAGAGACGCACCGCGATCGTCTCGTCGCGCTGCTTCGCCGCACGCTCCTCCGTGCGACGAAGACCGACGCGATCGTCCTCATGGGCACGGAGCTCGCGCGGGTCGCGCGACTCTCACCTCCGGATCGACTCCTGGCGATCGAAGCGTTGCGCCGAATCGTCGCGGTCGCGCCGACCACGGCGTTTGCGTGGCGCGCGCTCGCGGACGTCGCCACCGAGCAAGGGGCGACGCACGACGCCGAGGTCGCGCTCGAGTCGCTCGTCGCGAACGCACGCGATCCACAACCTCGACTCGCCGCGCTGTTCGATCTCGCGGAGGTCTACCGGCGCCCGCCCGCGCGCACCGCCGACGTCGAGCGAGTCCTTCGCGCAGCGCTCGACGCCGATCCGACGAGCGAGCGCGCGCTTCGTGAGCTCGTGGCGGCACGGCGCGAAGCGAACGCACCGCTCGACGAGATCGCCACTCTCCTCGGGCGCCTCGCGGAGGTCGCGCGCCCGAGCGAGGCGAAGGCCGTGGTGCTCGGCGAGCTCGCGGACGTTCACCTCGCGACAGGCGACGCGCCGGGCGCGGAGCGAGCGCTCATCGAAGCGTCGGCGTCGGCGCCGACGACGGCGCGTCTCACCCGCCTCCTCGATTTTCATGCTTCGAGCACCGCCGGGCAAGCGCGCGTCCTCGGCGCGTTGCTCGCGCGCTCCGAAAAACTCGGCCGCGTGGATCCCGCGGCGCTCGTTCGCCTCGGCCGGCTCGAGATCGAGACGCTCGGTCTTCCGGCGGAGGGCGCGGCGCACCTCAAGCAGGCCCTCGTCCTCGCTCCGACGATGCACGACGCGCGCGCAGCGCTCGCGCGCGGGCTGGTCGATGCCGGCCGCGCCGCCGAGGCCGTCTCGACGATCGCGTCGATGATGGTGCCCGATCCGTCGCCGCTGCTGTCGCTTCCGGAGCCCGCGCTCGCGCTCGCGACGCTCGAGCGCGCGCTCGCCGGCGATTCGCACGCGGACGAGGCCGTCGTCGCGCGCGAGCTCCGCGCCGTTGCGGGTGGTCTCGACGATGGCGCGCACGTCGAGCTCCGCGCGCGACGTCTCGCGCCAGGCACGTTCGACAACGACGCCGGCGCGCTCGACAGGACCACGCTCCTCTCGCTGATCGCGCCGCCCGAAATCGCTGGGCTTCCGTTGGCGATCGCCCAGGCTCTCGATGGGGTCGAGACGAAGATGGCGCGCACGGACGTCGACGCGCTCGGGATCACCGCGCGCGATCGCCTCACGCAAGCGAGCGACAACCCGCTCGTCTGGACGCACGCCGCGCTCTGCCGCGTCTTCGCGATCGAGCCGCCGCCACTCGCCGTGAGCTCCGCGATCGCGGCGCCGCGCGTCGCGCTCATCGACGGGATCGCGTGGATCATCGCCCCCGCGTCGCTCGCGTCGCGACCCGAGCCGGAGCACGCAGCCGCGCTCGCACGCGCGCTCGTTCGCATCGCGCTGGGCGTCCCGTGGATCGATGAGCTCCCGGGTCCGTACGTGCACGCGCTTCTCGCGGGCGCCGCGCGTCGCGTGGTGCGCGGCTACGCGTCCGAGGTCGTGACGGCGCAGCAAGAGGATCTCGTCGCGGATCTCGCGCAGCGCGTGAGCCGCGCGATCGGCACGCTCGCCCTCAAGCAAAAGCGCGCGCTCTCGGATCTCGAAGAGCGCCTGAATGCCGAGCCTCCGCTCGACGAGCGCGCCGCGTATGCCTTCACGCTCGCCGTCGCGCGCGCCGAGCTCCGCGCCGCGTTCGCGCTCAGCGGCGATCTCCTCGCCACCGTCGACACGCTCCGTTCGTCGGACGCCGTCTTCGCACGCGAGACCGACACGGCCGGCCCGCGCGCGCTCGCCGCCGTCCTCTCGCACCCGATCGCGGGCGATCTCGTCCGCTTCGCGCTCTCGCGGCAGACGACGCAGCTTCGAAAGCGACTCGCGACGACGTGGACTCCGCGCGGCTGAAGCACGTAGCTTTCCGCCTCACGCGCAGCACCGCCCCATCGATCCGCCGCACGATCCCGACCGCGCGCTCCAAAACACGCCGGCATCGCGCTTGCTCTACGTCTCATGTTCCGCGTCGCACGCGGACAGGAAGCGAGCAACACCTTCATGAAGCTCCAATCATCGTCCGTGTTGTTCGTATGCTGTGCACTCGCTTCGACCGGGCTCGTGCTCGGCTGCTACGCGACCGCCGGCGCCGGCACCGCGGCGCCCCCACCCGAACCCGTTGTCGTGCAGACCGAAGACAACGTCGTCTACGAAGCCCCGCCCCCGCAAATCGAGACGTACCCCGTCGTCGTCTACGACAACCGCCCCCACTACTACTACGAGGGCCGCTGGTACCACCGGTCGTGACGCGGCTGGGGCTACTACAAGCGCGAGCCCGAGCACCTCACGAAGCACCGACCTCCGGCGCGCCACGAGGAGCACCGCGAAGGCCGGCACGAAGGGCGCTGATCCACATCGACGCTCGCGTCGACGGGCGTCGGCGTACGCGCGGATCGCGCTTACGCCGTCGCGTCGTCCGTGTCGGTCGCGTTCTCGTCTTCGAGCGCGGCGCCGTGGCACTTCTTGAACTTCTGCCCGCTGCCGCACGGACACGGATCGTTTCGTCCGATCTTCGGCCCCTGACGAACTTGCGGCTGCACGACGCGCGGCTGAGGCCTCGCTGACGGACGCGCCGCGACGTCGCCTTCTGTCTCGGCGCCATCGACCGGCTCCCCCGGGTGACGCATCTGCAGCGCGCGCTCTTGCGCCGCGTGCTTCTCGGCGTCCTCGCGCTCGAGGCGCTCGATGTCCGACTCCTGCTGCACCTTCACCTTGAACAGCTTGATGCACACGTCGCTGTTCGTGGCCGCCATCATGTTGACGAAGATGTCGTAGCCCTCCTTCTTGTACTCCTGCTTCGGATCGCGCTGGCCGTAGCCGCGGAGTCCGATGCCGTCGCGGAGGTGCTCCATGTTGGTCAGGTGCTCGACCCACGCCTTGTCGATCTCTTCCAAGTAGAAGTGACGGAAGACGCGGAGCATGAGCTCCGTCCCGGTCTCTTTCTCTTTCGCTTCGAGCGCCTTCTCGGCCTCGGCGTACATCGCGCGCGCGAGCAGCTCGACGTCGTTGTAGTGCTCCTCGCCCATCTTCGCGCCGAAGTGCTCGAAGAACCCGGCGCGCACGCCCTTCCAATCCCAGTCCTCGGACGGGACGTTGCCGGGGCAGCACTCTTCGCAGATCGCCGCGACGATGTTGTCGCAGAGATCGAGGAGCCGCTCGCGTTGCTCGGTGAGGCTGAGCGGGATCTCGTGAACGAGGCGCTCGTAGACCGCCTTCGGCTTCTTCGCTTCGTTCTCTTTGAAGTCGAAGCGGTATCCCCAGAATTGGTAGATGTCCTGGCGAAGCGACTCCATCGAGTAGAGCTCCTCGACGTCCTCGACCTTCTCCGGCCGCTTCTTTCCTTCGATCCCCACGGGCGTGCCGTGGTGGATGATCATGTCGCGGATTGCGGTTTGGACCTCCTCCGCCAGCCGCGGCAGCGGCTTGATCTCGCGTAGCTTGCCGGTCGCTTTGCCGTCTTCGTCGATCCTCTCCGGCGTGTAGATTCCGAGCAAGAGCTGCTGGCGGATTTTGTAAA
>JBBQXV010000197.1:0-17797 GCA_038209335.1 Polyangiales bacterium | reverse complement strand
GCCGATCGCCGTGGCGATGCGAATGAACGTCCACGCGGTGCCGCGGAGCTTGGCGAGCTTCGACGGACCGACGCGCTCGAAGTACGGAATCGGCAGCTCGCACACGTGGTAGTGCGCCTTCGCCGGAAGAATGAGCGTGTGGAGGGGCAACGCGTCGCCCTCGCCGTCGAAGTCGAACGCGCGCGTGACCGACGAGCGGTACCCGCGCATGCCGCTGTGCACGTCGGTCGTCGGGATACCGTGGACGATCTGCGCCGTCGCCGCGAAGAAGCGGTTGGCGACGAAGTTCGGCACCGGCATCTCTTTGGGATAGCGGTGCGTGCGGCTGGTGTTGACGACGTCGGCGCCCGCTTCGAGCAGCTCGCGGATGCGCGGGATGGTCGCGGACGGGTACGTGAAGTCGCAGTCGAGGTAGATGAGCGCCTCGCTGTCCTTCGCCGCCTCGTACAAGAGGCGCTCCATCGCCGGCCCGTGACCGCGCGGCGGAAGCTGACGCACGACGCGCGCGCCGAGCTTGGCCGCGATGACCGGCGTGTCGTCGCTCGAGCTGTCGACGACGAGGATCTTCGCGTCGGGCGCGTATTTGCGGATGTCCGCGATCATCGGCTCGATGCTGTCGATCTCGTTGAGCGTCAGCATGCCGACGGTGAGCGAGAGCGGACCGGGGCGCGGCGGACGGCGCGCCATGACCATCGCGTGCCCGGGGCGCGTGCGCGCGGTCTTCGTGATGAGCGAGTGGATCGATTTGGCGAAGCGCGTGTAGAGCGGCGACTCGGTGTCGTCCTCGACGCGCATGACCTCGAGCCCCGAGTCCTCGATGATCTTGATCGCGTTTTCGCCGCGGAAGACGGCGTCGTCGGCGCCGCGACCGCGCGGCAAGTCGACGAGGATGTGTCCGCCGTCGCTGAGCGACTCGGCGCGTGCGCGCAGGGCGGCGACGGGATCCTTCTCGAGCTGGAGCGACTCGCCGAACATGATGAGGTCGATGCCGCGAAGGTCGGAGCCTTCGTCGATGCGCGCGACCTTGTGGAGCTTTCCGCCGCGCCCCTCGATGATCTCGGCGGCGCCTTGGACGACCCTGCCGATGAGGAGCGCCGTGCGCGGATGCCCGACGAGGCGACCCAGCGGCGTGCGCGGCGGTCGCGGGGCGGGCGTGGCGGCCGGCTGAGGCGAGATTTGCCGGCCGTTCGGCTGGGAGGAAGCTTCGACCATGGGGGCGTCGCTATAGCAGTTTGCCGCCGCCCCGTGACCGAAAAGTGCCGTCTGGCCCATGCGTGGCGCCTCGTGTAGAAACGTCGGCGCGTGCATACGCCGTACACGTCCAGCTTCGGTGATGCCGTCGCGGTGGCGGGGACCTCGGCGGCCGTGGTCCTCAGCGCCGTCATTTGGCGGAGGCCGCCCCGTTCCATCGTCGCGACGGTGCTCGTCCTCGCGGCCGTCTGGCTCGCGGCGATCTCGCCGTTCGAGGCCAAGCTTCTGGCCGATGTCGGAGCGACGCTCGCGCCACCGCCCGAGCACACCGCATTCGTCCTCGCCCTCGCCCGCGTCGCGGTGGTGCTCGCGTTCGTCGTCGCGCCGCCGCGCCTCTTCGCGTTGCCGGTCGCGATCGGGACGCTCGGACTCTGGAAGCTCACGGACTACCTCAAAGAATCCGACGCGGAGATCGCCGTCATCCACGTCGCGTTCTTCGCCGCCGCGTACGCGATCCACACGCGCCTCGCGTCGCGTCCCGCCGCCCCCGCCATCGCGCCGACGCCGATGCGATCGCGCGCGCGCCACGATCTGATCCTCTTTCTGACCGCGACCACCCTCGGCGGCATCGTGTGCGTCTACGTCCTCGAGCGCTTCTGCAACAGCGGCGACGAGTGGGCCAACACGTACCAAGCCGATCTCTTCGCGCACTTCAAAGCGTACGGCGACGTCCCGCAGTGCCCTGGCCTCTTTCAGAACTACTGGGTCTTCTTTTATCTCGGTCGCGCGTTCATTCAGTACACGCCGGGGTGGCCGCTCGTGATGGCGCCGTTCCAGCGGCTCGGGATCGGCTGGCTCGCGTCGCCGTTCGTGTTCGGCGTGCTGTGCGTCGCGATCGCGCGCCTCGCACGTCGCGCGGCCGCCGCCGATCCGACCGCCGACGAACGGCAGATCGCGTGGGCCGGAACGATCGCCGGCATCTCCGCGCTCGTCCCGGTCGGGATGCTCCTCAACGCCGGCTCGCGCTTCCCGCACATGCTCGTCGCCGCGTGCTTCGCGTGGTCGGTCGAGTGCGCCTGCGCCGTCGCGACCCCCAACACGGCTCGTCGCGCGCAGTGGCTCTGGGGGATCGGGCTCGGCGTCGCGACGTCGCTCATGCTCGCGACCCGCCACGCCGACGGCATGATGCTCGGCGTCGGGATCTTCGTCGTCTTCGCGTACTGGTTGATCCGCCGCCGCATCGGCTGGCGATCGCTCGTCGCGACGACGCTCTCGTTCGGCGCGATCGCCGCGCTCACGCTCGTGATCCTGCGCATGCAGCTCGGCGAGTGGTTCAAGACCGGCTACTCGATCGCCGATCAATATTTCTCGTTCGCCAAAGTCGTCTTCAGCATGCCGAAGCCGAACGAGTTCAAGTACGGCGTCCCGCTCGGCACCGGCTCGTACATGTGGTGGCCGTGCGCGCCCGCGTTCGCGATCGCCGGGTTCTTGTTCGCGCGCGGACGCGGCGTCGCGATCTTCCTGATGACGTCGATCGGTCCGCCGATCTGCATGGCGATGTACACCGCCGTCGAGTTCGGACGCGGATGGGATTCGGGTTACGGCCCTCGCTACAACTTGCCGTCCGTCGTGCCGATGGCGATCGGCGGCGGACTCTTGCTCGCGCCGGTCGTGCGCGACGCAGTTCGACGTCACGGTGCGACGTTGCGTCGCGTCGGTCCCGCCGTGCTCGCCGTCGCCGCGATCGTCACCGCGACGCTCCGCATCGCGCCGCTCATCTATCCCGAAGCGCACTTCGAAGTGCACGAGCGCGACGGCACCCTGCGCGCGATCGCGAGCGCGCACCTCACGCACTCGGTGGTCACCGTGAAAGGGGGCGAGGTCGGAATGGACCCGCTCGACCTCACGCAGAACCTCCCGTCCGTCAAAGATCCCGACGTGCTCATTCTCTTGAAGACGTTCGGGCCGGAGTGGGAGTGCGGGCGAAAGAAATACGCCGACCGAATGTGGTACCGCGCCGTCGGCAAGACCGCCGACGTCACGCTCGAGCCGGAGTGACGAGCGGTGGACCTTCGCACCGAGCGCATCCTCACGTCGGTCTGGTTCCGCGCCCTCTTCGCGGTGCTGTGCCTCGCGGCGCACCTGAAGGTCGCGGCGATGATGGGGAAGGAGCGCTTCAATCTCCCCTTCAACTCGTCGCCGACGACGGCGCCCGCGTTCGCGAACCCGAAGACCGATCGCGATCCCGCGAACTGGAATCGCCTCGTCGTATCGCGCTGGGACAGCGGCCATTACATCGGCCTCGCGCTTCGCGGTTACACGTCGTGCCCGCAGAGCAGCCTGAAGAACCAGCCGCTCATCATGTACCTCGACACGTGCACGCTCTCTTTTTATCCGACGTACTCGATGGTCGGCCGCGTCGCGAGCCTCGGCGGAAAGATCCCGATCGACTACGCGCTCCTCGGCGTGTCGCTCGTGTCGAGCTTCATCTTGATTCTGCTGTGGACGTGCCGATCGATCACGTCGCGCGTGGGCGTCACCGGCGCGTACCTGTCGCTCTTCTTGTTCAACGTCTTCACGACCGGCTTCACGCTCGTCACCATCCAGACCGAGCCCTGCTTCCTCGCGCTCACGCTCGGCGCGTTCGTCGCGCTCGATCGCAAGTGGTACCTCTTCGGTGCCGTCGTCGCGGGCGCGGCCACGGCGATGCGCGTGAGCGGCGGCGCCGCCGGCTTCGCGTTCGGCCTCGCGCTCTTGGTCGCGACGTTTCGCGAGCGACCGCGCGGCGCGCTCGCGTGGGCGACGCGCGGCGTATCACTCGTCCTTCCGGCGTGGGGACAGCTCGCGCTCTTCGGTTATTTCAAATGGCGCTTCGACGATCCGTTCATCTACTTCCACGCGCACGCAGCGCGCTTCAGCCGTGACGGCTGGGGAGCGTCGTGGCTCGATCCGGATCCCCTGCTTCGCGCGATCGACATGCCGCTGCACGAGATGATCTTCCTCTTGCCGTGCATGATGATCATCCTCCTCGGTCACCGCGAGGCGCTCCGCCGCTTCGACGTCGTCGGGCGCACGTTCATGTACGCGCTCTTGATCACGGGCCTCGGCATCGCGATCTACGGAAGCTTCCCGCTCGCGCTCGCCGGGATGAACCGCTACTTGCTCCACGCGCTTCCGCTCTTCTTCATCATGGCGACCGTCTTGCGGAAGCGCATCGCGGTGCTCGTGCTCTGGGCGGGCTTCACGATGTGGCACTACTGGCAGGTCGATCTCTGCTTCTACGAAGGCGGGCCCGGCAACGCCGCGCTTCAGGCGTGCCACGACTCGCATTGGATCGGGCACTTCTGAAGTAAGCTGCGCGCGAAATGACTGGTCTGATCGAACGTGTCCTGAAGCTTCCGATCCTCCACCGCACCGCGCAGACGGCGGCGCACTGGGTCGATCTCCAGTGGACGCTCATCACAGACGACCTGAAGAGCGTCGCGCCGCGCGCGCACGGTGCGCTCCTCGACGTCGGGTGCGGCGAGAAGCCGTACGAGGCGTTCTTCACGCCGTACGTGACGAGCTACGTCGGCGTCGAGCACGAGGCGACGTTCGGGCTCACGCACGCAGCGAAGCGAAGCTCCGGTCCGGACGTCTACTACGACGGCACGCGACTCCCGTTCGACGACGCGAGCTTCGACACCGTGCTCAACGTGCAAGTGCTCGAGCACACGCCGGAGCCGCAGCAGCTCGTGAACGAGATGGCGCGCGTGCTTCGGCCGGGCGGTCTCTTGATCGTCAACGTCCCGTTCTCGTTTCGACTGCACGAAGAGCCGCACGACTACTTTCGGTACAGCCCGCACGGCCTTCGTTACATGACCGAGCGCGCCGGGCTCGACGTCATCGAGATCGTCCCGCAAGGGAGCATCTGGAGCTTGCTCGGGCACAAGCTCAACTCGTACCTCGCGTTTCGCGTCGCGCGCATGGGCGGCGTCACGCAAGCGCTCGGCAAGCTGAGCCAAGAAGCGACGACGCGCACCGCGCCGCGCATCTGGACGATGCCCGCGGTGATCCCGCTGATGGCGTCGGTGAGCGCGGGCGCGCGCGTGCTCGATCGCGCGATGCCGGACGAGACCGAGGCGCTGAGCTTTCGCATGCTCGCGACGCGCCGCCGCGGATGAAGTCGTCGCGGCTGCGCACGGTGCTCGCTCTCGCGATCGTCGCCGTGACGGCCGCGTACGTGTGCCTCGATCTCGCGCGCGACACGTCGACGTACGGCTCGCACGATTGGGACGCGATGGAGTCGTACCGGCTCCTCGTCGTCGACTCGATCGTGCGCTTTCGTCAGTTTCCGTTTTGGGATCCGTTCACGTGCGGCGGGCATCCCGCGTGGGCGGCGCCCGAGAGCGCGACGACGGTCGTCTCGCCCGCGTTGCCGGCGTATCTGCTGTTGCCGCTGACGGTCGCGTTGCGCGCCGAGATCGTGATCTTCCTTTTGATCGCGCTCGCGGGAACGTGGCTCCTCGCGGCGCGCTTCTGCAAGGATCCGCTCGTGGTCGGCGCGGTGTGCGTCGTCACCGTGCTGAACTCGCGGTGGGCGCTGCAGGCGGGCGCCGGTCACGCGTGGCATCTCACGTTCGCGTGGTTGCCGTGGGCGATGTGGAGCTTCTTGCGGGCGAACGACGCGATCGACGCGCGCGCGCGTCTGCGATGGATCGCCGCGACCGCCGTGTTTCTCGCGCTCCTCGTCTACACAGGCGGCATCTATCCGTTCCCGCACACGGCGCTCGCGCTCGGCATTTCCGGCGTGCTCCTGGCGTACCGCGCGAAGTCGTGGCGGCCGATCGCGAACGGTCTGCTCGCACTCGTGCTCGGCGTGGCGTTCGCCGCGCCCAAGCTCGTCCCGCTCGTCGACACGATGTCGAAGTTCCCGCGCACCGTCATGTCGCGCGAGTACCTCGATCCGATCTCGTTCGTGCGCACGTTCACGTCGACGACGTCGGATCGCACGTCGTGGCCGTTCTGGCACACGGACTGGGCCTGGCACGAGTACGGGATCTACATCGGCGCGTTCGCGCTCGCCGCGATCGCGATCGGCGCGTGGAAGAATCCGAAAGACGCGACGCTCCGCGCGGTACGCATCACCGGGTTCGTCTTCCTCGTGCTCTCGCTCGGGATGATCGGTCCGTGGTTCGTCCTTCACCTGATTCCGCCGTTCACGTCGCAGCATGTGCCGTCGCGCTTCGAATACACGGGGCTCCTCTTCGTGACGATCGCCGCGGCCGCCGTGGGCGAGGCTAAGCTCGCCGAGCTTCGTGCGCGCACCGCGCGGCCGCGTCTCGTCGATGCGCTCGTCGTCGCGCTCGTGTGCATGATCGCGATCCCGATCGCGCACGAGTCGCGTCCCGCGCTCGCGAAGGGGTTCGGCGTCGTGCTTCCGAAGGTAGAACGTCGCGATCGCTACGAGCAGCTCTACGAAGTGCCGCCGGAGCTCGCGTACGGCGACGCGAACGGACCGGCATCGGTGACGATCCACCAAGCGAGCATCGGCGTCATTCGATGCAGCACGTTCCACGCGTTCAACCACACGACGTGGGCGCACTTGGGATATCGCCCGCCGGGTCTCGGCGCGACGGGGATCGGCGAAGATGGCTACCGCGGCGAGGTGTACGTCGAGTCGGGCACGGGGAGCGTCGAGCTCGTCCGCTGGTCGCCGAACGAGATGGTCGTGCGCATCGCCGGTGCGCGCGTGGGCGATCGCGTCGTCTTGAATCAGAACTGGGACGAGAGCTGGCGCGCGAACGGCGTGCCGACGATTTCGCTTCGAAGCGTCAACGCGTACGAGCTCACGGCGCAGGACGAGACGATCGCGTTTCGCTACCGCCCGCGAACGCTCGGCGTCGCGCTCGCGTTGCCGGTGCTCGCGATTGGCGCGCTCGTGATCGCGGCGGCGAGGATGCGGCGGCGTCGCGGCGCTTCCCACGAAACTCCGTCTTGAGGTAGTGAAGCGCATGGCCACCGAAGCGCTCGGGAAGAGCAAGCTCACGTTCGTCGATCGCGTCGGCGCGTACCTCTCGCTCCGTCCCATCTTCGAGGTCGTCAAACGCTACCCGCAACCTGCGGTGCTCGACATCGGCTGCGGCCATCGCGCGCACGTCCTCGTCGCGCTCGGCGATCGCATCGGCCGCGGCGTCGGCATCGACGAGAGCGTCGAGGAGACCGCGCGCGCGTCGTCGCGCCTCACGTTCCTCGAAGGCAACGCCGAGCAACACGTCGGCGCGCTGCCGTCCGAGAGCTTCGACGTCGTGATGATGATCTCGGTGCTCGAGCATTTGTGGGAGCCGGTCGACGCGCTCAAGGAGTGCCGTCGCCTGCTTCGTCCGGGCGGCTCGCTCATCATCAACGTGCCGAACTGGGCGGGCAAAGTGTTCCTCGAGGTCTCGGCGTTCAAGCTCGGGATGAGCACGGCCGACTCGATCGACGATCACAAGAATTACTACGCGAAGCGGGAGCTCTGGCCGCTGCTGGTGCGGGCGGGGTTTCGTCCGAGCAAGATTCGGATGCGGTACCACAAGCTCGGGCTCAATACGTTTGCGGTGTCCGTTAAGGACTGACGAGAGGGGTCGCCAAGGGCGCCAAGGGGCCAAGGGCGCCGAGATTTTTTTGTTCGAGAGTGCGTTAGTAGAGCGTCATGATGTCTAGGGCGTTCGGGGCGCCGATGCGCTCCGGCGCGGTGACGCCGTCGCGGCACCAGAAGACGGCTTCGTAACGTTCTACGCCGGTGCGGTGGTAGAGCCACGCGGGGATCGCGTAGAGGTAGCCGGGCTTCCATAGCGTTGCCGGCATCACCATCGCTTGCGTGAGGTCGCGCACGAGGGGATCTGGGGCGACCCAGCTCCATGACGATTTTGCGGTGACGAAGGCGTGGACGCCGAACTGGGCTTCGCACTTCGGCGCGCCTTGGGCTGCGAAGACGAGCGCGTCGTAGCGCGGTCCGCCGCCGTCGACGTGGCGCATGCCGACGAGGCGCACGCCTTGCGTGAAGTCGGTCGCTGCGTCCTTCGTCACCATCGCTTCGAGACGTTGGCGGAGCTCGGCGGCGCGCGGCAGGTTGCCTTCGGCGATCGCGATGTTGTGGGCGATGCGAATCTGCTCCGGCGTGCGCGGCGCTTCGGTCGGCGCCGTCGCCGGTTGATCGAGGTGCGTCCGCCACTCCCACGTCGAGAACGGATCGTGGACGAGCTTTCCTGGATCCGACGCGCCGAAGAAATACCACTCGAACGGGTTCTTCGATTTCTCTTCGAAGACGTACGCGTCGAGCGGCCCGGGCGATCGGCGGCGATCGGCGACGATGAACTCGCCGTAGATCTCGAGATGAAAATCGGACGCGAGCGCCTTGATCTCGGCCGCCGTGAGCCCGCCGATGCGCGCGACGTAGAACGGGTGGCCCTCGATGTCGCCACCGCGCTTCGGAATACTGGGCAGATCCGTGTGAAGACCGTGTGTCGCCCACGACAGGTGCCACGACCAATGCATGTGCGCGTGCGCGTCGAGCGTCGCGCCCGGCGGCATCCTCGGCGCGATGCTCTCGACCACGCGCACCGCGTCCGCTTCGCTGCGGATGCGCTCCTCGTTGTAGCGCCCCCACGTCTCGCGCCCTTCGCGCATTCCGCGGAGCGCGTCGGGGAGCATCGCGATCACGAAGAGGACGACGAACCCGCCCGCAGCGGCGTACGACGCGTTGGCCGCCCAAGGGCGCTTGAGCAACACGAAGAGCTTCAGAAAGAGCCAACGCAGCGAGAGAACCAGCTGCGCGAACGCGAACGCGAAATAGATCCCGAAGTAGTGCGGCCAGAAGACGTGGATGTCTGCGCCCTGTTTGAAGCCGACGTATTGAATCGTCGCGGCGAGGAGGCACGCGATGGAGAACATCTCTTCGTCGCGGCGCTTCACGATGAGACGGATGACCGCGATCGGCGCGGCGATCTTTCCGATGAGGATCGCGAACGGCGTGAACGAGACGTCGACGCGGTAGCGACGCGCTTCGATCGCGTCGGCGAGCGGCATGTTCCCGCCCGAGCTCCGCGTGCTCGCGCTGCCGAGGAGATCGTTGATGGTGCCGTACTTGTTGAACAGCAAGAGCCAGAAGCCGAAGAGCGCGCACGTGACCGTGGCCGTGAGGATCCACCACTGCGCGTACCGGCGAACTTTGATCGGCGGGAAGATGCGCGCGGGAAAGACGATCCGGAGCATCGTCCAACCGAGCATCAGCCCGAGCACGACGTAGCCGATCCAGTCGGCCGTCGCCGTGACCGCCGCGCCCATCGCGCTCGCGAGGACGTAGCGCATCTTCCACGTGCGCAGCATCCCGGTGTGGCCCCAGAAGAAGAGCGCCCACCCGAAGATCGTCGGCACCTCGAGCGCGTTGAAGTTCGAGTACGCGAGGCAGATCGGCATCATCGAGAAGCCGGCCGTCGCCGCCATCGCGCCGAGCGGACCCCACACGCGCATGGCCGCGCGGTTGATCAAGAGCGCCGTCGACGCGCTCATGAGCACGGCCGGGATGAACAGGTACCAACTGTGGTGCCCGAAGATCGCGACGAACGGGACGTAGACCCAGAAGCAGAGGAACGGGTGGTGGCAGTAGTACTGCGACGGGATCGGCGGAGTGACCGTGTACTCCCAGAACGGCGCGATGATCTTCCACGTGATCATGTTCTCGGCGGAGAGCGCCGAGCCGGACGCGGCCGCGTAGTGACCGCCGCCGAGCGCGCCGAACACTCCATACGCCGCGGCGAGGCCGAACCACACGGCGGCGATCCAGCCCGCGATACGTGCCATGCGTTCGAGGCTGGGAGATGCGGGATTCACCCTGCGGCGTGAGTACCATGCCGCGCGAGGAGTTGTCTTCGACCTCGTTCGATCGTAGGTAGCGCGGATGACAGGTCATTCCGGCGGCGACGCGACCGGCCCTCACGCGCAATCCGAGGACACGGCCGCGTTCTACGACGACATGTGGCGCAAGTACGCGCACCTCGACGCCGTCAATCCGGCCGCGATTCATCGGCGTCGTCAGGTCGTTCGCGCGGCGGCTCGCTACGCGCCGGGCGCGCGCACCGTGCTCGACGTCGGGTGCGGACAAGGTCAGCTCGTTCGCCTGCTCGCCGCGCAGTTTCCGTCGGCAGAGATCCGGGGCTGCGACGTCTCCGAGCAATCGATCATCGACAGCCGCCGCCACAACCCGACGTTCGATCTCTTCACGGTCGATCTCGTCGCCGACGACTTCGAGACGAAGCACGCGAAGTACATCGGCAAGAACGATCTCGTCGTCTGCTCCGAGGTCGTCGAGCACATCGCCGAGTCCGCGCTCGCCGTGAAGCGTCTGCGCCTGCTGACGGCGCCCGGCGGAACGATCATCGTCACGGTTCCTGGCGGTCGCATGTCGCGCTTCGACAAAGCGATCGGGCATGTGCGCCACTACACGACGACGATGCTCCACGATTTGCTCGCCGACGCGGATCTCGAGATCGTGTCGGTGAAGGCGTGGGGCTTTCCGTTCCATTCGCTGTACCGAGAAGCGGTGCGCGTCGCGGGGCTCTTCGCGGTCGAGGACGAGTCGAAGGCGAACGGCGCGCCGAAGAAGCAGGGCGCGGTCGCGGAGACCCTCATCGGCGCGGCGCACACCGTCTTCGGCAAGTCGCTCAACGGGATGTTCTATTTGAACCTGTCGCGTTGGGGCGAGCAGATGGTCGCGGTCGCGCGCCGCCGCTGACGTTCAGCCGAGCGCCTCGCTGATCTTCTTTCCGAGATCGCCGCAGCACGAGTCGTATTGGAGATCGACGCCGCCGTTGCGTTCGAAGTGGAGGCGCACGTTGGTCGCGCTCTTCGCGTGGGTCGGGCACTTGATGGCGTCGAGCTTGCCGCCGATGTCCTTCGCGGCCGCGCGAAACGCCGTAGTGATACGCGCGTCGCGAATTTCGTCGATGGGTACCTTGCGTGCTCCTCGCGCCACCGTGACCTTCGGATCCGCCATGGTTCGATGAGAGCGCGAACCCGAACGAATTTCAAAGGGGAGGAGCGGCGAGAATCGCTTTTGCGATCTCGACGAGCGTCGGCCCGTGCACGTCGGGCTGAACGCGCAGCGACGTGGCCCCTTCGCGGAGCGGGCAGAGCTCGCAGCGGTTGGTCGCGAAGACGAGCGCCGTACGCACGCCCGCCGCGCGCCCCGCTTCGACGTCGCCCGCGCTGTCGCCGACCATCCAGCACGACTCGCGCGTCACGCCGAGCGCGTCGACGAGCTGATTCAAGAGCCCGGGGAGCGGCTTTCGGCAATCGCACGGACCGACGAGTGATGCGTCGCCGCCTTCTCCGCCGTCGGGATGATGCATGCAGACTGCAACCTGCGCGATCACGATCCCTTCGGCGGCGAGCCTCGCGACGAGCGCGGCGTTCGTTCGCTTGACGGCGTCGGCCGAGAACTGTCCCTTTGCCGGCCCGGGTTGGTTCGTCGCGATCGCGAGGACGTAGCCCGCGTCGCGCAGCATCTTCAACCCGTCGACGGCGCCCGTGAGCAGTCGGATCTGCTTCGGATGAAACGCGACGCCGATCGCGCCCGCCTCTTCGTCGCGCACGACGTCGATGAGCGTGCCGTCACGATCGAGGAAGACGGCCGCGTTCTGCACGGCGCCTACTTCACCGACTCCCACTTCGTCACCGACTTCGCGAGCGCCGGGTGGCTGACGAGTAAGTGCCACACGACGGCGCAGAAGCCTTCTGTGTGCGGCGTGACGCGCTCGGCGGCGACGGTCGGAATGACGACGCACGCGTCGGCCGTCTGTTTGGTGAAGCCGCCGTCGCGCCCGACGATGCCGAAGATCTTCGCGCCGCGTTCCTTCGCGAGCTCGAGCGAGCGCACGAGGTTCACGCTGACGTTCTTCTCGCGGTTGCCGCCGCCGACCGAGAAGACGAGCACGCCGTCGCCCGCGCGAAGACGCGACACCTTGAGCCACTCGGAGAAGCACGTGTCCCAGCCTTCGTCGTTCACGCGCGCGGTGAGCTCGGAGACGTTGTCGGTCGGCGCGTACGACTCGAGGCCGCAGATCTTTCGGAAGTCGTTGACCGCGTGGCCCGCGTGCCCGGCCGATCCGCCGACGCCCAAGATGAAGAGCCGCCCGCCGCCGTCACGCACGCCGGCGATGCCGGTCGCGAGCGATTCGATCGCGTCGGCGTCGAGCTTTTGAATGAGGGCGATGCTCTCGTCGAGGAACTGCTTGGCGAAGGTCGTCATGGTCGTGGTGCCTACGATCGGTGGAAGTTGGCGACGATGCGCGCACCGTCGAAGTCGAATTTGAAACGGAGCGGCTTGAGCCCGCGCGCGATCATCGTCTCGTAGACGCGGCGCTTCTCGGCGGGGCGAACGTAGAACATGAAGAACCCGCCGCCGCCTGCGCCCATCAGCTTGCCGCCGATCGCGCCGGCGCGACGCGCGGCCTCGTAGTGCTCGTCGATCACGCTGTCGGTCATCTTGCTCGCGAGCTTGCGCTTGTTGGTCCAGTGCTCGTGGAGGAGATCGCCGTAGAGATCCGTCTCGCCCGACATCAAGAGCCGCCGCGTCTCGTAGCCGAGCTCTTTGATGCGATGCATGCGCGCGACCGCGTCGTCGGTGTTGCCTTTGATCGCCGCGCCTTGTTCTTTGAGGATGCTCGACGCTGCGCGCTCGACGCCCGAATAGAAGATGACGAGGTTCGACTCGAGCTCGTCCATCACTTCGTCGCGCACTTGCACGCGCTCGACCTCGACCGAGCCGTCTTTGTTGAACGTGAACGCGGTGATTCCGCCGAACGCGCTGATGTACTGATCCTGTTTGCCGATCGGTTCTTTGAGGACGTCGATCTCGATGTGGCACGCCTCTTCGGCGAGCTGCTGCGTCGGGACGAACTCGCCCTTGTACGCGTGGAGCGCGTTCATCAGCGCGACGGTGAACGTGCTCGACGATCCGAGGCCCGAGTTGGCGGGCACGTCGGCGAAGCTTTGGAGCTCGATCGCTTTGTTGATGTTCGCGAAGCGGAGCGCCTCGCGGTAGATGCGGTGCTCGATTTGATCGACGTTGTCGACGAGCTCCATCTTCGAATACGCGAGGCGGATCGAGTCGTAGAAGCGGCGCGCGGCGCAGACGAAGATGTACTTGTCGATCGCCGCGGCGACGAGGAACCCGCCGTGCTCGCGCGAGTAGTTGGGAAGATCGGTCCCGCCGCCGCCGAGCGAGAAGCGAACCGGTGCGCGCGATACGATCATGACGATCTGGCGCCTCCTGTGCGCGACGAGAGCTCGTTTTCCAACGCGGCAAGCCCTTCCGGCGAGCCAATTTCGAAGAACCTCGCATGCGCGACGTGGGCTCGCAAGCGCTTCCGCGCCGCGAGATCGCGCTGGAGCGCGTCGAGGCCGCGCACTTCGCCGAGCGGCAACGCGGCGATGAGGTCGCGCCTCAGCGCGAGCGCGCCGTAGTCGATGTGATCGAACGCGGGATCGCCGGTCCCCTTCTCGTAGCGGACGACCCACGCGCCGTCGGTGACGACGTTCGACGGGTCCCATTTGCCTTCGTTCTTGAAGACGCTCATGACGCCGTCGCACGTGCTCGCGTCGCCTTGGCCATCGGCGTCGAGCGCGCGCAGCGGCGCCGCGTAGTCGAACGGAAGGTAGCTGTCGCCGTACGTCACGAGCACGGTCGGCGCGAGAAGATCGATCGCCGCGCGAAGCGCTCCCCATGTGCCGAGGAGCTTCGGTCCCTCTTCGGCGTACCGCACGCGCATCCCGAAGCGCGCGCCGTCGCCGACGTGCGCGCGGATCTGCTCGCCGAGGTGCGCGATGCACATCACGACGTCGTCGTACCCGCACGCCGCGAGCTTCTCGAGCTGCCAATCGACGAACGGCCGCCCCGCGACGTCGAGCATCGACTTCGGCACCGTCAGCGTCCGCGGTTGCATCCGCGTCGCGAGACCACCGGCGAGGATCGCGACCTGCTGCACGCTACGCGGCGCCTCCGAAGACCTCGCGCGCGACCTCGCCCTCGGCTTGCTCGACGGCTTTGTCCGACGTGAAGCGGACCTTGAATCCGAGCGCCGCGAGCTTGTCCGGCTTGATGCGCGAGAGCGGCACGTCGCCCGGCCAGCCCTGCGTTCCGCCGCCGTACTCGATGCGCGCGCTCGTGTTCGGCGACGCCGCGATGCAAAGCTCGGCGATGCGCTTTACGCTCGTCGTGTCGGGCGGCGCGAGGTTGTAGACGTTGAGCGGATCGGGCCCGTTGTCGAGGACGTGGAGGATGCCCGATGTGCAGTCGGTGACGTGCAAGTACGGCTTCGCTTGCCGGCCGTCGCCGAGGACGTCGAGGAACTCGGGGTGCGCTTTGAGCTTCTTGCAGAAATCGAGGATCGCGCCGTGCGTTCCGCGCGGACCGACGACGTTGCCGAAGCGCGTGATGAAGCCGCGGAGGCCGAAGCACTCGACGTACGCGGCGACCATCGCTTCGCCGGCGAACTTGCTCGCGCCGTAGAGCGAAATCGGGAGCGATCCGAGATCGCCCTCGCCGCACGGCTCGGTGACGTTGCCGTACACGGTGCCGCTCGACGAAAAGACGAACTTGCCGACGCCGTTGAGGCGCGCCGCTTCGAGCGCGTTGTACGTCGCGATCGTCCCCTGCTCGAGGTCCAGCCGCGTCCGCTCGAGACCCCAACGCGCCTCGGGATTCGCCGCCAAGTGGAACACCACGTCGTGCCCCGCCATGGTCTTCGTCAGGAGCGCCGGATCGAGCGCGTCCCCTTTCACGACGGTCACCTTCCCGCTCGCGAGCGCCTTTTCGAGGAACTCGCGCTTGCCGACGGTGAGGTTGTCGAACACCGTCACCGGGCCGCGCTCGACGAGCCGATCCACCAGGTGACTCCCTATGAAACCCGCACCGCCGACGACGAAGGAACGCACGCCCTCCGTCTAGCAGAAAGGGGCCGCGCTTGACACCTGACGCACCGCCGTATACGTAGCCGACCCCGCCTAAAAGCGGGGACGTCGAGGCGGCAGCATCGCCGAAGGCGCGGGCCAATAGCTCAATTGGTAGAGCAGCGGACTCTTAATCCGTTGGCTGACAGTTCAAGTCTGTCTTGGCCCACCACCTTTTACAATTCCGGGACTTACGCGAGGCAACGGATCTTTCGCGGGCGGCGAGTCCGCGAGGACGGTCATGGCTCCGCGGAGAACACCGAGCCCGCGGCGCGCGAGCATGGCGTCGAGCTCGTCGACGAGTGCACGTGCGTCACGCGAACCGACAGCCCTTGGGCCGAGCAGAGCAATCACTTCACAACGACGCGCAATCTCTTTACAGCGCGTTGCATCGCACGCTCATCGAAGCCGGATTCGCGCGGGATTCGCGCCGAGGCACGAGACGTGCGTAGCCACTCTCCGTCGGAAGGGAGGCTGCTGACATGCGAGCAATCATCGAGGTTCTGGGTGTCTTCGGCGTCGGACTCGGCGTCCGATCGCGACGCGTTGCAAGTCGTGTCGACGGAGAACTGGGTGCAATGCGGCCGCGCGGACCGACAGAGACGGTGTGGGCGAGCTCTCGGCGTCTCGTCGCGATCGCGATCGCGATCTCGCCGATCGCCGGGACGGCGTGTGCTCTGGATCCCAGCGAGCCGGCGGGCGATGGCGTGAGTGCCGAAACCGCAGCCGACGGTGGCAGCGACGCCAAGCCGACGACGCCTCCGCCGCCGTATGAGCCGTGCACGAACTACAATCGGGGCGGCTCCAGCGGCGTGCACTACTACACGTGCTGCAACAACTGCCCGGGCGGAACGACCAACAGCGGCACCTACCAGGGCGGATCGACGGGTGCGTATTGCGGTGCGTGCGGGGCGAACACGGGCGGAGGAACCGCGTTCGCGACCTACTCGTGCGGCGGCAAGACGAATCAGGACGCCTGCAAGAACAGTTGCAACGCGATCGCGCCTACCGCTCCGGGATCGTGCTGGGACTGGGACGACTGCTTCACGCAGTGCTGCGGCATCCAGACATCGGGTCCCGTCTGCGTCCCGAAACCGAAAGACGGGGGTGGCGGTGGTTGAGCTGCCATCCGGTCGAAGCTACATGGTCGCGATGCGCACGTTCCGCGCGCGGAGCCGCTTCGCGGCGTCGACGATCGCCGGCCACGCGCGGAGCAACTCGCCGAGCTTGCCGACGAGGCGCTGCCCGAGCGCGCACGCTTCCTCGCGCGTGCGTCCCTCCAACAGATCGATCGGTACGGCGTAGGCGTCGTCGTCGGCTCGCGCGCGGATGTGCGCGAGTCGTGCCTCCACGTCGGCTCGCCAGTACGGCGGCGCCGCGGTGTGAAGCGCGAGGAGCGCGCTCAAGCGCGCGGCGGCGTTCTCGTCGGCGGAGAGGATTCGATCGCGCTGATAGCTCTCGTAGTCACCGGCCGATGCCGCGCCAAGAGCGACGAGCGAGTCGCCCAGCGCTTCGAGTCGGCTCGCCGCGTCTCCGACGCTCGCCTCGAACGGAAACGCCGCGATGTGCGGCTCCACGAGATCGTTGAATGCGACATGACGCGCGACGATCGGTGCGTACGTACGGCCAGCGCTCGCGGCGTGGAAGATCGCGAACGGGACGAACGCGCTGTAGCGGCCGCTGAGCTTCGAGAGCGTGAGGCCGAAGAGGCGGTCTTCGACGCCAACCGGGCAGAACGGCGGGAGGAGATCGCGATGGTCGAAAGCGACCGACGTCGTCATGCACGACCCGCTGGGTGGCGCGATCGTCGTTTGCGCGACCATCTTGAGGATCTCGCGGCTCGTCGTAGCGACGCGGTAGGCGTCGGCGCTTCGCGTGGCGCGCCGGCCGGTCGGCGTGGAGATCCCGAGCGCGAGGCTCTGCGCATCGCCCATGCCGGAGTCGCCGTAGAGTCCGGTGAAGGAGAGGACCACGCGACCCGAACCGTCCGCTATGTCACGCATCATCGCCGATGTGGGCTCATCGACGTCAACCGAGTCTCCTTCCGCGACAGCGTCGCGCACGATGCTCGAGAAGCGCCGGCCGAGGAGGTGTTCGTGGAGCGCGACGAGACCGCCGTCCCACGCCGGCGCAGCGGCGACGGCCGCGGCTCGGTCGGCGAAGAACCACGCCTCTTCGCGCGCCTGGCTCGAGAAGCAGATACCTCCCTCCATTTCGGGCGACGCTGCGAGCCGAGCTTCGGTGTCGTCGTCGGCGCTCAAGAACGCTTCGCCGACGTGGTGGAGCAGGAGCACGTTGCGGTTTGCACCGATCGTGCGGCCGATGCCCTCGGTGTCGAGAAGCGCGAAGCGCACGACGTCCAGCGCGACCCCCGATTCTTGCGCGACGACGGCGGCGTATCGCTCGATCTCCATCGCGCCGGCGTAGGCGATCGAGAGATCGAGCTCGCGGCCGAGCGCGTCGAGTCGAGCGCGACATCGCGCGCGCGCGTCCGCAGTCGTCGACGCGTCGGTGACGACGATTTCGCACGCGGTGCCGTGGTCGCTCGCGTTGCGCGCGTAGCTCGCGATGGCGCGCGCGAGCTGCTGTTCGCGCTCGCGCGTCGGGAACGCGATCGACCGGATGCGCGCTGGGG